>NZ_CP060084.1:0-326250 GCF_014211975.1 Teredinibacter haidensis
TACGCTCTGACGATTGTGACTAGGCCGTAGAGCCGTAGCTGTTCCTGACGGGGAATCGGAATCGTTTAGCTCCCGTCTAAAAAGTTCTTTGCTTGTTCATGGCGCTAAGGATGCAATTCGAGCAGCGCTATGGACCTATATCCCCACTTTACCTACCTAATGGCCTCTTTGGTGGTGAGGATAAAGCGCCTAAATATTGAGGACCGGGTTCGGGTATATTATTTGGGGCTATGCCGATAATTGTTACTATTAGGAAGAGGAATCGCCCTGTCCGAATGTTGCTACTTATAAAGCTCTTGCGTAAAACTGATTCGTGCTTACCGGCCGTCGATGAATGCTCGATTAGGTCGGAGTAGCATATTTTCTAGTTCATATGAGCGTAGGGCTGTTGGTAGGGGTTTTAGTGTCCCGTTTTGGGATTGAAGGCAGCAGCTTATTATCGGGTTTTTTGGTTAGTGTGGAAATATTGATGAATAACAGTGCTGTTTGTCACTGGTTAATAAGATGAGACACTTGCCCTGCGCTAGGGTTTATGATCTGTTTTTTCGATCAAAAAAAACGGACTCTCGATTTTATTCGGAGCCCGCTTTGTTTGTTTTAAGTCACCAAAAATACAGTGTACTTAGCTTGTTTAGGCGCTCTTTTTAGATATCTTCTTTGCCTTGGGAAGCTCGATGAGCTCAGCTTCTTCGCGATCATACTCCTCGGTGTACGCCCGTCCGTAGTAGGAGTCGAGAAGAATCTGCTTCAACTCACTAATCAGAGGATAACGAGGGTTGGCACCAGTGCACTGATCATCAAAGGCTTCTTCTGCCAGATTATCTACTTTAGCTAAAAAGTCTGCTTCTGATACACCAGCAGCTTTAATCGACAAAGGGATATCCAATTCGACTTTCAATTCGTCGAGCCAAATTAACAGGGCCTCGACTCTATCTGCGGTACGCTCTTGATTAAACCCGAGTGCCTGTGCCACTTCACCGTAACGTTGAAGCGCTTTTGGTCGATCATATTGCGAAAAGGCCGCTTGCTTGGTCGGGATATTAGTCGCGTTATAGCGAATAGTATTGGTTAGCAATAAAGCATTTGACAGACCGTGTGGTAAGTGGAACTCGGCTCCCAACTTGTGAGCCATACTGTGGCAAATACCCAAAAATGCGTTCGCAAATGCAATGCCGGCAATGGTCGCCGCATTGTGCACTTTTTCTCTAGCTACAGGATCTTGCGCACCGTTTTTGTAGCTGCTGGGCAAATAAGTCTTCAGCAGCTTAAGTGCCTGCAACGCCTGGCCGTCCGAATATTCATTGGCCAGAATAGAAACATAGGCTTCCATTGCGTGAGTTACCGCGTCGTAACCGCCGAATGCTGTTAATGGGCCAGGCATGTTCATTACTAGGTTGGCATCAACAATAGCCATGTTCGGTGTTAGTTCGTAATCCGCAATAGGGTACTTTTGCCCAGTCTTATCATCAGTAACAACAGCAAAAGGTGTTACCTCTGAACCCGTACCGGAAGTGGTGGTGATCGCGACTAACTCGGCTTTTTTGCCCATTTTGGGGAATTTGTAAATTCGCTTACGAATGTCCATAAAGCGCAGTGCAAGCTCTTCGAATGATACTTCTGGATGCTCGTACATAACCCACATGATTTTTGCCGCATCCATTGGCGAGCCGCCACCGAGTGCGATAATAACGTCGGGCTGGAAACTGTTTAGTACATCTACGCCTTTGCGTACGATACTAAGGGTAGGGTCTGCTTCAACTTCGTAAAAGACTTCGGTATCCAAGCCTTTGGACTTTAATAACTTCACCAGGTCAGAAACGTGGCTAGTATTGTTAAAGAGATAACGGTCGGTAACAATGCATGCGCGTTTTTTGTGATCGAGGTCGTCCATAGCAACAGCTACGGAACCGCGACGAAAATAAATAGATTTTGGTAGTTTGTGCCAAAGCATATTTTCAGCTCGTTTTGCGACAGTTTTTTTGTTGATCAAATGCTTGGGACCAACGTTCTCAGAAATTGAATTCCCGCCCCAGGAACCGCAACCGAGGGTCAGTGATGGTGCAAGTTTAAAATTGTACAGATCACCAATACCGCCGTGGGATGCGGGTGTATTGATAATAATACGTGCGGTTTTCATGCGGCGCCCAAATTCACGGATACGCTCGTTGTTGGTATCCTGGTCGGTGTACAAACAGGAGGTGTGTCCAATCCCGCCCATTTCGACCATTTTTTCCGCTTTAGCTAGTGCATCTTCGAATGTTGAAGCGCGGAAAATCCCAAGTGTTGGCGATAATTTTTCGTGAGCGAAAGGCTCGCTCTCGTTTAATTCTGCGCCTTCACCAATCAAAATTTTGGTATTAGACGGAACTTTAATACCAGCCATTTTTGCTATGTCTACGGCGCTTTGGCCAACAATTTTGGCATTGAGAGCACCGTTAACCAGAATAACTGCGCGTACGGCGTCTGCTTCTTTCTTGTCTAGGATGTAACCGCCGTAATTTGAAAAGCGTTCCTTAACGGCATCATAGACCTCATCCATAATAATCGCTGCTTGCTCTGAAGCACACACAACGCCGTTATCGAAGGTTTTAGACATTAAGATCGAAGAGACTGCGCGTTTAATATCTGCGGTTTCATCGATGACGACGGGAGTGTTACCCGCGCCAACACCAATTGCGGGCTTACCTGAAGAGTAAGCGGCCTTCACCATGCCGGGGCCACCGGTTGCCAAAATTAAATTAATGGCAGGGTGGGTCATAAGCTGGTTAGATAGTTCAACCGATGGCTGTTCTATCCAGCCAATAATATCTTTAGGTGCACCGGCTTCAACTGCGGCGTCTAATACAATACGCGCAGCTTCACAGGTGGAATTTTTCGCTCGTGGGTGTGGAGAGAAAATAATACCATTACGTGTTTTAAGGGAGATTAGCGCCTTAAAAATTGCTGTAGACGTTGGGTTTGTAGTGGGGACAATACCGCAAAGAATGCCGATTGGCTCGGCAATTGTCATTGTGCCGAACTCGTCGTCCTCTTCCAAAATGTCACAGGTTTTATCATCTTTGTACTTGTTGTAAATGTATTCAGATGCAAAGTGGTTTTTAATCACCTTATCTTCAACAATACCCATACCGGTTTCTTTCGCAGCCATCTTTGCCAGTGGAATACGGGCATCTGAAGCTGCTAAAGCAGCTGCACGGAAGATTTTGTCAACCTGCTCTTGTGAATAGTTTGCAAAAATCTTTTGGGCCTTTTGGACCTTTTCGACCAATGCATTTAATTGCTGTAAATCGGAGTTGTTTTGATTACCCAAGGTGTCTACCTCCAGTTTGGGTTTGCAGTGATATCTCACTTTCTACCAATGGAACGCGTACGTCGTTGTTAGGACGAACTATTTGAGAACCATTCTCTTGTATTGCTTAAAGTTTAACGCATTTTAGGTGTTGTTACGTATGTACACGTTGATATGTGTCATTAGTAACAGTAATTCACGATTGTTAGGGGGTTAGAGTCTCACCCGAGGTGTGTGACCGGGTGCTTTGTTGCCATTGTCTATGACTTCAGCGGTGATGTATTTATTGTTAGCCTAGCACAAAGATCCATGTGCTGTGAGAGACATCATAATGTATACTTTTCCGCCAGGTTTACCGGATCTTTCCCATATCGATCAGCCGGGGAGTGGCATCTGAATGTTCCCAAATAGAGGTCGTTGAATGAAGATTAAAAGTTTTTTGTGGTTTCCCATTGTTGCGCTAGTGCTCTTTGCCCAAATTGGATGGGCGGGTTTCTCCGTTAGTGGCACCAAGCTTTTGGATGCCAACGGGCAACGTTTTGTTATGCGTGGAGTGAATCATGCTCACACCTGGTATAGGAATGAACTGAGTACTTCGTTAGAGGATATCGCGAGTACTGGTGCAAACACTGTTCGCGTTGTGCTGTCGAATGGCGATCGCTGGACAAAAGATTCCAGCAGTTCCGTGGCAAATATTATTGGTGGGTGTAAAGCTAACCAGCTGATATGTATGTTGGAGGTTCATGACTCTACGGGCTACCCCGAGCAAAGTGGATCTACGCACTTAAGTAACGCCGTTGATTATTGGATTGAGATTGGCGATGTGCTGAAGGGTGAAGAGGATTACATCCTTATCAATATCGCTAATGAGCCTTTTGGTAACACGGGCGTGGCTGCAAACGATTGGAAGGACTCTCATATTGCAGCTATTACCCGCTTACGAAATGATGGTTTTACCCATACTCTGGTTGTCGATGGGCCAAATTGGGGGCAAGACCACAACGATACTATGTATAACGATGCGACTGCAGTGTTTGCTGCCGATAGCTTAAGTAACACCATTTTTAGTGTGCATATGTATCAGGTTTACGCTACTAAGGAGCGAATTGAAGACTATATTGGCGGATTTTTGGCACATAACTCTATTCCACTGATTGTTGGCGAGTTTGGTGCCGATCATCAGGGGGCGAATGTCGATGAAGACACCATTTTCGCCTATACAGAGGAGAAAGGTGTTGGTTATTTAGGTTGGTCATGGTCTGGCAATGGCGATTGTTGTGTCTCTTTGGATATTGTTGAGGGTTTTGATGTTTCCCGTTTAAGTGTATGGGGAGAGCGCCTTGTTAATGGTGCAAACGGTATTAAAGCAACGTCTGTACTGGCGTCAGTATTCGATGGTGTAAGCTCAATTAGCTCTCAGTCCAGTTCCAGCAGTTCTTTAAGCTCTAGCAGCTCATCCAGTTCTGCGGCTGGTGATTCCGGCGGTGGAGGTAGTGTGGGTTGGTTAATGCTGCTTATTCTCGTTGGTAGCCGACAATTGAAGAAATTAGTGCGTTAAAGAAAAAGCCGAGCCGTATGGCCCGGCCTTTTTTTGTGGCTAGGTTTGGGGCGAGCGAAGGCCCTCATGATGGTTTGCTGGTAAGCAGACGAGTAATGCAGTCTGTTATTTGGCGTTGGCAGAAAGGTAGGGTTTATTCTGCTCTCGCCTCAAGGTAATCTAACCAGCTCAACACAATATCGTTGTAGCTAACAACACCTATCACTTTTTCTTCCTCGATTACCGGAGCAGATGAAAGGCCAAACGAATTGAATAGGCGGGCGCAGTATTTAATGTCCATCTCTTGTCGTACGGAGACAATGGGTTTGGCCATAATTTCATAGCAGTTTACGCGCTCAGGGGAGCGATCTTTTGCAATCACATGTTTTGCGATATCTGACAGTAGAACCTGCCCCCACTCGTCATGTTCGTCACGCTTTTTGATGATGACTTTTTTATAGTTGTTCTCATTCATAATTTTCAATGCTTCTGACACGGATGTTAAACCATCAACGATGGCAAAACGTTGGTTCATAACATCGCGGCAAGTGATGACTTTGCGGCTCATAGTTCTTCCTCGACAATTTCTGATAATTCTTGTGCTTGATGGGCTATGCCTACGGCGTCTTCTACATCGATTTGGATTGCGATTCCTGTTCCCGGGCTGGAGTCAAATTCGCCCACATTGGCGATACGCTCCAATATTTGCCGGCTCAAATGCTCTTCCACTAAAAATAGCAGGACATCTCGTTGGGTTTCCAGAGAAAGGCCGAAGAATGTTTTTTTCTGCTTCAGCCCTTCTCCTCTTGCATGATTAATAATGGTTGAGCCCGTAGCACCCGCTTTGCGTGCGGCTTCCATGATGGCATTGGTTTTTGAATCCTCGGTAAAAACCAAAATCAATTTAAATCTCATCGGATGCACCTCGTTCATATCTGGAATTAATTTCACGACGGGCTTCTCTATGTGCCCGCCATTCAGCAATTTGCGCGTAGGCCATTACTGATATTATAGGGAATAGGCTTGCAAAAGCGATTAGCCCAAAGCCATCGATAAGCGGGCTTCTACCGGGTATATGTTCTGCTAGTCCAAGTCCGAGTGCGGCAACAAGTGGAACAGTTACCGTAGAAGTGGTTACGCCACCAGAGTCATAAGCAAGGGGCACAATGAGCTTAGGGGCAAAGGTCGTTTGGATAACAACAATAACGTAGCCCGCGACGATAAACCAATGAATGGGGTAGCCCGTAACAATGCGCCAAGCACCAAGTGTTATGCCAACGGCAACGCCAATAGCAACCGATATACGCAAGCCCCAGATGCCGATGGCACCACCGGACACTTGGTTGGCTTTAATGGCAACCGCCATTAAAGAGGGTTCGGCGATAGTTGTACTGGCGCCAATGGCAAAGGCAAAAATATAAACCCATAGATAACCAGTATGTGGGTCGTTAAGAGCCGTAAGTTGTTCAGCCATTAAACGGCCGACTGGGAACAAGGCTTTTTCGAGGCCCATCAAAAAAAATGAAAGCCCTATAATGACGAGAGCAAAGCCTGCGAGTACGCTAGGGAGCGCGGGTATACGCTTACGAATAATAAAAAATTGAAAGCCAAAAATAATCGCTGCAATGGGTAGCACATCCCGTACAGTGGATGCGAAAACCTGTAAATATTCAGCTATAAAATTCATGATTAGAAGACTATGCCGTAGATCATAACGAAAATCATTGGGGTAAGAGAGGCGAAGGCGATCAAACCGAATCCATCAATCATTGGGTTTCGTCCTTTAATAGATGATGCCAGTCCAACGCCTAAAGCAGTGACTAAGGGGACTGTTATCGTTGATGTGGTAACACCACCACTGTCGTAGGCAATGCCTATAATTTCTTTGGGGGCAAACATGGTGACAATAATTACCATGATATAACCGCCAACAATGAGATATTGAATTGGCCACCCTCTAAGGATTCTTAAAACGCCCACTAATATAGCGATACCTACGCTTAGAGCCACAGTCATTCTCAAGCCGTTGGCATACTGCGCCAGCGCATCTTCATTGTTTTCGATAACGCCCCCTTCTGCCGCAACGCTGGCAGCCTCTGCAGCTACCGCGATAAGCGCGGGCTCCGCTACCGTCGTACCAAAGCCGAGACAAAAAGCAAATAGGAGTAGCCAGATAACACTACCTTTACGTGCAAACGCATTGGCCATATTCTCGCCTACGGGAAAAAGCCCAATTTCCAGGCCGCGAATAAAGAGGGTTAGGCCGATGACCACCATAAGCAGCCCTCCAAGAATCTCGATTATATTGGGCAGTGCTTGCCGCAATACAACCGCCTGAAAAAATGCGATCACCAGCACAATGGGTAGTAAATCCCGTACGCTTCCTGTTAATGCTGCTATCAGTGCTTTCATATAAAGGGTATATGGCCCGAGGTTCGGTTTGATAATAGTTATAAGCCTAGCAGAAATCTGGAGAAGGTTGTTGTTGAGCGCGTGCTTGTATCCTACTGGTTACTTGAGTGTTTTGTTTGAAGCTCTAGGGGCGTTGGTGAGCAAAGGGCGCGTTGCTGCTTGTGGTAGTATGCAGCCCTCTTTTGTGGTGGGGTGCTTTTTCCATGTCTCTTATTCTAGGTGTTGATCCAGGGTCTCGTAAAATGGGTTACGGCATTATTAGCCACGAAGGTAATAAACTAACTTACATTGCTAGCGGTGTTGTACGTATTCCCAAGTCGATGCTGGCTTCTGATTGTTTGGCTGATCGGTTAAAAGTGATTTTTGACTCTCTCTCGGAAGTTATTGAGCACTACCAGCCTCAGGAGTTTGCGATCGAGCACGTATTTATGTCTAAGAGTGCCTCCTCTGCGCTTAAACTCGGTCAGGCGCGCGGTGCCGCGATAGTTGCAGCCGTTAATCAGGGGTTACCCGTTGCCGAGTACGAAGCAAGAAAGGTCAAGCAGGCGGTAGTAGGAACCGGCGCAGCAGATAAAATTCAGGTGCAACATATGGTGAAGGCTTTACTCGCCTTGCCTAAGGCACCACCGGAAGACGCTTCAGATGCCCTTGCGGTAGCAATATGCCATGCCTACGCGTTTAGTGCTTTGGTTAAGCAGGCTGGGGCCAAAAAATTTCGCCGAGGGCGGATCGTCTAGCTCGTTTCCTGTCGTTAAATTTGGCGCGGGAGCTACTGGGAAACGAGTAGGCGGGCTCAGCTTCCTGCCGTTAGTCACCTAAACGTTTAGCAGCTTGCTGCGCCCGTCGCTCTGTTTCAAGCGTCTTTTTTTAGCCAATTCCCAGGAAAATAAAATTTGTGATTTTAGATGTAGCGCACAAAAATGTAACCGGTTACTATGGTCCTCGATAAGAATAATGTTAGCCTGATCGGCTGTGTAAAAAGTAGGCGAATGTGTGTTTTTACGCTGTATATAATCCGCATAGAAAAAGAATTGCTTCGCTCTGGATCATAGAGTTAATGGATCAGGTGGAACGTCAGTAGTGATTTTAGGTTGGCTCAAGTTTTCGGATAATTCGGCTTTTTCTGGGTTTTGGCGCGTTTTTCTCGCATGCAGTGGCGTCTGGGTGAGCTGTATGCGATAGCAGTTACCGCTAAAAATATCGACGCAAATCGTTCGTATCGTTTTTTACGCGTCAATATGGCGTATCTATTATTGAGCGAATTTACAGCCCTGCATTAGGCGGAGGATTACGCAATAACAGAGCAAAAAAGCGAAGCAAAATAACAAAAAATGTAATCGGTTACGCCATTGTTGCCGAACTGGCGTAGTCGCTCGGTATGCCATCCCAACCTTTCTGCTGCTCGATTGCCGAGAGGTTTGGATAGCTGTTAGAAATAGTGAAACTTGAATTTCACTACAAAATAAAATCCATAATCATTGGGAGAATTAAGGTCATGTTACGAAAAATCCCTTTTAACCGTAAGCTGCTTTCCAGCTGTATTGCGGCCAGTTTAGTCCTTGGCGCTGATGTTTCTCTAGCACAAGAAGAGTTGGAAGAAGTCCTTGTAACGGGTATTCGCAGCTCTTTGGATCGTGCTATTGATATCAAGCGTGAAGCGGTTTCAGTCGTTGATTCGATTAGTGCTGAAGACATTGGTAAGCTACCAGATGTCACTGTTACCGATGCATTGCAGCGTGTTACCGGTGTTCAAATTCGTCGTGATGCCGGTGAGGGCACCACGGTTAATGTTCGTGGCACCCCTCAGGTTGCCGTTTTTCTTAACGGCGAACAGTACTTAAGTGCCGGCGCAATTGAATCCGCGCAACCCGATTTTGCAGATATTCCAGCCGAATTACTTTCTGGTGTTGATGTTATTAAATCATCAGAAGCGAAAACGTTGTCTGGTGGTATGTCCGGTACGATCAATTTGAAGTCCCGTCGCCCCTTTGAATTGGTGGAAGGTTGGACTTTTGCCGGTTTGGGTGAAATAAATGATGGTTCCTATGTTTCTGAGAAAGGCCATAAAGTCGCGGCATTCGCTGGATTTAACGATGATAAGTTTGGTGCGTTGTTAACGGTTTCCGAGTCCAACGCTAACCTGGCAAACTACCGCTACGGAATGTTTAACGATTGGTGGTACAGAGGCTACCATGAGGATGGTTCCTGGCCGGGTTACCCCGAAGTTGATGTCACCGGCGACGGCGACACCAATGACGCGATCTTGGGCACCATTGATTACGGAATCACTAATCGTACGAGTGAGCGTGATCGTTTGGGTATTAACGGTACCTTGCAGTTTCAGGCAACAGATAATGTGGAACTGATTGCCGATATCTTCTACACCAAGATGGATCAGTATCAACGTGCCAATGGTTTGGTCGCAGATAACGCATGGGCGGAATATGACTGGTTGAAGCCTCTTCAGTTGACGAACCGGGGGCCAAGTGCTGAAGGACATACCAACGAAGATTTATACACTACCACCGTGTTTGATCTCAACGCGCTGCGTGTTACTGCCAAAGCTGAAAGTCGTGTTGAAAAGCGCGAATCTTTGAACACGAACTTCCAGGCGAATTTCATTTTCAGTGACAACCTGACGGCGACTGCGCGCTATATTCATGCAAATGCCGAGAATAACTCGACTGCAAATATTGCAGACGCAAACATCACTTCTGGTGCACAGCATGGATTAAATACCCGCGTTGCCGGAGTTGAAGCGCCTGTACACCCAAGCGGTGAAGGTCCTGGCCGAGTTCTGGTTCACGCCGATATGTCTGGCACCTACCCTAGCTATGTATACCCTGATGGGTTCGCTAACGAATTGTCTGACTACGGTTTGGTTTCCACTTTCTCCGATTTGAACGTCAACGAAGAATCTACCTTGGATGTATTTCGTTTTGATGGAAAACTGGAGTTTGACAATGGATCGTTTGAGTTCGGTTATCGATACCATAGCCGTGATGTAAGCCGTGAAGACTATGACTTTATTGCGCCTTTCACCGATAACGATGCTGATGGGAATCCTACGACTGCCTATGCTAAGTGGAAGGATTCTGGTCTGGCTATTGCTGGTGACGGCAGCGACACGATTGGTAAAACTTGGAACTTCACTGAGCTAGATAGTATGGGGTATATTCACCAGCTGAGTGACTTTGGTCCTGCAAGCTCGGGTGAAAGTTATTACTTTATTGACCCTGAAGTATTGGATGATGCTTACGGTTTCCAAGAGTCTCTCTACCCTGGAAACACCACCGTAATCAACAATGCTCGCTCTTACGAGATCAACGAAAAAAGCCACACCGGTTATATTCAGACCAACCTCTCTGGTGAGCTGGGCGTGCCTTACGACGCTAACTTTGGCGTGCAAATCGTTCGTACCTTTCTCGATATTGATCAGGTGATTGCTGGTCCGGACAACTCCGTTGTGTATGTTGATGGTCAAGAGTATCCGGGTATTGGTGGTGCACGTGGGCCAGCTATTGGCGATCGCGAAACTAAGCGAAACTACACTGACTTCCTCCCTCGTTTCAACGTATCTTTCGATATTCAGGAAGATATGAAGTTGCGTTTTGCTTACACCAAAACCATGACTCAGCTATCGGCCAACGATTTGGGTCTGGGTTTAAGTCTAACCTTCAATAACAATACTGACTTAGGTGTGTTTGAAGTTGTTAGTGGTAGCCAGGACGGTAATCCTGATATGAATCCATGGCGTGCTAACAACTACGATCTGTCGTATGAGTGGTACTTCAGTGAAACCAGCATAATCGCGGCTGGTCTGTTCTACTTTGAGGTCGATGAATATATCGCGACCCAAACTGAGCCGGTCCAGGGTGTGCCTGATTCAGATGGTGTTGTGCGTAATAACGGCATTGACGTGACATCCCGTGTTAACGCAGAAGGCGGTACGATTCAGGGAATGGAGCTGGGCTATCAGCAAGCTTTCGATTTCCTGCCTGGCGTTTTGAGTGGCTTAGGTGCAACGCTTAACTACACTTGGGCCGATGGAGAAGGCGGTGACAACGACTTCTATGGTTCTCGCATGCCTATCGCCGATTACTCAGAGCACCAGTTCAACGGTATTCTGTGGTATGAATACGAAGGTTTGCAGGCTCGCTTAGCCTATAATTATCGTAGCGAGCGTTACATTGGTAAGCCGTGGAACGATGGTCACCCTGCTGCTTGGTGGTCTGCTCCGACGTCGTACATTGACGCTTCTGTAAGCTACCAGTTTATGGAAAATTACACTGTGTACTTGCAAGGCTCAAACATTACGGAAGAGTATGAAGAAAGCTACATGCAGTGGGAAGATGTCATCGTTAACCAGAACGTTTACGAAGCTCGTTATGCGTTAGGTTTACGCGTGAAATTCTAAATTGTTCGGTATTTAAAAAGGTGAAACTAAGGGGCAGCTTGCTGCCCCTTTTTATTGGGTGTGAAAAATGAATTATGGCTCCCCTTTAAAAATGGTTATTGTTGGTGGCGGTACTGCGGGTTGGATGAGTGCCGCCATCCTGGCTCATAGCTTGAAGAGTCAGCCGGTAGATGTCGTGTTGCTGGAATCAGCGCTTATCAGTACCGTTGGTGTGGGCGAAGGTTCCACTCCAGCACTAAAAACGCTTTTCGACCAGCTGGGGATTACTGAGCAGGAGTGGATGCCTCGCTGCAACGCAACGTACAAATGTGGTATCACGTTTGAGGGTTGGTCAACAAAGCCTGGCTTTTCCCGCTATTATCATCCGTTTGCTTCGCAAATAGACAGCCACACGTTGCCTTTGTTTATTGCCAATGCTCAAGCGAGGCTAAGAGGGTTTGATACCCACGCGCATCCGAACCGCTATTTTTTATCTGCCCGTCTGGCGGATAATCATCTCGCCCCGAAGCCTCACTATAATTTTCCGTTCGAAGTCCACTACGGTTATCACTTTGATGCCGCGCTGCTTGGTCAGTTCCTAAAAGAAAAAGTACTGCAAATGGGAGTAGCCCATCAAGTTGGAACGGTCGTTCACATTAATTCGAAAGATAATGGAGGCATTGCTTCGCTATTAACGGATGAGGGCGAAAAGATCGAGGCTGATTTTTTTATTGATTGTAGTGGCTTTAACGGCCTACTTATTCAACAGCACCTTAAAACACCGTTTGAAAGCTATGGAAATGCTCTCTTTAACGATTCGGCGGTTGCCTTTGGGACTAAGGCAAGCGAAGTGCTGCCCTCGCAGACAACGGCTACTGCCTTGATGCATGGCTGGGCCTGGAAAATTCCTTTGGCCAGCCGGACTGGTAACGGTTACGTGTATTCCAGTCATTATTGCAGTGCAGACGAGGCTGAGCTTGAATTGCGGGAGCATTTGGGGGCGAAAGAAGCCGATGTTGATGTGCGGCACCTTAAAATGAAGGTGGGACGTGTGAAACAGCATTGGAGTAAAAATTGCCTGGCGGTCGGTCTGTCACAAGGGTTTATTGAGCCGCTGGAAGCGACTGCGCTATTCCTTGTTCAGCAAACGGTTGCCTTGTTTGTCGATTATTTTGGCCGAGGTAATTTTACCGATAAGCACCAAAACGACTATAACAAGCGTATAAATGAACAGTTTGATGGTGTTCGAGATTATGTCGTAACACACTACAAAACCAATTCTCGGGATGATACCGAATACTGGCGGGATGCTAGGGCAAATCCCGATGATATTTCTCAGCAGCTTAGGGCACTCTATCAGTGTTGGATGAGTGGGAAGGATCTGGCGGCAGAAGTGAAGCGTCAAAAGATGGATAGATTTTACCCTGTCCCTTCTTGGTACTGCATTTTTGCCGGAATGGGTATCTTTCCAAGTCGTGACCGCCTTAACGCAGTAGCGGAGCCGAACGCAATGGAGGCGCTTGATCATTTCGTAGCGCGTTGCGCGCTGAATTACGATTCTCATCGCGAAGTGCTATCGCGCATGAGGGAAGCGCCAGTAAAGTGAGAGTGATTTCTGGGGTGGGTTTATGGACATTGTTGGCACCAAAAAAATATGACACTAAAAATATTCGACATTTTAGTGGCGTAACGCCATGTAACCGGTTACAATGTTTGTGTGGCATCGAGTCTCTCTCTGTTTCACGATCACCTTAGCGGTGGAACAGTAGAACCGACGACACTCGGTGTTATTGAAGTATTAAGGCATACACTCTCGCATATGTCATTTTTCGGGGCAGTTTTTACTGCCCCATTTTTTTGCCTGTAGCCTTTGCGATAAGGTAATCGATTTTATCTGTTTTCAGCAAAATCCGTGTACCTGAATGTTTGCGGCGATGAATTTCATTGGCGCTCTGCGGTACACTAGCTCCTTTGTATCGCCCTCCAGACCGAGATGTTGCAGCCTGTTCGGGGTGAGAAACCAAAACGGAGCTCTTTGCCCTCTATGATTGCCAGACTTAACGGAATTCTTGTCGAAAAACAGGCCCCTCAACTGATCGTTGATATTCAGGGTGTGGGCTACGATTTGTTGGCCCCTATGTCAACCTTCTACCGCCTGCCAGAATTAAAGCAAACGGTTCTTCTACATACGCATTTTTCTGTGAGTGAAACTTCGCAGCAGCTATTCGGTTTTATCTCGAAAAAAGACCGTGATTTCTTTCGGATGCTAATAAAAGTTAATGGGGTAGGCCCCAAAATGGCCGTGGGTATTATGTCCATGGAAACGGATGATATTGTCCGCTGTGTGGGGGGCGACAACGTTACTGCACTGGTAAAGGTGCCCGGCGTTGGCAAGAAAACTGCGGAACGTTTGATTATTGAAATGCGCGATAAGCTAAAAGGTTGGATCTCGCCCGCTGGTGAGGATGGCATTACAGAGCCGCTTACCGCTGAGGCCGGTGATATCTCTCAGAATACATTGATTTCCGAGGCTGAAAGCGCGTTGGTGGCTTTGGGTTACAAGCCTACAGAAGCGGCGAAGGCCGTATCGCGGGTCGTAAAACCTGAAATTAGCCGCAGTGAAGACCTTATCAAGCTGGCATTGCGCAGCATGATCCCTGCATAATGTGGCACCTTTTTTCATTACAAAATAAAGCATTTCATGATCGAACAAGATCGTATTATTGACGGCAACGCGCAGCCGCGTGAAGAACAGCTGGATAGGGCCGTAAGGCCTAAAACGTTGGCAGAATATATTGGCCAGCCGGTTGTTCGTGAGCAGATGGAAATTTTTATTGGCGCGGCCCGGGCTCGAAAAGAAGCCCTGGACCACACGCTGGTATTTGGTCCTCCCGGTTTGGGTAAAACAACACTTGCCAATATTATCGCCGAAGAAATGGGTGGCGATTTAAAAACCACCTCGGGCCCGGTGCTGGATAGAGCTGGCGATTTGGCGGCCCTAATGACCAATCTTGAGCCCGGTGACGTACTCTTTATCGATGAAATTCATCGATTAAGCCCTGTGGTGGAAGAGATTCTCTACCCGGCGATGGAAGATTTTCAGCTGGATATTATGATCGGCGAAGGCCCTGCCGCGCGCTCCATCAAACTGGAGTTGCCTCCCTTTACCTTGGTGGGGGCTACGACGCGTGCCGGATTGCTCACCTCTCCCTTGCGAGATCGTTTTGGTATTGTTCAGCGCCTAGAGTTTTACAACGTTAAAGATCTCACTTATATCGTGACCCGCAGCGCAAATTTAATGGGCATATCGATAGAGCCGGGTGGGGCGATAGAGATTGCTCGTAGGGCAAGGGGAACACCGCGTATTGCCAACCGTTTATTGCGACGGGTACGCGATTATGCCGAGGTCAAAGGTGACGGGATTATCACCGAATCGATTGCGGATCTGGCGCTCGATATGCTGAATGTGGACAGTCATGGTTTTGATCATATGGATAGACGCCTGTTGCTGGCCTTAATCGAAAAGTTTTCCGGAGGCCCCGTGGGGGTGGACAGCTTGGCTGCCGCGATCAGCGAAGAGCGGGATACCATTGAGGATGTGCTTGAACCCTACTTGATTCAACAGGGTTATATTCTGCGCACGCCGCGTGGCAGAATGGCAACCCAAAATGCCTATCGCCACTTCGATATGGTTGCGCCCGATAGTGTCGGCGGCAAAAATCGGCAAGATGAGCTTCCCGGCTCATAAGATCAATTTTTATGACTGAATTTTCGTATCCTCAGCGAGTCTATATCGAAGATACCGATGCGGGTGGTATTGTTTATTACGTCAACTATTTAAAATTTATGGAGCGGGCTCGTACAGAGTTTTTCCGCTCGCGGGGTTTTAGCAAGCCCGCATTTATTGCTGAGGACCGGTTGATGGTTGTAGCCGCGGCTAATGTAGAATACAGGCGCCCGGCACAGCTTGATGATAGGTTAGTAGTGGGCGTGCACTTACAAAAACTGGCCCGAACCTATGTCGTGTTTGAGCAAGAAATATTTCGTGGTGACGAGCATTTGTGTTCGGGTACTATTAAAGTCGCATGTGTTCAGCAGCAAACGATGAAACCAAAAGCACTACCAAACGTTGTTGTGGCGGCTCTACGTCAATCCTTGGGGGAAAACAGCTAAATGAAACAGGAACCCTTATCCATTCTTCATCTGATAGGCGATGCAAGCCTGCTAGTACAGATCGTAATGTTTCTGTTGCTGCTGGCCTCCATGGTGTCTTGGGTGATGATTGTTCAGCGTGGAATTTATCAAAGCAAAGCCAGTAGTGCGTTTAAAGCCTTTGAAGCGCTGTTTTGGTCCGGCACCGATTTAACCCAGCTTTATCGCCAGGGCAACGGTAATGCCAACCGCAACTCCATTGAAGGTATAGAAAATATTTTTCGGGCCGGCTTTAAAGAGTTTACCCGTTTGCGTCAGCAGGGCAGTACCGATCCGGACGCGATTATGGAGGGTACACAGCGGGCGATGCGTGTGGCGCTGACACGCGAAGAGGAGAAGCTTGAAAGTAATCTTCCGTTTTTGGCGAGTGTTGCTTCGGTTAGCCCTTACATCGGTTTGTTCGGGACGGTGTGGGGTATTATGAACTCTTTCCGCGGCTTGGCGAATGTTCATCAGGCCACATTGGCTACTGTGGCTCCGGGTATATCCGAAGCTTTGGTGGCAACGGCCATGGGCTTGTTCGCCGCGATTCCGGCTGTTCTCGCTTACAACCGTTTTTCTGCCAGCGCGGAACGATTAACCACTCGCTACGAAACTTTTTCCGAAGAGTTTTCTTCGATTCTGCACCGTCAAGTGCACGCAAAAACTCCATAGAGAAGAACCATGGGCGGAAAAGCAAAGCGTAAGCCAATGGCTGAGATTAACGTGGTTCCCTACATCGATGTGATGTTGGTGCTGCTAGTGGTGTTTATGGTGACGGCACCTTTGCTGATGCAGGGAGTGAAAGTGGATTTGCCGCAAGCGCCATCCACCCCAATGGAAAATAAAGACGATGAGCCTTTGATCGTGTCGGTCAAGCCCGATGGAACGTACTATTTGAACTTGGGAGGCGAGCAGGAACAGGCGAAACCGTTAGCATCCATTACGAACACCGTGGCTAAAGTGTTGCGACAAAAACCTAATACTCCTGTGCTGGTATGGGGCGATACTCATGTTGAGTATGGTTTGGTGGTGTCACTAATGACAGAGCTGCAAAAGGCCGGGGCCTCTTCGGTTGGTTTGGTAACTGACCCTCCCTCAGATTAATGACACTAATCCGTTTCTACCTAATTCCCATTACCGTCAGCTTGCTATTGCACGGAGCCGTGATCGCTGCTCTGCTGTATGGCTGGGAACGGGCACCGGAAGCAAAACGGATCGCACCACCGAAATATATAGAAGCCAAATTGGTCGAACTGAAACCAAAAACCAAGAAGAAAGCTTCTGCCAAGAAAAAACCTAAGGTTGTCGATGTGGTGGCAAAGCGAAAGCAGCAGGAGAGAAAGAAGCTGTTGGCAGAACAAAAACGCCAAAACGACATCAAGAAAAAGGAGCAGGAAGAGGCCGCCAGAAAAGCCGCAGAAAGGAAAAAGCGCGAGCTGGCGCTGGCGAAGCAGCAGGATCAGGACCAAAAATTAGCCGAACAGCAAAGACGTGAGCAATTGCAGCAGGAGTTTGAGCGAGCGCTGGAAGAAGAGGAAGGGTTGCTGCAGGAGGACGAGTTCGCGACTGAGGCCGCTGGTTACGCTGATGTGATCCGGCGCAGAATTGAACAGAAATGGAGCCGGCCACCTTCCGCCCGAAATGGAATGCGTTGCGAATTAACCATAGACATGGTTCCCAATGGGCGCATTGTCGATGTGAACATTAAAACCAGTAGTGGTAACCTCGCGTTTGATCGTTCAGCGGTGGCTGCCGTGAAAAAAGTGGAAAATTTCCCCGAGATAAAAGACATTCCCATTGCTGTTTTCGAGCGCCACTTTCGTAAATTTAGTTTAGGTTTTCAGCCAGAGGATTTGAGACAATGATAAAAAGAATAGCGCTGACAATGCTTGTGCTAAGTTTGTGCTCTTTTGCCAGAGCAGAGTTGATGATCGAAATTACCCAGGGAATGGATAATCCAACGCCAATTGCCCTAGTGCCTTTCGGTGGCAGCAATGGCCTGCGTGAAGACGTGGCCGCGATAGCCTCGGCAGATTTATTGCGTAGCGGTTTCTTTCGTCCCATTCCGGTAGCCGATATGCTGCAAATGCCGCAGAAAGAAGCAGATATTTTTTATCGTGACTGGCGCATATTGGGTACAGAGTTTCTTGTCATTGGCAATATGCAGCGCGGCAGCCAAGTGGATGCGGAGAACCCGAATCAATTTGTGCTCGAATACGCCTTGTACGATGTGTTGGGCCAGCGCAATCTTTTCAAGCGTGTTATTAGTGGCGGTGAAAGTGAGTTGCGTGATCTGGCGCATAAAGTCAGTGATGCAGTCTATGAAGCCATTACCGGTATCCGCGGCGCTTTCAGTACAAAAATACTTTATATAGAAGACTTAAATCGAGCTGGGGCAGGGCGTTACCGCTTAGTGACGGCTGATGCCGATGGAGCACGTGAAAAAGTTTTGTTTTCGTCTCGGGAGCCACTGCTATCGCCGAGCTGGTCCAGCGATTTGTCGCAGGTTGCTTATGTATCGTTTGAAACCTCGCGCCCGGCAATCTTTCGTCAGAATCTGTTAACGGGTGTTCGGGAGCAGCTAACAAACTTTCAGGGCCTTAACGGCGCGCCTGCCTGGTCGCCAGATAATAAAACGCTGGCGCTGGTGCTATCCAAAGATGGTAACCCGGAAATTTATACACTGGAAATCGCAACGCGAAGGTTAACACGTGTAACACGGCATTTTGCGATTGATACCGAGCCGAATTGGACTGCGGATGGTAAAGGTTTAATATTTACCTCGAATCGTGGCGGTAACCCACAAATTTATCAAATTGGACTTGAATCCGGGCGCATAGAACGCTTAACCTTCGAGGGTGATTACAACGCCAGACCAAGGGTGTCGCCAGACGGCAAAAGTCTTGTCATGGTTAACCGTTATAAAGGCGTGTTCCATATCGCATGGCAGGATATTGCATCGGGTGATATGCGCATTCTGACGGAAACGTGGCTTGACGAATCGCCAAGCATAGCGCCTAATGGCGCCATGTTGTTGTACGCTACTCAGTACAATAATAAAGGGGTTCTTGCTGCTGTATCGATGGATGCAGGAGTGAAATTTAGACTGCCCTCTAAGCAAGGAGATGTAAGGGAGCCTGCGTGGTCTCCTTTCGTTAACGAGTGAACAGGGTAAGAAACGGGGTTGATACGCTTTACTAACACTTGGGAGTGATAAAAATGACTAACACATTGAAAACCTTTTTAACCTTGATCGCAGTGATTGGCTTGCTGGCAGGTTGTGCATCTAAAACGACAACTGAAGATGCTCCTGTTGAAGCAACTCCAGAGCCAACACCTGAGCCAATGGTGGTCGCTGATCCTTATGAGGCGATCCAGAATCTGGCTACTGTATTCTACTTCGACTTCGACCAGTCTATCCTCAAAGCGGAAGCGCGTTCTGCTCTGATGATTTACGCCGAAGTTCTGAAAGAAGCTCCCAAGTCTATTCGCTTAGAAGGTCATGCCGATGAGCGCGGTACTCGTGAGTACAACATGGCTTTGGGCGAGCGTCGCGCAAATGCCGTTCGTGACTTCCTGGTACTGCAGGGCGTAGATTCTTCTTACATCGAAACAGTTAGTTACGGTGAAGAAAGTCCAGCGGCTATTGGCAGCGGCGATGGTTCATGGTCTCAAAACCGTCGTGTCGAAATCAAGCTGTAATTAGTTACACAAATTGATGATATTAAAATCACTCGCAGCCGCTATCGTTTTGGTAGCGGCTTCTTCCGTTTTTGCGCAGGTAGAAGTTGTCGATCGCTCTCCCGCCGGCGTATCTCGGATGCCGCCCCCGATGACGACTCCACCGCCGCCTAATAATTCGGCTCAGCAGGCTGGCGAACTTTATTACCAGTTGCAGGTATTGCAGCAGGAGGTTCTGGAGTTGCGCGGTATGATCGAGCTGCAGGCGCATGAGATTAAGCGTCTGAAGCAGCAGCGCCTGGATGATTATCTGGACCTGGATCGACGTTTGAGCGCATTGGGACAAGGTAAGCAGGTTACTTCGGCTGGGGATGCCGTGGTTCCAGAAGCTGCTCAAGCGGCTCCTGCACCGGAAGAAGAGATTCGTCACTATCGCGCTGCTATTGACCTGGTCTTAAAAAAGCAGCAATACGATACCGCTATTGTGGAGCTGAAAAAGCATCTAGCAACTTATCCCCAAGGGCGTTATGCGGCTAATGCCACCTATTGGTTAGGTGAGATTTACCTACTGAAAGGTGAGCTGGAACAGTCGCGGCAATGGTTCAGCCAGCTACTGGCAGATTTTCCTGGGCACCGCAAAGTGCCGGATGGCAAGTTCAAGCTGGGCAAGGTTTATCATTTAATGGGTGATGAAGCTCAGGCTCGCGCACTACTGAATGAGGTGGCCGCCTCCTCGACGGGAGCGTCTAAGCTAGCTAAAAGCTATCTACGAGAACACTTCGGTCCATAAGCCTCCCAAAACCGCTGTAATCAGCTACACTCGCTGTTTGCGGCGGTATTCGCTAAAATCCCGCTCCCTATCTTTACCTTGAGTCGTCAATGAACGATAACAGTCTTCGTATTACCGAAATTTTTTATTCGCTGCAGGGTGAAGCCCGAACGGTGGGGTGTCCCACCGTCTTTGTGCGCCTAACTGGCTGCCCTTTGCGTTGCGTCTACTGTGACTCAGAATATGCCTTCTTCGGCGGTGAGCGCAAAACCTTCGCCGAGGTAGCCGAGCAGGTCTCCCGTTATCAGCCACAGCATGTATGTGTTACGGGGGGTGAGCCTCTAGCACAGCCAGCGTGTCTGTTGTTATTGACGTATTTGTGCGATCTTGGTTATCAGGTGTCGTTGGAAACCAGCGGTGCTATGGATATTAGTGGTGTGGATTCGCGTGTTAGCATTGTGATGGATTTAAAAACACCGGCTTCCGGCGAGCAGGACAAAAACCGCTATGAGAACATTGCGTTTCTAAAGCAGAAAGATCAGGTTAAATTTGTTATCTGCGACGAGCAGGATTATCAATGGTCTCGCTTTAAAATTGATGAATATCAGCTGGTTGCATGCGTTGGCGAGGTATTGTTCTCACCTAGTTTTGAGCAAGTGAGGCCTGTGGAATTGGCTGAGTGGATTTTGCGGGACAGGCTTAAAGTCAGGTTTCAGTTACAATTACATAAACAATTATGGGGAGAAAAGCCCGGTGTCTAAAAAAGCCGTTGTCCTTGTTTCCGGGGGGCTAGATTCAACCACCGTACTGGCGATGGCCAGAGATTTAGGGTATGAGTGTTACACCCTTTGTTTTGATTATGGCCAGCGCCATTCCGCGGAGCTAAAGGCTGCAGAAAAGGTATCGGCAACATTGGGGGCCGTTGAGCACAAGGTTATTAAGCTGGATCTACGTGCAATTGGTGGATCCGCATTGACCGATGATGATATATCGGTTCCTGAAGCAGAGACCGTGGGTATTCCTGTTACCTACGTGCCCGCACGCAATACAATTTTCCTGTCCATCGCCTTGGGGTGGGCTGAAGTTCTTGAGGCGGAATCGATCTTTATTGGTGTGAACGCGGTTGATTATTCGGGTTATCCCGATTGTCGTCCAGAATATATCAAGGCTTACCAGCTAATGGCTGCGTTGGCGACCCGGGTGGGGGTAGAAGGCAAGCCTGTCTCTATTAAAACGCCGTTAATAGAGCTTTCCAAAGCCGATATTATTACCCAGGGCTACGCTTTAAGGGTTGATTACGGTTTAACGGTTAGCTGCTACCAGGCTGACGCAGCCGGTCACGCTTGTGGTAAATGTGATAGTTGCCGGTTGCGCAGCAGAGGTTTTTTGGATGCTGGAGTGGATGATCCGACGATCTACCAGCGTATTAACTAAAGTTTATGAAATAAATGTAAAAAAGCTCTTGAGTTTTCAGGGCAAATCATTAATATGTGCGCCTCTTTCGGGGGTGAGCTGATTCAGCCGCCGGAGCCCGAAAAACAGTATTTGAGCTTTTAGGGTCGTTAGCTCAGTTGGTAGAGCAGTTGGCTTTTAACCAATTGGTCACTGGTTCGAATCCAGTACGACCCACCATCCAAAAAAAGGGAACATTTATGTTCCCTTTTTTGCTATTTGTCTTTATGGATTTTAACCGCTGAAAGGCGTAGCCTGAAGTTAGAGTAATGCAGTAGAGGCTCTCATATGTCCGATCAAACCGAACACTCGCAAAGCGCTGAAGGGGTGGTGAAAGCCTATCTCGATGTCGCATTGGCAGCGCCTCACCAAAAACCTGTTAATAGCGATCAGTTGGTTCTGCAGATCAAGGCAGCGCTCAAACAGCATAATGCCGTTTTGGTTGCTCATTACTACACCTCGCCCGAGATTCAGGAGCTGGCCGAAGCCACCGGTGGTTGCGTAGCCGACTCTCTGGAGATGGCTCGCTTTGGACGGAGCCATCAAGCTCAAACATTGGTTGTGGCGGGTGTGAAGTTTATGGGGGAAACAGCGAAAATCCTGTCGCCGGAAAAGCGTGTTTTTATGCCAACGCTGGAAGCGACTTGTTCGTTGGATATTGGCTGCCCTGCGGATGAATTTTCGGCTTTCTGTGATCAGCATTCGGATCGTACAGTGGTTGTTTATGCGAATACTTCTGCTGCGGTAAAAGCTCGTGCAGACTGGGTGGTAACGTCTAGCATTGCGGTGGACGTAGTCGATTATCTCGACAGCAAGGGCGAAAAAATTCTATGGGCGCCGGATAAGTATCTGGGCAATTATGTGGCTGAGCAGACCGGTGCCGACATGCTGCTGTGGAATGGTTCCTGTATCGTTCATGAAGAGTTTAAGGCTCGTGGTATCGAAGACCTTAAAAAACTCTATCCCGAAGCCGCTGTGCTGGTTCACCCTGAGTCGCCAAAGCCCGTCGTGGCCCTTGCTGATGCGGTGGGTTCGACCAGTCAGCTGATTGAAGCGGCGCGCACACTACCTAACCCCTCTTTTATAGTGGCAACTGATCAGGGCATTTTTTACAAAATGCAGCAGGCTTGTCCGGATAAGCAATTGATGGTCGCGCCTACCGCTGGCAGTGGCGCCACCTGTCGAAGCTGTGCCAACTGCCCATGGATGGCGATGAACGAGCTTGAGAATCTCGCTCAGCTTGTGGGAGATTTTGAAAATGAGCACGCTCGTCATTGTGAAGTCTTCGTCGACTCAGTATTGGCAGAAAAGGCCATGATTCCCCTACAGCGTATGCTGGGCTTTCAGAAAGCTTAACTCCATTCTTCAATACTTCCTCTAGCGTTATGTGAGATATCTGCTCTGCAGCCTATTTTAAGGTAAATGCCCTTGTATCTTTTACCTAGTTTTATAAAGGTTATTAGGATGAGTGTTTTTCATATTCGAGGCGCATAGCAGTTATATTGTTTTTTCATCCTAATATCATCTAAATGTTAGGATGAATATTGATATGTTTCACTATAGCTCCTAGAATCCCTTCCACTCACTGGCTCTTCTTAAGGCTCACAGATATGTCAACAGTTGTTCAGCGGCACCACACTTCGGTTCGTATTCAGCGTGCGCTGTTGTTATGCCCGTTATTTTTACTGCCTTAGCGCAACTTCGTAACAACTTTCCCACTAATTATAAGCTTACTTTTCCCTGTTGAGCTTACCGCTCGAAGAAATGTAACCGCATTGCTGGCGATCCCGGCAGGCGATAGGAGAAAAACATGAATAAAGAAAAACTCGTAATTTTCGACACCACGCTGCGCGATGGCGAGCAAAGTCCGGGTGCAAGTATGACCCGTGAAGAAAAAGTACGTATTGCCAAAATGTTGGAGAAAATGCATGTCGATGTGATTGAGGCGGGCTTTGCTATTGCCAGCCAGGGCGATTTCGAGGCGGTAAAAGCGGTTGCTGATACGGTAAAGGACTCCACTGTATGCAGTCTTGCTCGCGCCATCGATACCGATATTGATCGAGCGGCAGAAGCTCTAAAGGGGGCGAATTCTTCGCGTATTCATACCTTTATTGCCACCTCCCCGATTCATATGAAGTACAAGCTGAAAATGGATCCTGAGCGCGTACTGGCTCAAGCGATTCACGCCGTAAAGCGCGCGCGTAATTACACTGATAATGTAGAGTTCTCTCTGGAGGACGGCAGTCGCTCTGAATTCGATTTTATGTGCCGTATAACTGAAGCCGCTATCGCAGCTGGGGCGACGACCATTAACGTGCCGGATACCGTTGGCTATGGTGAGCCGGGCGAATATGGCGCAATGTTTAAACGTTTGATCGAAAGCGTACCAAACGCAGACAAGGCTATTTTTTCCACGCACTGCCACAACGATCTGGGGCTTGCTGTGGCCAATTCCCTTTCGGCGGTTATGAATGGCGTGCGCCAAGTAGAATGTACTATCAACGGTCTTGGGGAGCGCGCAGGTAATGCTTCGCTGGAAGAGATCGTTATGGCGGTGCGTACCCGCAGGGATATTTTTCCGGTCCATACAGGTATTAACGCTGAGCACATTGTGCCTACTTCGCGTCTGGTATCTTCTATTACTGGCTTTCCTGTTCAGCCAAACAAGGCCATTGTGGGGGCTAATGCCTTTGCTCACGAGTCTGGCATTCATCAGGATGGCGTACTCAAGCATCGCGAGACCTACGAAATCATGCGTGCGGAAGATGTGGGCTGGAATACCAATAAAATTGTACTGGGTAAGCACTCTGGGCGCGCAGCGGTGAAAGCGCGCTTCGAAGCGCTGGGGATTGTGTTTGATAACCAGGACGCGCTGAACCAAGCCTTTGCACGCTTTAAGGATCTCGCTGATAAAAAGCACGAAATCTTCGATGAAGACCTCCATGCGCTGGTGTCAGCCAAAGGTAGCGAGAATATGGAGGAAACCTACCTGTTAGTGGATATGGAAGTTTGCTCCAAAACTGGCGTTAAGCCGGTCGCGAAGCTGACGCTGCAGGTGAGGGGCGAGGATTCTGTAGCCGAGTCGGAAGGTAGTGGCCCGGTAGATGCAGCCTATAAAGCGATCGAGAGCGTGGTGAAAAGCAACGCTGATCTCCTGCTCTACTCAGTTAATGCCATTACCCAGGGTACCGACTCCCAGGGAGAGGTCACGGTGCGGCTGGAGCGTGATGGTCATATTGTTAATGGCATAGGCTCTGATACTGATATCGTTAAGGCTTCAGTGAAGGCTTACCTGCATGCACTTAATCTGATTGCGTCCAAAAACAAGCGCTCGCACCCTCAGCGCGACGGTGTGTAGCGATTGCTTAGGGTTTGGTTATCGCGCTGCCAAAGGGTAAACTGCCGAGCATGAATGAACGTCAGCGCATGCAGTATATGGAAGCAATGGGTATCGACATGTTCGTGCCCCGCTTCACACTTCCTCAGGCTCAGATATCTCAATTGTGTGAGCTACCTGAATTTCCTGCCAATCAAGAATCGCCGCCATTACCCGTTATTGATGATCGAGCCGGTTTGCGCACAGCGAAAGCGATTGGCGGCTTGCTGGAAGAGAGCCGGCTGGTCGATCAGCTAGTAGCTGCGCCTGTTTCAACAACAGAAGTCGTCGAGCCCGAAAAGCAAGTTTTTACGGAACCTTCAGTCGATGCGGGTATCCAACAGGCGGCCGAATTTACATTGGATTTGTGGCGAGTTAGTGAGCATTTACTTGTTATGGACGCCAGGAAAGTGGGGGCGGCTTTACCCACAGAAGCTTTACTTAGTAATATTTTACGGGCCTGCGGACAGCAAGGTGCCCCAGCGGTGGCGGATACGCTGAGATGGCCGTTGACAGACTTGCCGGGTAAGCCTAAAAGCTGGGCTGCGGCAAGGGAAATGGTGGCGTCTTTTCTGGAAGGAAAGCTACTTTCGCGACCGGTAACCACGATGATGTTGTTTGGCGAGGAGAGCTTTCGGGTTTTGTCTGCGGTGGAGCCGGGTGTTCAGGCTTACCAAAGCGCACTCTATGAGAGGGTCTCTATAGACTCCTTCGCCGCTGATGCTTTGGTGTTTCCCAGTCTTGCGCAGCTATTACATCAGCCTGCGCTTAAAAAAAATGTTTGGCAAAGCTTGTTGAAGTACGGGCTGGCCCTTTGTTAAAAGGTACTAGCTTTTGGCTTTAGATCTTAAAAGTGACTTCGACTTGCCGGACGGTGCTGCCTGCCAGCTGCGCAACTTTGATGACTCCCACCTGCAGGCCATTCTGGCGCTTGAGAAGCGATCCAACCCTCACCCCTGGAGTGAGCGGAATTTTCAGGATTCCATTGCCAATAGCCATATTTGCATTGGTGTTCAGACTAACGAAGAATGGGTGGCGTTGGCGGTGTTCTCCATAGCTTCTGGTGACGCAGAGCTACTGATAATCTCGGTTGATCCCTTGTGGCAGGGGCGGGGTGTTGCGAGCAGGATGCTGGAGTTAATGGGGGAGGTTTTGGAGGATTTTGCTGCAGAGCTGTTTCTGGAGGTGCGGGCATCAAACGAAGCCGCGATTCACCTGTATGATAAATGCGGCTTCAACTGTCTTGGTGTGCGCCCTGCATACTACCCTGCAGATCGGGGCAGAGAAGATGCCCATATATACGGCAAATCTCTGCGTATCGGTTAAGCGCTTTTGCTTAACTGGCGCTGCCGGCCAAGGGCGAGCAAACCGATTCCCAGCATAAGCAGTATGCCGGAGCTGGGCTCGGGTACGTCAATGGCTGGAGGGTTGAACAAGAAACGGTGAAATTCACGTCCGCCGGTGTATGAGTTCGCCGCTACTGAACCGTCGAAAACCGCTCCGCCGGTAATATCCGCGCCTGCTGCCAATACCGATCCAAACATCGCGATATTGTTAAAGTCGATGGTATCAGCTTCGAAAAAATTCCATAGAATATTTCGGGCTCCAAGCTCGTGAGATCGAAAGCCGTCTACCAGATTAACGCCGCCTTTAGCTTCGATAATTGAACCGCTAACATTGATAATCACCGTTTCTGCTGCGTTGTAGTTCAGGCGTAGGCTGTTGTTTTGAGCAAAGATGTCGGTAGCATCAACATTAAAAACAGCCACGGCATCTGAGCCTAGATAGTCCAGAGAAGTAGTGCCTGTGGTGTAAGCACCGTTAGCAGACAGCCCTGAAAACTGCAGCGAGGCTGTTTCAAGGTCAGCCATTACCGCATCGATACTCAAGGAACTATCGTGGATTAGCCCGCCAGCACCATTAAAATTGATAGAGCCAGTAACGTTGTTGCTACCCGCGTATATGATATTGCCGTGCTGGATATTAATGTTGTTGGCATTGATATCGCCCACTACTTTTACCGTATCGCTCAGTGTTAGCGTTGGCTCTTTTGTCGCTAGGTCCACGGCTCGACCAGAGGCGTTTAGGTTGCCGCCAATAAATGTTTTACCTTCCACATCGCCACCGGAGAAGTTGTAATCCTCGGCAAGAATTAGGTTGTATTCGCTGAGAGGTAGAGCGGTTGCGTTCAGGCTTATGGCAACGGCAGCAGTAGCGATAAGTACCTTTAAAGCTTTTTGGTACATGAGTTTTATATCCATATAGTCAGTAGTTGAAAAAGAGTAAAGGGAAGACGTTTGATCGTGCCTAATGCACTTTTTGTACCACAAACAATTTTCTTTTAAAACAAAGAGTTATAAATACGTTGCGGGCTCTGCTGTAAAGAGTTTCGACGATATTTCCGCGACCAAGTGCTAATATGACGAGCACCCTGCGAGTTACAGCCGTATCTCCCGAGAGGGTTTTTGGGACTATCTCTTACACAGGGACAATGCTTAGGGCATAATCGCCCTCCTTAAATCACCACGAATGATTCAGATCCTAAATGAGCCTTCAGCAAGACATCGACAAGCGCCGTACCTTCGCCATTATTTCCCACCCGGATGCGGGTAAAACCACTATCACCGAAAAACTATTGCTGTTCGGCAATGCCATTCAGTTAGCCGGTTCGGTAAAAGGTAAAAAAGGGCCTCACGCTAAATCCGACTGGATGAGCATGGAGCAAGAGCGGGGAATTTCAGTAACATCGTCTGTCATGCAGTTTCCCTACAAAGAGCGGGTTGTGAACTTGTTGGATACGCCGGGGCACGAGGACTTCTCCGAAGATACTTATCGCACGCTTACCGCAGTGGATTCGGTATTGATGGTTATCGATGGCGCTAAAGGTGTGGAGGCTCGGACCATCAAACTGATGGAGGTTTGCCGCCTACGGGATACGCCGATTCTTTCGTTTATCAACAAAATGGACCGCGATATACGTGATCCAATTGAGGTTATGGATGAAGTAGAGGACGTGCTTAAAATTGCAGCGGCGCCCATTAACTGGCCCGTAGGAATGGGGAAAGAGTTCAAAGGAATTTATAACCTTTATACGGACACTATCCATCTCTACAAAAGTGGGCGCGGGCATGCGATTCCCGAAGATCTGAAAATACAGGGTCTCGATAGCCCCGAAGCGGATGAGCTGTTCGGCCCTTACGCTGAGGATATTCGTGAAGAGATCGAGCTGGTGCGCGGTGCGACCCATACCTTCGATGTGAATGAATATCTCGCGGGTAGATTAACGCCAGTATTTTTTGGTACCGCGCTGGGTAACTTTGGCGTGCGTGAAATGCTTGATGGTTTTGTAGAATGGGCACCCACGCCGCTTAGTAGGGTTACGAGCGAGCGAACCGTGCGGCCGGAGGAAGATAACTTTAGCGGTTTTATTTTTAAAATTCAGGCCAATATGGACCCCAAGCACAGGGATCGGATTGCGTTTATGCGTGTGTGCTCCGGTAAGTACACCAAGGGAATGAAAATGAAGCATGTGCGTATTGGTAAAGATGTAAAAATAGCCGATGCGGTTACTTTTCTTGCGGGAGATCGAAGCCAAGTAGAAGAGGCTATTGCTGGCGATATTATTGGTTTGCACAATCACGGCACCATCCAGATTGGTGATACCTTTACCAGCGGTGAGGAGCTAAAGTTCAGCGGTATTCCTCATTTTGCGCCGGAGCTGTTTCGCCGTATTCGTTTAAAAGATCCATTGAAAACCAAACAGTTACAGAAGGGCTTGCAGCAGTTATCAGAAGAGGGGTCGACGCAAGTGTTCTTCCCTTTGAACAATAATGATATTGTCGTCGGCGCGGTTGGGGTACTGCAGTACGAAGTCGTCGCCTATAGGCTGAAGGATGAGTATAAGGTTGAGGCGATCTACGAGCCGGTGAATGTTACGACGGCTCGATGGGTTGATTGTGGCGATGACAAAAAACTGGCTGAGTTTAAACGTAAATGTGGCGATAACCTGAGTGTTGATGGTGGTGGCCATTTAACCTACTTGGCGCCTACACGCGTAAACCTGTCGCTAACCGAAGAGCGCTATCCTGATGTTGTCTTTAGGTCGACTCGTGAACACTAGGCGACGGGTAAACATTTAAAGGATAAATGTAGAGGTCGTTATGGCAGGTAAATATAAGTTATTGCCTGAAGTTCCAGAGGAAATTCCTCGTGCCGGCGGGCCATTTCGCCGTTGGTTAGGAGGCAGTTTTTTGCGAATGCTGGGCTGGCGAATGGAAGGGGAGATGCCCAATACGGGGAAGCTGGTTTTAGCTGCTGCCCCCCATACGTCTAATTGGGATTTCGTGCTGGCGATGTTCACGGTAATGGCTTTGGGGGTTCGCTTATCTTTTTTAATGAAAAAAGAGGCGTTTTTCTGGCCATTCAAGGGCTTGTTTATGCGCCTTGGTGGAATACCCATTGATCGCAATGCACCGGATGATATTGTTGAGCAAATAGCGACCTGGTATCGTGAAAAAGATAGAATGTGGGTCGTGATTACACCCGAAGGTACACGGGCTAAAGTAGATAAATGGAAAACAGGCTTTTTACGCGTTGCGGAGCGAGCCGAGGTTCCGATTCATGTTATTGCTTGGGATTATCCCTCCAAGCGTTTAGTGATCGGCCCAAAGTGGCAGACAACGGGAGATCATGTCGAGGATGCAGCGAGTATTCGCCGTTATTTAACCTCTTTATACAAGGGTAAATTCCCCGATAATCAATAATAAAAATAGTAAAGGTGTGTACATGGAGCAACGATCGCATATAACAGGTTTCCTAATTGGATTGGCCGCTTTTATCGTGGTAGTTGCTGGAATGCGTACCGCAGAATCACTACTGGTTCCTTTTCTACTCTCATTATTTATTGCCGTCATTTGTACACCGCCGCTGATGTGGATGAAATCCAAAGGGTTACCTGGGTGGTTAGCCATGCTAATTGTGGTAGCCAATATCGCCGTAGGAGGCTTGGTAGTAGGGGTTGTAGTCGGCTCTGCCATTGCTGATTTTCGTCAGGACTTACCGCTTTATCAGATGCGCTTAACAGAGCTTACCTCTGGGTTATTTCAAAAGTTGGCTGCGATGGGGCTTTCGGTAGACGCACAGCAAATCCGTACCAGTTTTAACCCGGCAGCAGCTTTATCGGTCGCGGGGGACACGTTGGCAACTTTGGGCAACTTAATGACGAATGCCTTTATGATTCTACTCACGGTTATTTTCATTCTTGGTGAGGAGGTTGGCTTTTCAGAAAAGCTGAAGAGCACGTCTAGAAATTCCGAAAAAACGATTGCTGCCATTAATCAGTTTTCTGCGGGAGTGAACCGCTATATGGCAATTAAAGCTCTGATGAGTCTACTAACTGGTACGATAATCCTTATATGGTTATGGGTGCTGGGCGTGGATTATTTTGTGCTTTGGGGAATGCTCGCATTTTTGCTAAATTTTGTGCCAACGTTGGGGTCTGTTATTGCTGCCGTTCCGGCAGTGCTATTAGCTGTTGTACAGTTGGGAGTGGGAGACGCGGCTTTGGTTGGCGTTGGTTTTCTCGCTGTGAACTTTGGTGTGGGCAATCTTTTGGAGCCCCGAATGATGGGGCGAGGTTTGGATCTATCCACTTTAGTGGTGTTTCTTTCCTTGGTTTTCTGGGGGTGGGTATTGGGGCCGGTGGGTATGTTGCTTTCCATCCCATTGACCATGACGGTTAAGATTGCACTGGAAAGTTTCGACGATACCCGCTGGATTGGTGTGCTGCTTGGCTCTGGCCGCAGTCTTGTCAAAACCCAGTTAGTGTTGAACCGATTAGGGGAAAAATAAAATTGACCTACAGTTTTTTTCTTTGGTGAACAATATCTAAAGCGGCGGCACGGTAGGCTTCTGCCAGTGTTGGGAAGTTAAAAATACTTTCCACAAAGAGGTCTACCCGGGCATCCGAAAGCAGCGCCATTTGGCCAATATGAATTAGTTCGGTTGCTCCTTCCCCAACAATCATAACGCCCAGTACCTTTTTTCCTGCTGGGTCGCAAACAATTTTCAGCATTCCGTTCTGTATCCCAGAAATTTGCCCGCGAGCAATTTCATCGAATCGGGCAACACCAACCAACACCCTGCCGTATTGTTCTCTTGCCTGTGTCTCACTAAGACCGACGGAAGATAATTCCGGGATGGAATAAATGCCGGTAGGAATAATGTTGTGCATTATACCCGGAGGCATATCTAGAGCATTACACGCTGCGCGCCTGCCTTGCTCCATTGATGCTGAAGCTAAAGATGGTGGGCCTATCACGTCTCCCGCAGCATAAATCCCGAGAATGTTGGTTTGCAGATTTTCGTCCACGCTAATCAAGCCGCGATCATTCAGTTTCAGGTTCGCATTTTCAATCCCCAGCTCCTTAACGTTGGCGATACGCCCTGCCGCGCAGAGTAGCTTTTCACCCTTTATTTGCCGGCCGTCTTCGGTTTCTGCAATCACAGCATCAAAACCGTTCCAATAAGCTCGAGTCACAACTGTTTCCCCCAGCCAAGTTCCCCCCATGTGTTTAAATCCGTTCACGAATGTTTCGGTCAGATCACTATCGAGAAATCCCAGAGGTAGCGGGTATTTGTCTATCATGGTGACCTCCACTCCCAGCGCCTGAAATATTGACGCGTACTCGCTGGCGATTACTCCACCGCCGAGCACTATCAAGCTTTTTGGCAGGTACATCATGGAAAGAACGGAATCGCTGTCGAAGAGGTGCTCGTGATCGATAGCAATATTATCGGGGTGGTGCGGATGAGAGCCGCAGGCAATAACAATGCATTCGCCAGTTAGCGAGAATTTCTCTCCGGCAACAGTGATGACTTCAATTTCTGTCGATGAAATAAAACGTGCGCGGCCGTGGATAAGTTCAACACTCGAACGCTCCAGCTGACGACGCATGTAGGTATCATGGGCTAGTAGAACATCGTTCAGGCGGTTAATCAGGGTGGCGAGTTCAACATCTTCTGGGAGCTCAAAATTGGCAAGCTCGGCGTTCATGCGCATGTTTTTCACGCGAAGTGCATTTTCTCTTAGCGTTTTTGAGGGAATGGTTCCCCTGTGAACACAGGATCCACCCAATTCTCGGGTTTTCTCGATTAGTGCGACTCTGGATCCTGACTGCGCGGCGTGTAGGGCGGCTTTTTGACCAGCCGGCCCGCTGCCGACGATTAACATATCGTATTGGTTGTTGTTACTCACGCGGTCATGGCCTCCATTGCAGATTTCACCAAGTCTTGTTTTTCTAATAATTCAAGTACTTCGTCCCGATAGAGATTGAGTTCGGCGAGAACGACTTGTGAAACTAATTCTTCACGGGATATACAGTTGTTATCTCCCTGCTCACTCATAAAATGATGGGTGAAGGCTTCCGCAGCGATGGCAATCATCGTCTGATTTCGGGCGGCTCCAGCATCGTTATAGCAATCAAAAAACCGCACAACATCGACAACAAGCCTGGGCATTTCCCACTGTTCTACTACTTGCACCCCTATTTGGCGTTGGAACTTATCCTCTAGCGCCAGAACTTCCGCTGTATCGAGCGTTGTGTTTGATTCGGCAGCAACTTTTAGAGCTGTTTGCACCGCAATTGGACGGCCAATAGCGTGCAACAACCCTGTGATAAACGCGGCTTCGACATTACGCCTGGAGACGCGCGCAATTTCTTTCGCCCATAGCCCTGTCATTAGCGAGCAGCGAATTTCGTACTGAATATGTTCTTCGTAGCCAGGCGTATTAAACAGGCTGGAGTTTATCGAGGCGGCTAGGGCGATTTCAGAAATCAGCTTCATTCCAAGGCGTGCAGAGGCCTGTTGAAGCGATACGAGGCTGCTATTGGGGCTGTAAAGCGCGGAATTCGCTATGCGCATAACGTGTGCGGCAAGTGTTTGATCACTTTGAATCAACGTCGCCAGTTCGGATGCATCGGAATCTACGTCCTGAGTGAGCCGTACGACCTTGCCAGCCACCTCCGGTAACATGGGGACATCGATATGGTGGGCATTGATCTGCTCGAGGATGGCGGCTTGTAGCGGGAGTAGGCGGTCAGGTAGACGGTTTGGTGCAGTCATGATTGAAAACCTGAAGGTTAGGGATTTAAGCGGTGGTCTGAATTCATTTTAAATTTAGCACGTAGTCTTTGCGCCTGTGTTTTATTTGTACAGTGCGTGAAGATGGATTGGCTTACGTTGTTGTCACCGCAATCAACGATAGGGGTTGTGGCCATTGGTAAACCAATGATTTTTGAACTAGCTTTTAATATATTTAATTGCTTGTGGCTGAAGGTTTTGAGCACGTTGATACGCTATCAAGCAAATAGAGCAGTGTTAAATACGAGGTAGCAAAAATGTCATTACAAAAAGTAATGGTTATTTATTCGAAGCAGGAGTCGGCGCTGGGTGTTCATATCGCCAATCATTTTTCTGCGCGCTTGATCGAGGCCGGTGAGGGGGCAGAACAGCTGCTTACCGAGGGAGACTGTAGGGCCGTTGTATTCGATTGTGTGAAAGCAGGAAAAATGGATTTGCTGTACTGCCAGAAACTTCTGGAAGAGGAATGTATGGTTGATACTCCGCTGATTGTGGTGGCGGAAGAGAATCTGCTCGAAGATAAGTTAAAAGCGCTGGAAATTGGTTGCGATGACTATCTGGATACTTCTATGGCGGGCGATGAAGCCTGCGCTCGTATAAACAAAAGTATCTTTAACCAGATAGCGAACCAGCAGCTGAAATCACGGTTGGAGCTGGCGAATCAAACCGCCCATTCTGCCATGTCGGACAACAGTGACCTAGGTGCAAATATTCAGTTCTTACTGGGGGTCCACGATTGCGATAACGTTGATGAGCTTGGGCAACTGTTTTTTCGTACGTTAGGCCGATACGGCCTGCATTGTAGCCTTCAAATGCGTAGCATTATGGGTGTTAAAAATATGGAAGCTCACGGTATGGCCAAGGATCTGGAATCACAAATGCTTACCCAGCTGGCGGGGGAGGGGCGCTATATCGATTTTGGGTGCAGAACAATCATAAATTATGACTGTGTATCCCTTCTTGTTAAGAACATGCCTGTTGACGATAAGGAAAAATATGGTGCGATTAAAGACAATACATTTTCTTTATTACAGGGTTTAAATGCACGTATTCTGGTTTTAGAAGACAAGCAGCATCTCTTGGATGAAAAAGCTGCACTGCGTAAAATCTCGGAGGATGTGGGCTCGGTGATGGTGACAATTAAAGATTCGTATCAAAAAGTCATGTGCGATATTGTGACTGAAGTTGAAAACGTGGCCGAGCTGATTCAGAGTAAAGTGCCGACATTGGCTCTTACTGAAGAGAATGAATATTTCTTGGAAAACGCGACGGTTAACGCGATTGCTGAAACGAACCGAATTTTTAATGAAGGGTTGGTGGTTGATGAAATTTTCGCCAAACTTGAACATGCTATTGAAACGAGTTTAAAAACCGTTGATAACGCTCCTTCGATTGAAAAAACGGCAATGGTTAATGCTAGCCCACAAAATAAGGATGAAGATAGCTCTGTAGAGTTGTTTTGACCCGTAATTGTGGTTGTTTTTTGTTGGTTATCACGCTCGAAATTACAGGAAATCTGCTCAATTCAAGAAGGTTTAACGGCAAGTTATCCATCGAATGAAATTTACTGTGGATAGTTTCCAATGCATAATTGTGACTGGCCGTCTTCCAGGCGGCCTCGTATCGGTGATAACATCGGAAAACAGCTATGCAATAAGAGTTAGACCAGAATGGAAAATAAAGATCTCGTATGGGATTTAGACGTTTTCAAGAAAAGGCAGCGAGCCCAGGACTTTGTTATGGGGTTCGAAAATCAATTATGCGTTTATTCCGGGTCGGTTGAACAACTCTATACCAACTACAATATATTTTTCCCCAAAGAAGAAAACCGAAAGCTGGTAATCCTACCTAATCCATACGCTCATCACGATACATTACAGGGCATCATTGAAGATGCAGTGCGCCCGACAGGCTTGTTTATTGTTCCTGCAGACAAAAATGATGTTGAATCTAAGCGCTTAAATATTATCCTGCCGCTTAGGACTGCGAGCGCCAAGGGGCGGGCAGTACCTTTAGAGGTGGGATTAAACCTTATTAATCAGAAAAGGCCAGCGGACAAGCCATTTTTACCGGTACTGGTGAAGGGTGATTTACGTGAACTTAATGCCGAGACGCCCTGCTTGCACCTGCATATGATAAATCTTGTACATCTTCCCAAGTTGTCCGCAATAGAAGTTAAAGATATCGAGAGGGTTGTGCTGGAGAGGTTGGAAAGCTTGGCTGCCCGACGCTAGAACAGTCAGGCCGTTGATGTAAAAAAGCCGCTCATTTTTAAAAATGAGCGGCTTTTTAGGTTCTGAACGGGGCTAGCTATTTTAGCTGAAATACAACGGGGAGTGTAAAAGAGAAGGTCTCCCCCTTGAGGTCTTGCGGTATCGGGGGGAAGGGGCTGGCTTTCATCACTGCTTTTTCTGCTGCTTTTGTTAGCACTTTAAATTTGGAGCCTTCTATGACAACCACATCCTGCACCTCGCCCGTGCGGTCGACCGTAACGTTAAGTCTAACGTGACCCTGCCACCCGCGCTCCAGAGCTCTTTTGGGGTAGACCAGGAATCTGTAAGACCATTTTTTTAGGCTGGCGATGTATAGCTGCTGAGCGAGCAGGCTTTCGGCGGTAAAGTCGAAATCTTCCTCTTCTTCTTCTAGTAAATCCGCATCCAGCAGGGCTTGCTGAGGCTCCGCTGCAGGTGTTTTATTCACTGGAACTGGAGTAGCTACTACGATTTCCTGCTCGTCAACTACGGGAGCTTGAACCTCGGGTTTTACCGTCGCAATAGGGCTTGCCAGTGCTGGAGGGGCAACAATTGTGGGAGCTGCTGGTTTAGTAACGATTGCGGCGGCAGCAGGTGCGGCAGCGGCTATTTGGGTGTTCGCAGCGGGTTGTGAAGACTTCACACTCTGTATTGCGGCAATGCGCTCGTCACTCGGGACTGTTGCATCGAAACGTGCCAGTAATTCAGAGTCTACATTTCCCGCGACCAGCAGGCCATCACGAAAACCGGACGAAAGTGGAACTGGTCCGATCCAGGTTCTTAACAGTAGATTAAAAAACTCAGAGCTTTGAATTTCACCCAAATCGATTCCATTCAGAATGACTTGTACGGAATCGTCTTTACGGCGAATAGTAAAAATATCGCCGGCGATCAGCTTAACCTTCAGCATGTTACTGAAATCAGCCATATATTGCGCATTTGCGGTGAGTTCCGCGGAGCTGGCGTTAATGGCCATACCTTCGATCCACATGCGTTTGAAGCTGCGTGCAGATAACCGGTTAGCTAGAATGCGTACCTGAATTTGCTTATCCTCCGGCGCCATCAGTATTTGTGAGGAGCTGGAAGATAGACTGGTTACTGACAGAGCGGCGATAAACTGTTCTTTTCCGAGCTGAGAGTGAATGGATAGGCCGTTGAGTGAAGTCGCTGCGTGGACATTTAATGCCACGACTTGTAAAAGCACAGCAATTGCTGAAAGTTTTATAGAGCGTAAAAAATTATATTTGCGCATATGAGTCTCACAAGATTTAAGTTGGAACCTATAGTTTTATTGTTTTGTGAGTTATCAGGTATCGCCTTGTCAATGTGTATGAACCTCTCACCTACCAGCCTTCTCAAGGCGCTCTGAAACTAAAGTACTACTCTACACCAATATGAAACTAACTCAAGCCTATGCGGTGTATAAATACAGTTCTAAATCAAACTCTCAATTTATGTAAACAGTCTATCTTGTGATGATTTTGGCGTCAAAAAGAACCTAAATATCATATGCTTACGTTCATTTTGTCAGTTTATGTTGCATGATCCTTACACGGGGGTGTGAAGCAGGTTGCAAAACAACAAAAATATACAAAAAAGGTGTGTAAATGGAGCTACGACAACGATAATCGGTTATTTTACAAGAACAATCACACCCAAATTACGTGGATTCACCACGAGGCAATTCGTCTATGGAAGTACACCCTTTACACCGCTACGAGCAATCTTCGCTTTATAATTTGCTTTCCTCAATTCCTTTTTACAAGGCGGTTAAGCAGCGAGATCCGTGGCAGTACGATTTACTGATGAGTTACTCGAGGATTATTGAGTATCGTCCGGGGGAGGTGTTGCTAGAGCAGGGCCAGAATGATCAGTGGCTGTACTTTCTTCTGCGGGGCCAGTTGGCCGTTATTGTTGGCAGCGGTGACGATGAGCGAAAAGTGGTGAATTACATTACTCCCGGTGAAGTGTTTGGCGATCTGGCAGTATTGATAGACCACGAGCGAACAGCCACTGTCGTTGCAGATCCAAACTGCAAGTCTGTTATGGTTTTTGGTACGGATTTCCAGGTCTTTGGTGATCTAGATGATGTTCGAAAAATATCTTTATCAACGAAGCTAGAATACTACCGAAATATGGTTCACAACCTTCGCTGGAAATTGGAGGTTTACCGCATGTCATACCCGGACCAGTCTTTCGCATCGAACCACCGTAAAGTCAAACTCTACACGGGTCAAAAAGACACGCTTGAAGAACTCAAAAGTCTGGATGAACAGGCAAGAGCTCTGGCGAGGCTGCTGGTCATCTGGAACCTTGAATTCGACCGGCTCTCAATATCTCCACGGGAAAAGCTGGATTACAGTAGCCTAGTAGCCCTAGGTGAGTAATGTGCTCTAACGTTCTATAGCGATCGGCAGTTGATCGTTATTTGCAGCCTTCTAATGTAGACACTTTTGTCTAAGCGCCCTGCAGGCCGTTGACAAGTTATCGGCGTTGCCAGCGAGGCGTTAAATCTGGCTCAAAACACTCATTTATTCGTTATATTTTCCGCTTCTCCGCCAATTTCGCCTTGACCTGACGGTCTCACTTACGTTTTTCAATAAGCTGCTTGCCAGTTATGAGAGCGAATTTCCAAGATGACAGTAAAGGGCCTATGCTCTTTCTGCCCGCTAATTTTTACCCGCTGGGTTAAATCATTCAAACTTATTCGAATTCACGTAAAACGGATGGCCGCTTAGCGGACGTGCTGTTTGGGTGCCTTATGAGACTATCATTGTTGTGGCTCTTGTATTTGGTTGATTCCCAATTTGAAACGGAGGTGCAAGTCTTGCTGCTCGAGCAAGGAGCACGAAGGTTGCGGCTTTGCTTTTATCCTCCTCTTTGTAAGTGGCCAAGTTCCATTTGTAGAGGTGCGACCATGTACAAATGCGTTGCCTGCTCGCAGCTAGAGTCGTTTGTAATAGGCTTTTAACGATTGTTCTTGGGGCGAATCTCGGATATCCGTCTTGGTGGCACCGTTCTACGAATTGATACGAGCATAGGAAAGTCAACTAATATTAATGAAGTGGATGTTCGATGCTTGCAGGTATTTGACGTGCCCTAGTTATTGATTTGGTATTGAATAAGATGAAGACAATTTACAGGTTTTATTTGGCTATACGTTTGATGTTCGGGTATAGGGAGGCCCTAAAAGCGATGAATTGGCAACTGATTTCGCTTATAGGAATACTTTATGTTATGCCTGCAGTAGCAATCAACGAAGAAAGATTGTGGTTGCCAGCTAAATACCACAAGTATTATTTGGATTTAAAAGAGTCTGCTCAGGCTGCAGAAAACTTGGATATTTGTGTTGAAGTTTTACGGGGAACACTCGATTTTGAGCAAAGCAGCAAAAATCGCCCCATTTTTCGAATACAGTGCCGTCGCGAAGATGGTTTGAGTTACAACGAAATGGTTGATGGCGTGAGCAAAGAAACGCTTACGCATAAAGCTCCCACTGAAGGGCCTTTAAGCGTAAAAGAGGTTGAGCGGCTAAGGATGTTAGAAGAAAAGCGTAAACAGGATTACCGCGAGTCCTGCTTGGACGAATTCCAAAAACAAACGATATTTATGCTTGGGTTACAGCTTCATACCCCAGAGCAAGCCAATCCGTTGGAGTTTAATGACGACAGTGCGGTATTTATTATGGAATTCGATGCAAAAAATATTGCAGGCACACCCTTAAAATATCGGGCAACATGCCGGGTTGGTACGGATAAATCGGCAGAGGTGGTGATTAAACCTCGAAAGTAGACTGAAAACGTTATTTCTGAGTTTCAAAACATCTGAGTTTCAAAACAAAAGAAGGCGCCGTTAGGCGCCTTCTTTAAAGCGGGATGCTAGTTATGCTTGCTTGGGGGGACGACCTCGACGCTTAGGAGCTGCTTTGGCCGCAGCTTTAGGGGCCGTTTTCTTGGCCGCAGGACGACCACGACGCTTGGCCGCAGCTTTAGGAGCCGCTTTCTTGGCTGCAGGACGACCACGACGCTTAGGTGCGGCTTTGGTTGTAGCCTTAGGAGCCGTTTTTACCTTTGTCTTTGTTTTCGCTTTTGCAGCTGCTTTCTTTGCTTTGGTTTTCGCTGCGATAGAAGCTTTCTTTGCAGCAGTTTTGGCTTTTATAGCGGCTTTTTTAGCGGTAGCTTTCTCTCTGATTGCGGCCTTTTTAGCGGCAACTTTAGCGGCGGCAGCCGCTTTCTTTGCAGCGGATTGTTCAGCTATTTGAACTTTCTTTATATATGCAGCTTCCTCTTTTGCGATGGCCTTTTCTAGTGCCGAGGCTTGAGCTGCTTCAGTTTTTGCTGTGGCGAGGGCTGTTTTTGCCTCAGTTAATGTACTTTTTATAGTGTTGGCGGCGGCGGATGTAGCCGCAGCTACTTTTCTTGCTGCAGCCAATTGCTTGGTTTGAGCAGCCGATTTCTTTTTGGCTCGAATGGAGGCGACTTTTGCTTTCGCAGTAGATGCTTTCTTCGCTGCAGATGTTGATTGAATTGTGGCAGTTTTTACGCTTGCTTCAGCAGATTTTAACTTTGCTGAACGAGCTTTTTCCAGTTTGCCCTTTAACGCTGAAAGTTCCTTTTCTAGCGCGGCGACAGAATCGACAACTTTTGCTTTTCTAGCGGCCATAGTAATTACCCTTACCCTTTGTTGGTTGTACTTATGAAAGTTGTAGCACTACATTACGAAATAACAAGAAAAATTCAAGTTTTTTCATCGATTTAGCATGCTTTTTTAGTGTTTTTTAATAAAAAAAAGATTTTCATTGCCTGTTTAACTATTTTTCGCATTTTTACGCGGATCCATATTAAATAAAAGCGTTTAATTGGGTGCCGAAATTTCACTTACTTAAAGCAAATGCGTGAACTAAATGTAGAACTCAAAAATTCGCTAGTTGTGCAGCGATATTTTAATGAAACGCTAATATCCTTTGTGGTTGGTAGCATTGTTTTAGACTGTAATTAACTTCGTACACTTACGCATAAACGCGATTTCGGTGGAATTACTGAATTTTTAGAAAATAATCAGTATTCCCATTCGTATGGAGTAGTTTAACGTTGAATTAATAGGATTGACTTTACCTCTTTAAGGGACTTCCACATTGACCTTGTAATTCTATGGCGAAATGAAATTGTTTTATGTCCGTCGAGATCGGTTTGACACATAAAATCGGTTATTTCGCATTTTTATTCATATCTAAATTTAGAATAGTTGTTGAAACACTCTCAAATCCCGTTTTATGCTTTGTAAAGGTCACCGCTCAATACCCGGGAGTTTTTGAAAAAGCCTGTGTATGCGCTGCTCAGCCTAGTGTGTATGGACGTAATACAAAGTGTTCCTTTACTGGATGCGTTATTGAAAGGCGCTTCCACTCTTTTGGGTTTTAATGTGTAGAGGCGGGCGGTGTTGCCAGCATCGCACGCTTAGACGGCAGACGCGCTTGGGCGTGAGAGAAAATTTAGATTGTCTTTGGGCCTGCCAGGTAGGAATAAATAGCCTTTGCGGGCTGTATTAATAAACAGTACTATGTGTGTTGTTTAGCCTAAAAGACGTTTTGAGTGGGAAGTACCATTGCTGTCCGTTGACGATGTTTGTCGCCGATAAGGCTCGTACCGCATTCGGTCTTGTTGGCGCCCATATTTTATATGAGCGGGCTTGTTGAGCCGTGAGTTCGTTAAGAGTCGCTTGAAAATGAAAAAAATCATCCACATAGATGCAGACTGTTTTTTTGCCGCGCTGGAAATACGTAAAAACCCCAAACTTGCAGAGCTGCCCGTTGCGGTTGGCGGCGCGCCAGATAGACGGGGCGTTGTTGCAACCTGTAATTACTTGGCCAGGCAATATGGCGTGAAATCGGCGATGGCTTCTGCTTATGCGAAACGATTGTGCCCGGAGTTGGTTATCGTAAAGCCCGATATCGAACTTTATCGGCATGTGTCATCGCAGTTGCTGTCTATTTTTCATCGCTATACCGAGTGCGTCGAGCCGCTATCTCTTGATGAAGCCTACCTGGATGTTTCGGGCTGTGATTTGTTGAAAGGTAGTGCAACGTTGATTGCCAGAAATATAAAGGAGGTCGTTCGAGCGGAATTGGGAATTAGTGTCTCTGCCGGTGTGGCGCCCGTTAAATTCTTGGCAAAAATCGCCAGTGACTGGAGAAAGCCGGATGGACTTTTTGCTGTGCCCCCCGATGAGGTGGCACCCTTTGTGAGTAAGCTTCCTCTGGCGAGACTTCCCGGTGTTGGTCCGGCCACTGAGCGTAAGCTCTCCCGATATGGATTGCTGAATTGTCAAGACCTTAAGGAATTTGATCCCAATACATTGGCGAAGGAATTTGGTTGTTTTGCGCAAAGGCTACTGGACATGAGTAAAGGCATAGATAGTCGTTGTGTTCAGCCTCACCACATACGAAAATCCGTGAGTATTGAGCGAACTTACCCGGAAGATATCTCTGATCCTGCTCAGGTGCCTGGCTATTTGGACGAATTAATTGCTGGCCTCCGGCATCGCTACGGAAAATTATCAAATAAGTATCCGATAAGTAAAAAATTTGTGAAGCTAAAATTCGATAATTTTGAGCAAACGGTGTTGGAAACGAAGGTTTCACATCTTACTGACCCTTTTGAAGCTCCGGAATTTATGCGCTTATTGTTGGCAGCGTGGTACCGGCAGAAACGGGGGATACGGCTGCTGGGAGTAGGCTTTCGGTTTGCTCAGTCCGAACGCTGCCCCGAACAGATATTGCTACCCCTTTAAAAGAGCGCTAAGACCCCAAAAAGAAGTTTTTCGTTTTGGGGCGAGCAAAAAACGACCACAACTTAAATGACGAGCAGACAGGTAAAAGATCGTGTAGAATGCCGGATTGCCGGGAAAGACAACTTTGCTGCACAACAGCAATACATTGCGATTGTGATGGAGCTGATCTACTCTCTAGGGCAATAGAATCGCTTTTCGCTGTATACTGGCAGCGAGTCTCCGCTTCGGCAGAGATCGCGATTTCATTATCGAATGTGGAGAATAAATTGTGAGTCGTAGAAAACGCATTGAATCGGCCGAAGATAAGGCTGAGATTGATTTGACACCAATGCTAGATGTGGTGTTCATCATGCTGATCTTCTTCATCGTGACAGCATCGTTTATCAAAGAAAAATCGCTGGGTTTGAATGTGCCAGAAAACACCGAAAACCTGCCACCTCCCGAAACCGAAAGTAAGAGTATTTTGGTTCAGATCAACGCTAACGATGAAATTTACATTGACCAGCGTCGTGTCGATATCCGCTCCGTACGCTCCCTGATCGCACAGAAAAGCGCTGAAAGCCCAGAGGGTGGCGTGGTCGTTATGGCCCATGAGCAGGCTTCCACGGCCTCCTATGTCGCGATTGCCGATGCCGCGCGAGAAGCAAACATTTATGATGTGTCCCTAATTCCGCGAAAGAATTAGTTAGCGTCGCGTCTTAAAGAGCACTAAAAGCAAAAAGCCACTGTTCAGTGGCTTTTTTTTGGTTCGAATTTGCAGCGATTACTGTGCTGTTGTCCAACCCTTTATTTATTCACAACGCATGTTCTTATTGATCCGCATATCTACTGGTTTTCTAAGACTTCTTCTGTTTTTGGTTTCGAGCGCCTGCGGAGGCGCCTCGCTTGGCGGGACCAGTGTTTCATACCTTGTACTTCGATATTGATCCCAGTGAAAACGTCTCTAGCTCTTTTAATACGCAGCGACGATGGGCTTGTGGTTCAGCAAGGGTAGCGGCTTGAAACGTTATTATGGCTGCGGCCTTAGATGTTTCGTAAGCGACCCAGGAGCCGAGCTTTGATCGGTATCAACGTAACAGCACGTTTACAGCTACATCGTCATGGCAGCTTTGGGGCGGCGCACGCTTCTATTTTCCGGAAACGGAACCTTTTGCCTTTTGCGAGCAGCCGAGCGTAGGGTAAAAACGCCGTAGGGGATAGTACTTGCAACTATTTCTCTGGAGTACGTTTTAAACATTCAGTTTGTTACGAAGTGCATCTAAACCTAGAGGTGGTGGGGCATATTGGTAGATTGTTAATGTGGCTTCGATCTTGGATGGCCAAACCACCCGAGATCGAAGCCGCTACAGCATTTTTATGGAATGCGAAGGAAGCGGAAAGAGATGAACAATAAAAATTATTTGTCCAAATACAGATCAATAGAAGGGCAAGAGCATATCAAATTGCGGTCTCCGTAAACGTTATCGATGCGGTTAACGCTCGGCCAAACCTTATGTTCTTTTAAATACGCTAATGGCCGCGACGCTTCTTCCCGGCTATACGGGCGCTGCCAATTTTCTTCAATAATATCGTCGAGAGTGTGTGGAGCGTTACATAGAGGGTTATTGTCTCGTGGTAGCTCACCGTTTTGTACGCGCTCAGCTTCCTGGCGAATGGTGATCATGGCATCGCAGAAGCGGTCTAGCTCTGCTTTGCTTTCGGATTCGGTGGGTTCGATCATGAGGGTCCCTGCAACGGGGAAGGACATGGTTGGTGCGTGGAAGCCGAAGTCCATGAGTCGCTTGGCAATGTCTTCTTCCGTAATACCGCTGCTTTCTTTTAGCGGGCGTAAATCCAGCAGGCATTCGTGGGCGACAAAACCATTTTTGCCTTTGTACAAAATTGGATAGTGCGTCTGCAATTGTGAGGCGACATAGTTGGCGTTAAGAATGGCCACTTCGGTGGCCTGTTTTACACCGGTGCCGCCCATCATACGAATATACATCCAGCTAATCGGCAGAATACTCGCAGAGCCCCACGGTGCTGCTGAAATAGTACCGTTACCCTGTTCTGTGCCGGGTATACTTTGTAGTGGGTGCGAGGCTAAATACGGTGCTAAATGAGCTTTTACGCCGATAGGGCCCATTCCGGGACCACCACCACCATGGGGTATACAGAACGTTTTGTGGAGGTTGAGGTGGGAAACGTCGCCACCGAATTCTCCCGGTGCGGCAAGGCCGACCAGCGCATTCATATTGGCGCCGTCGATATAGACCTGGCCGCCGATGTTATGAATAAGCTCGCAAATTTCTTTGATGTTCTCTTCAAAAACACCGTGGGTGGAAGGGTAGGTCACCATAATGGAGGCAATACTGTCCCCGTGTTGAGTGATTTTTGCTTTCACATCGTTCACGTCTACATTGCCCTGCTCATCACATTTGATTACGACTACTTTCATTGACGCCATTTGTGCCGATGCGGGGTTTGTTCCGTGGGCAGATTGGGGTATTAAGCACACGTTGCGCTGGTGTTCACCCTTGGCTTCAAAATATTTTTTGATGGCGACCAATCCTGCATATTCGCCCTGTGAGCCGGCATTGGGCTGAAGGCTTATGGCATCGTAACCGGTGCATGCTTTTAGCATGTTCTGCAGCTGTTCAAATAATATGGTGTAGCCCTGGGCCTGATCTATTGGGGCAAAGGGGTGAAGCTCGCCGAACTCAGGCCAGGTAACGGGAATCATCTCTGCAGTAGCATTTAGTTTCATTGTGCAGGAGCCGAGCGGAATCATCGCGTGGTTCAGGGCAATGTCTTTTGATTCTAATCGTTTGAGGTAGCGCAGCATCTCCGTTTCGGATTGGTAGCGATGAAAAATTTCGTGCTGTAGGGCTTTTTGTTCACGCGCGGACTCTCTGGGGATGGCGGTATTGCCCTGCGCTTTGACTTCCAGACTGTGAAAATCCAGTGGCGATTCGCCGGCTGCAAAAACGGCGAGTAGAGCCTCGATATCTTTTTGCGTAGTGCATTCGTTCAGGCTGATACCTAGCGCATTTTTTCCCTCTAGGCGCAGATTAATATGTGATTTAAGTGCGCGCTGGTAAAGAGCCATTTGCTGTTCGCCCACTTCAATACACAGCGTATCGAAAAACTGGCTGTGGCGAAGCTTGTAGTTTAGCGAGGTTAGGCCCTGGGCCAGAATTTTAGTTAATAGGTGAATGCGTTTGGCAATTCTGTCGATGCCATCAGAGCCATGGTACATGGCATAGAAGGCGCTCATCACCGCCAGTAAAACCTGAGAGGTGCAAATATTTGAGTTGGCTTTTTCTCTGCGAATATGTTGTTCTCGGGTTTGCATGGCCATGCGCAGAGCTGGCTTGCCTCGGCTGTCGACAGAGACACCAATTATGCGGCCGGGAGTCGAACGCTTGTATTTTTCTCGGAAGGCGAAGAACGCTGCGTGTGGACCGCCAAAGCCCATAGGAACGCCAAACCGCTGATTGCAGCCTACGACAATATCCGCGCCTTGTTCACCCGGGGCTTTGAGCAGGGCTAGGCTCATTATGTCGGCGGCAACAATGGCCAGAGCCTCTTTTGCGTGAACGACCTGAGTAAGCTTTTCCAGCTCCAGCAGTTCACCGTTTGCACCTGGGTTTTGTAGCAGTGCTCCGAAGTAGTCGTGGTTTTCCAAATCAGTATTGGGGTCACCAACTACAATATCGAAACCGAAATGTTCGGCGCGGGTTTTCAGCACAGCAAGGGTTTGTGGCAGGCAGTTGTGATCGACAAAAAACTGGTCAGACTTGTTTTTACGGGCCACGCGCTTTGCCATCGCCATAGCTTCAGCTGCGGCAGTAGCTTCGTCCAGCATCGAGGCGTTGGCCAGATCCATGCCAGTAAGGTCGGTAATCATTTGCTGGAAGTTAAGTAGGCCTTCGAGGCGGCCCTGTGCAATTTCTGGCTGATAGGGGGTGTAAGCGGTGTACCAGCCTGGGTTTTCCATGACATTGCGCAGGATTACAGGGGGTACATAGGTGCTGTGGTAACCCAGGCCGATGTAGCTCTTAAACCGCTGGTTTTTCTGAGCGATGGCTTTGAGTTCAGCCAAGGCCTGCTGTTCTGTCATCGGTGCAGCCAGGCTGGCGGTCTGTTCGCTACGGATCGCTGCGGGCACCGTTTGCTCAATGAGTTCATTTAAGCTGCTTACCCCCAACTTTTCCAGCATGGCAGAGGTCTGCTGCGGGTTGGGACCAATATGCCGGTTGATAAACTCATCGTTGTAGTTGAGTTTATCGAGTGATTCTGGTTGTGAATGGCTTGGCTCGGTATGCGGCATAGAGGTATTTCCGTACAATCGCTGAAAGGTGCTGAGGACCTGAGACATAGAGGGGGAAAACAAGCGCGCAATATACCGTTTTGGCCTCTGCTCAGCAATTGTTCCTTTGTCAATCAATAATATATTTGTGAAAGCGAAGAGTAGTGCTCGGTATGTCGTGGATTAGCCTGATTTTTGTAGCCTGGATAGGCGTTTGTGCCTTCCGAGGATTTCGCCGTGGGTTCTGGCTTAGCTTACTCGCGCTTTTGGGCGTGATCGCCGCCTACGCCACCAGCCTCCTGTGGGGGGCTGGGCTTAGCCAAAGGTTGATGACTTGGGGCTGGCCGCCTCTGCTGGCCTATTGCGGTGGCTTTACCGGTATCTATCTGTTGGCGTATCTTCTTGTGGCCGAGTTGCCTCGGTTATTGCTGGCAGCGCTGTTTACGAAGACCTCCCGCTTGCCTTGGTTAGGGGCTTTTTTGGGGACCTGCGTTGGTGTTGTGTCTGGCCTGCTGATGGTGTGGGCGTTTTCTTTTGTGCAGGCATCGTTGCAGCTCAGTAAGGCGCCGGTGATGGCTGATAGCCCTCTTACCGATAGAGACAAGGTTGTAGCTATTGCGGCAAAAGCAGTAGGAGAGGCTTCGCGCATGGGCGCGTTAGTCGCGGGGGTAGATCCGCTGCAGGCGGAAGTGCTGGGTAAGCTAGCGCGAGAGCCGCAGAAGTTGATGCGCAACTTGCAGGCTCTAGGAGAGTCTGACCAGCTTAAACAGTTTCTTTCTAGTTCCGAATCCCAACGCTATATGCGCGAAGGAAATCTGGATGGTTTAATTGAATCGCCTGGTTTTCAGGGAATAATTAATCTTCCCGAGTTAGCAGATTTGCGCCAGTTCGCGCTGGCGGAAGTAAAAAGTGATGGTGATGACGAAGCTGGATTGCGGGAGGCCGATATATTTATCGCCTCGCGAATGGCTCTAGCCTGGCAGCGCGTGCATGCTATGCGTAACGATTCTCGAGTGCAGGATATCGTAAAGGATGAGCAGGTTCAGCAGATGATTGAGAGCCGTGATATTCCCGGTCTTTTGATGAATGCCAAAGTGCAGTCGTTAATGGGGCTGGTAATGGCCGGAGAAATTGCGACGGTTGAACGGGAGCCGCGGCTAATGATGGAGAAAATACCTACGGCAGTAAACCTTGATGCATCCGTTTTATATCGATGGAGGGATAGTGAAGGCCGGGTTCGATATTCTGACGAGGCTCCAGAAGGTGTAGATGTGGACTTAATTCAGTACTGATACAGGCGTAAAAAGACGATGGTAGTCAAAAAAATTGGCGGTTGGCAGCAGCTCAACGTAGAGGAAATTTACGAAAATCCGTGGATCAAAATCACCCACGAAGACGTGTTAACGCCTGCCGGCACGCCCGGCATATACGGGGTTGTACATTTTAAAAACCGCGCCGTGGGTGTTATTCCGATTGATGAGGACGGTAATACCTGGCTGGTGCGTCAAAGTCGTTACACCTTAGATTGCTATACTTGGGAGATTCCAGAGGGGGGGGCGCCCTATGGTGAAGATATGCTGGAGGCTGCAAAGCGAGAGCTTGAGGAAGAGACAGGGCTGAAAGCGCGGGATTGGAGTGAGCTGATGACTATTCACCAGTCCAATTCGGTCAGCGATGAGGTGGCCAAGCTTTATGTTGCCAAAGGGTTGTATGAAGGCCGGCAGCAGTTGGAGGCTACAGAAGATATTACCGTAGAGAAAATGCCTTTAACAAAAGCGATTGATATGGTTAAAAATGGAGAGATTACGGATGCTTTATCGGTAGCGGCATTACTTAGGTTGGCGCTAGATGGGGTTAGTTAGCCCCTAGTGGCACTGGCCCTAAACGAGAAACGCGCTTGTGACTTATCGCCACAAGCGCGTAGATTACCGTAAAACGGCCGACCTCCTGTCGAAATGCAAGTCCAGTCCCATCTAACATCCCCGGCTTTCTCCAAGAAAACGCGGTTCAAATCTCTTCCTTGACCTTCCCTGATTTCCTTTTTTTACATTCACATCCTGTGAACTAAAGCGCATCCATTGACCTTACCTGGCCACGCGCACGTTCCTTGAGGTACATCCGTGTTGGTGCGCATCCCTTGACCTACCGTGGCCATTCATCGCGTCCGTGTGATCATCCTTGAGAGACTGTATTCTGAGCTTTTTGACGTTTTTTCAATAGTGGCAAGGTTCTGTACTGCTTGTAGGATATTGACCATAGTGTTTGCGCGAATCCAGCGTTACACGTTTCGTGGCTCTTACAAGGGTGCCTCGATATAACGTTTAGCAGCTAACGGATCGGTTTCGCCCCAGGGCTTTGGCTTGGTATAGTAGTTTATCTGCACGTTGAAGGGTGTGGCTAAAGTCATTGTCTTCCGCTGCTATTGTCGTCACTCCAATACTTAAGGTCATGGAAAACGGCTTCCCGTCTGGGGCGTCTATGGTGAGCTCCTCACAGCTTTGGCGAATACGTTCGGCCAGGGCAACCGCGCCTTCCAGGTCCGCATCTGGGCAGGTAAGTGCAAATTCTTCGCCACCCAATCGCCCGAATATATCGGAATCTCTTGTGGCCAGACGGCAGCATTCCGTGAGGGCTATTAGTGCGGTGTCACCGGCGGCATGCCCGTAAGTATCGTTTATGGCTTTGAATAGGTCGACATCAATCATCAACACAGATAGTGGGCGGTTATGGCGGAGTGATTTTGAATACTCAGCCTCCGACAATGCGAAGAAATGGCGACGATTATAGGTGTGGGTTAATGGATCCTGTGTGGCCAGACGCTCCAGCTCTTCGTTGGCTTTAACCAGCGCGCGGCGGGCATTGATGAGGCGTAAGGCTGAACGCATCCGGGCCGACAGCACGGGGTATTCAATGGGCTTTGACACAAAGTCGTGAGCGCCCAGATCAAGGGCTTGAATAATGCTGTTATCGGCGGTGTTGGCCGAAACCATGATGACGGGGATATCCCGGGTGTGCTCATTGGCTTTTAACTGTTCTAGTGTATCCAAGCCGCTGATGCCAGGCATGCGAATATCCAACAATATAATGTCGGGTTTTTCTTCGTGTACTTTATCGAGGCACTGCTGACCATTGTACGCGGCAATAACTTCAAAGCCTTCGTCCTCAAGCTCGAAGGTCAGGAGTACGACATTGTCTTCTACATCGTCAACGACGAGAACTTTGGTCATAGGGGGATAAGATTTAGCCTAGTATTTGTTCAGTATAGGTGATGGCAGAATCTTTGCTTTGGTGTTATAGGATAAAGATCATCGTTACAGGTGGATATGCTCCAGGTGGGTAATAGCCTTCATGCTAAAAGCCGCGAGGAGCTGGCCGTTGATAGTGTGCTTGACCGGTCGTTGCGGGTCATTGGGTTTTGCCCTGGAGGTTTGGTCTTTATGACGGTGGGAGTGCAATAGTTTTCGCCGCAGGCGCATAAAAAGACGGTCGCTATCGGTATTATTGATGTGTGCGGATCTTACCTATTGGTGGAAATAACCGCCTACTCACTGGCGTACCTGCCAGCTTTTGGGAGCGATCAGATAGGGTTTTCGACTTTAAGCTCGGCGCTAAGGTAGCGGATGGCTTTTGTCATATGTTTGCGTTGTCGGTTTACCACCAGTACGATCGGAACGAGATTTTGTGCTTTTGCCGTAACGAATGACTCTGTCGGTTGAGGTTATCCATCGTGCGGTTTCGATATTTCTGGGTGGGCCCCATGCTGAGACTTTCCGTTGGGTGAGGCACTTTAATGAACCGTTCGAGGTATTTCTATAATATCTCTATGGTTGGACTGGTTTTTTCCCGCCAGCTTTTGTTGAAGGGCGATAAGAGCTCTATTCAGGGTCGATACCGATTGGCTTAACTCCCTTACGGCGCTCTCAATTTCTGCCGTATCACTTTGTTCCTCCGAAGTGGGTTCCAAAAATATGTTTTCTTTGTTGTAGCCGTGTCTTGCCATGATCAAGCCTCCAAGTAAAAGGTGAATTTGACTGCTGTTTTGAGCCAGATTTTTGGACCTTAAAAGGTGACCCGATATGTGTTGGTGATCCGATGAACATGAATCTTTTGTCGGTTATATACCTTGTGTTTTTTATTGCTTGCTTTACTCCTGCCCAAATCGTTCTGCATCGCAGTGAGGAACGGACTTTGCGTTCGACCTTTTTTATAGTGTCTAATGATGAGGCTCTGGTTGCATAGTCTGCTCTTACATGGCTCCGTGGCTAACGTTATTCTATTACGACGATCTTTGGATTTGCGTTGAGTAAATCCACAGTATAATAAAACATTTATAATGCTTGCATATGACCAGATTAAACCGCTCGGCAGTATCGGATTTATTTTTGGACTACTGGTGATATGCGGGCTCCATTTTTTCTAAAGAATTCAGTTGGTATGTTTCCGTCTTGGATTAATTCCCAGTTAGCCTATGTAGCTGCGTCGTAAATATGAACCCCTCAGTAGCTCTATAGCAAAGGAGTACCTATAAGGTGCGTCCGGTGTTGTTTGCTTCTATATCCTAGATGCCGATGATTTTACCCCTCCCCCCGTATTTAACTCGTAGTGAATGAACCTGTGACACGTCTGGTTTGGGAGCTTGCCCTGCCAGTAAAGGTTAATCTGAGTTAGGGTTGAGCCTAGGATGCACATGGCATATGCCGGTGCTTGTTAGGAAGAGATGCAAGATAATGTGGTTTGAGTCGGAGCGCAATAACGAAACTCTGGTGGTTTCCTGTGGGTAAATCGCGAGAAAGTTTGTGGATAAGTGCGCGCTAACTCGCCAGCTCAGGTGGGATAAAAGCGTTGCGCTGCTACATATCGTTGGCTTCAATTTATAATATTTTCTACTAATGTAGACAGGGTTTTATGCCTTTCGCTCCGATAGTATTTTATTAAAACCGGATATCCGAGTTCAGCTAGGGTTCAGTCGAAGGTAAGCAAAATGCTCGTTAACAAATGTGAGAGCGAGGAGCTTGTGATGAACCCTTTTATAAAGCGCTTTTCAATGGTCGTTTTTCCCTTGGTTTTAACCGCGTGCGGCGCCGAGCATGTCAGTATTTACGACGATGGGTATTACAGTGACGTGTATGTGGAAGCATCGTCGGTTCATGTTATGACGGATAACCACGATAAGCCGGAGCTGGATGATTTTTATTTGGTCGACAGTTATGGTTATAGCTCGGAATTTAGTTCGAGCCCTGGATTAACCGTTGATCCCTATATGGATGACGGTTGGTTTGAGGTGTATTGGTATACGCGAGCATGGGACGATTATTGGGTAGAGTTCTATGTGAACGATAGCCCGTCAATTACGCATGCGTCTTACGTGGGGTCTCAATTGTGTGGGCTGGGTTTTGAGTGCGAGGACGATGGTATTCAGTTTTGCCAGTACACTGCAGGTTTTAGCCTGTCCTGTGACACGGGAGAAGATCAGGTTACTGATGTAAGCTCTATGATGTACACCGTTCCGCAAACGCTCTATTTTATTGTGCAGGTGTGCGATTTGAATTTCGAGTACTGTGAGTACTCCACAGAGCCGGTGTTGTTTGAATAGCTTGAGGGAGACTGGCTGGAACTGCGGGATTGTCTTTTTCCCTTCCATCGATAACAAGCTTTGAAATATTTCTTCTCCCCCCATCGCGAAGGGAGGAGAACACTTCAGGCAGTCACATAGTGGCCGACCCAAAGAGAGGCCGGTTACCCGGCTGTTGAGAAGCTATCTGCATTGCCTAAAAAGGGGATTAAAATGTCCATCTATTCGTTATAAACTCCGTTTTTTCCCCATTTTTACCTTGCGCTGACGGCCTAGCTTACGTTTTCAAGAAGTTACTAGTGGCTATTTTCTTTTAAAAAACACATCAATGCCTTCTGGGCATGTAGGCGGTTTTCTGCTTCATCCCACACCACAGAGCGTTTATCGTCTTCCATTAATTCGTGGCTGACTTCTTCACCTCTATGTGCGGGTAAGCAGTGCATAAACACTGCATCGTTTTTCGCGCGGTTCATTAGTTCGTGGTTGACTTGATAACCCTCGAACTGACCTTCACGTTGCTGCTGCTCCTCTTCTTGGCCCATGCTTGCCCAGACATCGGTTACGACCCAGTCTGCATCTTTTACCGCGTCAGCGGGGCTGCGCATCACTGCCACACGGTTTTTGTTTGTTTTTACCAGTTCTGCATCCGGCTCATAGCCCTCTGGGCAGGCAACCCGAAGTTCAAAATCACATAAACGTGCGGCATTAATATAGGAGTGACACATATTATTGCCGTCGCCAATCCACGCGACGGTTTTACCTTCGGGGCTGCCCCGGTGTTCAACGTAGGTTTGAATATCAGCTAACAGCTGACAGGGGTGGTAGCTATCGGTTAGTGCGTTAATGACGGGTACTTTGGAGTATTCGGCAAAGCGCTCGATTTTTTCGTGTTCGAAAGTGCGGATCATGATCATGTCGACCATGCGCGACAGTACGCGGGCAGAGTCTTCGATCGGCTCGCCGCGACCGAGCTGGGTGTCACGTGGCGACAGGAAGATGGCGCTGCCACCTAACTGTGTCATACCTGCTTCAAAAGAAACGCGGGTGCGAGTGGATGATTTTTCGAAAATCATGCCCAGCACCTGGTTTTTAAAGGGCTCGATTATTTTCCCTTGTTTCAGTTCGGTTTTCTGCTTGATGGCACTATCGATAATAGCGGTAAGCTCATCTGGTGCGAGATCCAGCAGCGTTAAAAAGTGTCTTATAGCCATAATAATTAAAACTCTTCGATGAGTTTGACAACAATTTGCACAATTTCTTGCGCTTGTTCATCGGAAATGATTAGTGGTGGTAACAAGCGAAGGGTATCGCCTGCCGTTACATTCACTAGCAGTTTCTCTGCTTTGGCTTTTGTGACTAGCTCCGCGCATTCGCGATCTAGCTCTATACCAATCATTAAGCCCTTTCCTCGAATATTGAGTACTTTTTCGGAGCCTGCCAGTTTCGCTCGAAAAGCGTCCAAAAAATAAGTGCCGAGTTTTTCCGCTCGCACAATAAGATTTTCTTCGATTAGAGCTTTAGTTGCCGCCAGCGCAGCGTTGCAGACCAGAGGGTTTCCGCCAAAGGTGGATCCGTGGTTGCCAGGCTGCAGGATCTCGGCGGCTTTACCTCTCGCCAGACAAGCACCAATGGGAACGCCGTTGCCCAATCCTTTTGCTGTCGTGACTACGTCGGGCAAAATATTGTTGTGCTGGTAGGCGAAAAACTTTCCGGTACGGCCGTTGCCGGTTTGAATCTCATCGAGAATCATTAGCCAGTCGTTGGTATCGCAGAGTTCACGCAACTGATTCAAATAATTGTGATCAGGAACATTTACGCCACCTTCCCCCTGTATCGGCTCCACCATAACGGCTACGGTACTCTCTGTGGCGGCGGCTTTAATGGCTTCTATATTGTTGTAGGCGACATGTTCAAAACCGCTTACCAGCGGTTCAAAACCTGCTTTGACTTTTGGATTGCCTGTAGCCGAGAGGGTTGCCAAGGTTCTGCCGTGGAAGCTTTTATCTGCAGTGATGATCTGTGGTAGAGCAATACCCTTCTGCTGACCGAATTTTCGCGCTATTTTTAAGGCTGCTTCGTTTGCTTCCGCGCCGGAATTTGAGAAGAACACCTTGTCCATGCCTGAAAGGTCTACCAATAATTCACCTAACTCCTGCTGAGGCTCGATTAGGTAAAGATTGGAGCAGTGAATCAATTTTTCTGCTTGTTCCACGATAGCTCTTGTTACTGCGGGGTGGTTGTAACCCAAACCGCAGACGGCGATGCCGGAAAGTGCGTCTAGATAGCGATTCCCATCACTGTCCCACAAATAAGCTCCATCCCCTTTGGTGAGGGTGGTTGTTCTTTCTCCGTATGTATTCATGAGTGCGGACGCCGACATTATTAACTCCCAAAAGCAAAACAGGCAGCTTCGGCTGCCTGATCAAACGATTATTCTATAAACAAATGTTCTATTTGTAAAATAGGGGCCAAGGACTTATTTTCGCTTCGGTCCAGTGATGGTTGAGTTATAGCCTCGCAGTGAGTGTTGCACCGAAATGGGCCTCGGCTAAGGGAGACGCTATTGGCTATAGGGCACTTATGTTTGCGAGACTGAAGTCCAATGTGTTCGAAAATAGCTCGCAGGATTCAGTTCCTTTGCGACAGAGCCTATCAACGAATGGGATCAATATGTTACTGGAATCGATAGTGTTTGCCGTTGCGGTATTCACAGCTTTTATGATTGTGCGCAGCTGGCTAAACCGTTTCTGTCTCTTCCGGGCTTTACTCGGAGCTGAAACCGGTTAACCTTGTGCTGCAGGGCGCTTACGTTGGAAATAGCAGTGGGAACTTGAATGTCGTTAGCGTACAATACCCGACAAAATCAGTAGGTTAATACAGTGAGGTCAGTACCCCATGGATATCATGGATACCATTAAAAGCCAGATTGCAGACAATGCCGTCATTCTATATATGAAAGGCTCGCCAAATGCACCACAGTGCGGTTTTTCGATGCGTGCGTCCCAGGCAGTAATGGCCTGTGGCCAGCGATTCGCTTATGTCGATATATTGTCCAATCCGGATATTCGTGAAAACCTGCCTAAATATGCCAATTGGCCGACTTTCCCTCAGTTGTGGGTGGGCGGCGAGCTGGTGGGCGGTTGCGATATTATTACCGAAATGCAAGAAAGTGGCGAGCTAAAGCCGTTAATTGATGCCGCTGCTCCAGCAGAGGACGCTGGAACTGGCGAATAAGTTAATCTCCAGATATATAGCGTCGAAAAAGCCCGCGTTTAGTTCGCGGGCTTTTTTTTTGCCCTAAGCTTATAGTTCGTTGGACTATAATGGTTCAGAGATACCTTATTACCATCGAGATAGAGAAAAACAACTATGGCCATATCCCGCAGACAATTTGTTCTTCAGTCCGCCGCAGTCTATACAGCCCTTGCCAGCATCAAAGTTAACGCGCTCGCAAAGGCGGTAGAAGAGACAGGCATTAAAGACCTCTATAAGCACGATTTCCATATCGGCACTGCTATCAGTGGTTCCAATATGAGAGCGTCTGATTCGAGTTTTTTGGGGCTGGTAAGCCGAGAATTTAGCGCGATTACCATGGAAAACAGCATGAAGTGGGAGAGGATTCATCCAACTCCAGAGCGCTGGGACTGGGAAACAGCAGACAAATTTGTGGACTTCGGTGAAAAACACAATATGTATATGTTGGGGCATGTATTGGTTTGGCACTCGCAAGTGCCGGATTGGGTGTTTCAGGATGAAAAGGGCAAGCTTATATCCCGCGAGGCCCTGCTAAAGCGCATGGGGAGCCATATCGGAAATCTTGCTGGGCGTTATGCTGGTCGTATGACGGCCTGGGACGTGGTAAACGAAGCCATTGATGAAGATAAGGGCTGGCGAAAAAGTCCTTGGTTTAACACCATTGGGGCAGATTTTATGGATCACGCCTTCAATTTTGCTCATGACGCAGACCCGAAAGCGCATCTGGTCTATAACGATTACAACATGCAAAATCCGGCTAAGCGCGCTTTTCTGGTGGACTATATCCGCAAGGCGAAAAAGCGTGGCGTGCCCATACAGGGCGTTGGCCTGCAAGGGCATGTCGGTCTGGATTTTCCCAATATTCAAGAATTTGAAGACAGTATTGAAGCCTACGCTGCCGAAGGTATGCGCATTCATATTACAGAGTTTGATATGGATGTGCTGCCCGTAGCCTGGGAGTTTATGGGGGCGGAAATATCTACAAATTTTGAATATTCCGACGAGTTAAACCCTTATGCGGATGGCTTGCCTGCTGCAGTGGAGCAGCGTTTAAATGATCGCTACGTAGAATTTTTCAAGCTGTTTCTCAAGCATCGCGACAAGATCGAACGGGTTACTCTTTGGGGAACCGGTGATGGGGAGTCCTGGAAAAACAATTTCCCTGTCGTTGGTCGCACCAACTACCCGCTGTTATTTGATCGTGAATACAAGCGAAAGCCTTGTTACGATGCAATTGCGGCCTTAAAAAAATAACAGACTAAAATAACGATAGCTCTCGCCTGCCGGAAGTGATTGTTACTTCCGGTGTCGTCTCTTTGAATTGTTTGTTAGAGCGTAGGTGTAACCCTAGTGCCTGCGCGATCGTAAATAGCTCAGCCCCTCCTTTTTCCCCCTTAATCAAAGCAATGAAATAGACAGCGCCGACTCACTAAAAGAAGGCAGTAGCTATGCCTAAAAAGCAGCTACTGTATTTTGGTCGTGGTGCAGAAGTTTAATCTTGGATGAAAGATTATTGGTTCCTGTTCCCTTTTTAATGACTTTCACTAGAGCTTGGTGGTTAAGAACCTTGTTTTTTACCGGGGCGCGTTTATAGTGGCAAAAAAATTGCTAATAACAAACCTGTTTAGTATCAGTGTGGAATACAGTGTATTTCACAACAATTTAGGGGTAGGCGTATGGAAACCTGGGTAAATTTTCTTAACGGTATTATCTGGAGCCCGGTGTTAATTTATCTTTGCCTGGGAGCTGGGCTTTTTTATTCGATTCTTACTCGCTTCGTACAGGTACGGCTTTTCTCCGAAATGTGGAAGCTTTTGCTTTCAGGCAAAAGTTCGGAACAGGGAATCTCTTCTTTTCAAGCGTTGACCGTGTCGCTCTCGGGCCGGGTCGGTACCGGTAATATTGCTGGTGTTGCTGCCGCTATTGGTTTTGGTGGTCCGGGTGCGGTGTTTTGGATGTGGTTGGTGGCGTTTCTTGGCGCTGCAACGGCCTATGCCGAATCAACTCTGGCGCAAATCTATAAAGAGGAGCAGGAGCCGGGGGGGCAGTATCGAGGCGGCCCGGCTTTCTATATTGAAAAGGCCATGGGGCAAAAATGGTACGCATGGCTTTTTGCCGTTTCTACCATAGTTGCCTGCGGCTTTTTGTTGCCTGGGGTGCAGGCCAATAGTATCAGTATGGCGGCCTCTATGGCCTTCGGTAGCGGAGATTTAATTGAGACCAGTTTCGGCGTGCTCAGCCAGGCACAAATTTTAACGGGAACAATCGTCGTTTTGATGCTCGGCTTCATCATTTTTGGGGGCGTGAAACGTATTGCGTATGTTGCTCAGGTTGTTGTTCCTTTTATGGCGTTGGCCTATATTCTGATTGCTGTTGTGATTGTTTTATTAAATGTTGCGGAGCTACCGAGAATATTCGGATTAATTATCGGCGATGCTTTCACTCCAATGGCGGGTGTAGGGGCGGCTATTGGCTGGGGAGTTAAGCGAGGTGTTTATTCCAACGAGGCTGGCCAGGGAACCGGCCCCCACGCGGCGGCGGCAGCCGAAGTACAGCATCCAGCCCAGCAGGGGTTGGTACAGGCTTTTTCCGTATATTTCGATACCTTGTTTGTGTGTTCAGCAACAGCTTTTATGATTTTAATTACCGATACTTACAATGTTCAGCTAGGAGAAGCCTTTTTGGTGCAGAATATTGCCGCAGATATTGCAGCAAACGGTCCCTCGTATACACAAATGGCGATTGAGAGTGTAATGCCGGGTGTTGGAAATCCCTTTGTTGCTGTCGCACTATTCTTTTTCTCCTTCACCACCATTCTTGCTTACTATTACATTGCGGAAACTAATGTGGCTTATATCAATCGTGTATTCCATATTCCGGGTTTGGATTTTGGCTTGAAGGTTGTGATATTGGGCGCGACCTTTTATGGAGCCGTAAAAACGGCGAACCTTGCATGGGCGTTGGGCGACGTCGGTGTTGGCGTAATGGCGTGGTTAAATATTATCGGTATTATCATTATTTTCTTTTTATCAAAACCTGCAATAAAGGCGCTGAAAGATTATGAATCACAGCGTAAGCAAGGAGTAGAACACTACGTGTTTGATCCTGTGAAATTAGGGATTAAGAAAGCAGATTTTTGGGAGAAAAAGCATCGTGAGGCTCCAATATCTGAGCACGGAGAAATTTAACGATAATAAGAGGTTCTGACGTTAGCGATTGCCATGCTTTTGATGAGCGAAGTAAAGAGCATGTTTTGAGGGTGCTTGGCGTCGGGCGTGCTTAGTTGGCAAATTTGACAAGCCCTGACGATAAGATCACAAAACTATGGTTTGCTTCGTGAATGCAAGAGGGGCAAACGTTAGTATTGAGTGCTGACTTCTGCATGAGGGGCTGGAACACTCAATGAAAACGGTAAAATTATTCGCGAGCAGTTTGATCGGGCTGCTCGTTATACAAGGTGCTCTTGCGCAGAATGTCTCGTCTTTAAATACGCAAGTTCAAGGTTCAGCTGGTAGTGATCAGCCATCATTAAAACTTCAAGTTATAGATCCCTATGCGGATGTCCACTCGGGGCCTGGACGAGGCTACCCGGTATTTTATGCAGTGGAAGAGGGTGAGGCAATCCGGATTTTGGCACAGCGGCCAGGTTGGTATGAAATCCGGCTACAAAATGGACGCACCGGCTGGGTAACGGCGGCACAGATTTCACGTACTATTCAGGATACGGGTGAGCCTGCCGACTTGCCAACAGTCAGTTATGGTGATTACCTGAAAAACAGCTTTCGAGTGGGTTTTACTTCGGGCGCCTATACTAGCGGGGAGCTCGAAGGCGCCGATGTCTGGAGCGCTACGGGTGGTTATCGCGCGAATGGTTGGCTGGAGCTCGAAGGTGAGTATGGGAAAGTGTACGGCGACGATATACGGGGCGATTTCTATGGCGTTAACGCGTTAATCGAACCCTTTTCCCAGTGGCAGTTCTCCCCATATTTGGTGCTTGGAGTTGGGACTATGGATATAGATTCGCAGCCAAAATTGATCCCACTGGAAATCGGAAAATCGGATTTTAAAAATTACGGCATCGGTGGTAATTACTATTTGGGAAGAAATTTTCTCGTAAAAATAGAATACCGCTCCCATACCGTATCAACAGATGATAGTGATGTGGAACTAGGCGCATGGAAAATAGGATTCAACACCTTCTTTTAGCGGTACTGAAGCAGACTGTTAAGCACGCAATCTTACCTCTGGCTCTCGCGGTTCCGGCAGCTAATAGTGTGGATGCCATAGATTCCGAGGTCTTCGAATTTGGCGTAAGCGCTGGAGTACTGAACATTGAAGATTTTAGCAGCGAATATACGTTGGGAGCCAATGTCAGCTTTAAGGCAACGGAAGACTTCTTTCTTCAGTTTAATTACCTACAGGCAGATGCGGGTCTATCTTCGTATGAAAAAAGTCAGGGGCAGTCATTCGGTGGAGGTGATCGAACCTTTCAGCATTTTGATCTGTTGTTAGGCTACAATCTATTTCAGGCCGAATTTTTTACCGGCGACTCCACTGCAAATTTATCCGCGTTTTATCTTGTTGGGGGAGTGGGTAATACCGAGTTTGGAGGGGAAGCCAGTTTTACTTATACGGTAGGCGCTGGCTATCAGGTGGCGATTGCACGAAAAATTATCGTGCGGGCCGACTACAGAGACTATATGTACACTTCAATCCTTAGCGATAGCGACAAGACAACCCACAATGGCGGTATTACTTTGGGAGTGGGTTATCTTTTTTAAAGGCGCCGCTCTACTTTAAAACAGCGCATTTAGGCCCACGACAAATTCTGTATTGTGGGTCGTTTTACTGTCTCCAATAAAGTCGCGATTAGCAATATGATCGCGGATATCCATATTCATAACCAACCAGTCGGTTAGCACAGTTCTGTAGCTGCCTCCTAGCATTAACCCGGTTTTACTATTGTCGGCAAAATCGTATTGCCCTAGGCCTGCGAGTATATAAATATCCGTGTTTAGCTTTGTGTTTCGCCCAAAAAATGACCGGCCTTTTAATACTTTATATCCTCCGCTAAGTGAGAAATATCGAAAGTTACGATCGCTATCCGAAATAAAATCAGACGCATTGAGCTCTTCGAAGGTGGCCTGGCTGACCTTGGATGAGCCGTAGTTGGCTTGCGCGATAATCAAATCACTAACGTGGTAAGTAAAAGACAGGCCACTAGATAAGTTGGAGTTAAAGTCTTCGATATTGATCACACCCAAACCGATACCTAGTTCAAATTTTTCCGTATCTATTTGTGCAGCTTTTACAGCTGACGGCTTTTTTTCTGGCTCAATAATGGGCTGGTCTGCTGGTTTGCTCAGGTTTCCAATGGTGCCGCCGTTCTCCTGGGCTATAACTAATGATGAAAACACAATCGTAAATAATAGGATATTTATTCTCAATGGTGCCAATAAACAACTGTTTTGCATGGTTTTTCCTTTTAGCTCTGCCGAGGCTAAGCAGCTGAGGCAAGGTGTTTTAAGTCAGAAGGGCAATATTAAATAAATTGGTCGCAAAGCTGATGTTATCTGGTTCTCAGTATGACTATGGAGCCTCAAAGGAATATAGGAATTTATTATGAATGCGAGTATGTTGTATGCACATACTTTATGTTGTGTTGCTTGTGGTTGGTGTTTTAATTTTTCGTAAAGTGTGAGGCGCGTCCCAATTATAGCGCGCGTTTACAATATTTCATTTCGTGTTAGTTCGCATTTTTCAGCGATTTTTAAAGTGTTAGAAGTTAAGTGGAATCGGTTTGTCGTAGAGAGATAGATATATGAGGAAACAAAATTATCAGCTAAAGGCGCTAGCCATTGTGCTCGTTTGCTGTTTGTTTTGCAGTAACGGTTTTACACAGGAAGAAAATCGTAAAATTGAAAATCCTCAGGGTTCCAGTGATAACGCGTGGGTGAATTCCGTCAATGTAGAGCAGTTTGCGGAGCAGACCATTGACGGGGAGCTGGATGGAATGAGTGAATTGCAGGCCATCGCCAGTAATATTCAGGATCTTAAAGCGGATGTGATTGTACTTAATAAAGATTTACGAAAAATGGAAGAAAAATTGTTGTTTCCTTCCAATACGCGCTACACCGTTTTTGTTTCGCTCACCACCGGTCAGTTTTTTGCATTGGAGGGGGTGAAGTTAAAAATAGATGGGAAGCTGGTCGCTAGCCACGTGTATTCCGAGAAGCAGCGTACGGCGCTCTCCCGAGGAGGAGTGCATAAACTCTACGACACCAATTTAAACGAAGGCATTCACACTATTACGGCGTTTTTTACTGGCCTGGGGTTGGATGGCCGGCCGTATAAGCGTGCTGCGAACCTCGAGTTCGAAAAAAGTTTAGGTAGTGAGTTTTTAGAGTTGTCAGTTATTGACAATGGAGCCACCCAGGAACCAGAGTTTGAATTGAAGCGGTGGTAATGTGTCGATGCGAGGTAATGGGAATATACAGCAGAGAATCTTCGGTAAAGCTCAGTTAAAGCGTTTGGCCATTGTTGGCCTGATCGTCTTGTTTTCTGGCAATTGCTATTCACAGGTTCGTTCTCATGTGGTTTCCGGCAGCGAGCTGGAATATGGTCCAGTTCTGTTTGAGTACTATCAGCAAGACTATTTTAATGGCTTGGTTGAACATGGTTACGCTCAGGCGGCAGAAAATAGAGTAGCCGTTGGGGCCGCATCACAATTGCTAGCGGGTAGCATGATGCTGCGCTACGGTATGCCCGATAATGCGATGAAAATTTTTCATGCCTTGTTAGATGAAAACAGCAATACAGAAGTGCGTAATCGCGCTTGGTATCACTTGGCTCGTCTTTATTACAATAAATCGGATAAGCCCAGCGCGAATCGTGCGTTGAATCGCATCGAGGGTGAGATCCCTCCGGCTTTGCATATTGAATATCATTACCTCGCTTCGCTGATTAAAAATGACGGTAATCATATACAGGCAGCAAGTGAATCTATAGCGGGCCTATCAGACAGGCTACCGCAATACTCCTATTTGTTGTTTAACCTTGCCGTGACCCAGCTGCGTTTGGGTAATGTATTGGACGCAGTATTAAACCTAGAAGATATTGCCAGCTACAGCGGAGATAATCGAGAGCTACAGGCTTTGACTGATCGTGCCAAGCACGGCTTAGCTCAGATGGCTACGCAAGCCCAGGATCTACCGCGTGCGTGGGCTTACCTCACCGGAATTCGTACAACGGGTTTGTATTCCAACCGGGCATTGCTGAGCTATGCTTGGACGGCAATTAATATGAAGTTATATAACGAAGCGATTCCTGCGTTGCAATTACTGGATCAGCGTTCAATTGCGATACCGGAAGTGCAGGAAGCCAAGGTTTTGCTCGCCCACCTGTACGAACAGGACGGTTCCCCACGTAAAGCGCTTAAAAGTAATCTACTTGCCGAAAAGGCCTTTCAGCAGGGCTTGGCATCGCTAGATCGGGCGCGGGAAATTATTGCGCGTCGCGATGTGCCGCGGGAGTTTATCGAAAACCTTGAAGCCATTATGGACGAAAGTGACTGGTATGCAGCTAATGCTAGCGTGGACTATAAAACCTTAACGCCCTTTCTAATCGATTTGATGGCGAGCCACCCTTTCAACGAAACCCTAAAAGACCTCGCTGCTCTCTATGCGCTGGAAGATAACCTTATCTATTGGCTGACGCAAACAAGTGAACACAAATTGATATTGGGCAATGCCGTCGATAAAACTGTTCAGAGCGAATTGCAGGAATTGTTACAGAGAAGCGACGAAATTAACGAAAGGTTTCGCGATCAAAAAGCAGAGATTAAGCTCACTACCCTGACGCTTGAGCAAGAAGAAAAAGAACGCTTTGATGTACTCATTGAGAGCGCCGAGCACGATTTAATGATACTTGACGATAAAATAAAGCAATTGAAAAAGGTCAGAAAGCCCTACGTACAACCGGCAGAATATGTACCCTTGGTCGATGAAAATCATAAGCGCATAGAAACAGAGCTGGCGAGAACACGACTTTTTATTCAGCAGCTGGAACCCGTTATGCGCAAGCTGGTGACGGCTGAATTAAAAACACATGAAGAGCGAATGCGCTACTATTGGGCGCAGTCGCGCCTGGCAAAAGCGAGGCTTTTCGATTCCACATTGTTAACTCTGGAAAAAGCGAAATCGCAATCGGATGCGGAATCATCTGAATCAGAGAAGAGGTAAGAATGGCTTATAACCGACCAATAATATTTTCGCTTTGTACCGCCGTAGTACTGCTCTCGGCCTGTAGTACTTCAAATAATCAGAAAACACTGGGCCAGCTGGAGTATAAGCCGGAAAGAGAAATGGAAGTTGCCGTGGAAACCATGAATCACGAACAGGTTCGTGAAGAGTATCGCGAATTACTCAATTTGTTTGAAGACAAACAGCTAAAAGAGCAAATTCAGAGGCGTATTGCCGATGTGTACATGATGGAAGGTGTACAGCAGCAAAATAGTGATCAAGGTCAGCCTAAGAGCTATTACGTAGAGGCTATTAAGTCGTACCGCGAAGTTCTGCAGAAATACCCTGACTCTCCCGATAACGCAGAGGTACTTTACCAGTTAGCTAAAGCTTATGACATGGAAGGTAATCAGAAAGATGCACTGGTTATGCTCGAGCAGTTAACTCGTCGTCATCCGTACTATCAGAATATTGCTGAAGCGCATTTCCGAATGGCCGATATTTATTTTTCCCACCAACGCTACCGACCGGCCGAGAAGGCATATCAAGCGGTTGCCTTATCGGGCCAGGAAAAATTTGTCGTTAACGCCCACTATATGCTCGCTTGGTCTCATTACAAGCAATCCCAGTACCGCAAAAGTTTAAGCTCTTTCGCCGTTGTTCTAGATTACCTATTGGTTGAATCGTTGGATCCTCAACAGCTCAGCAAAGCGCATCAATCCATGCTTGGTGATACCCTTCATTCGGTTAGTCTCGCGGTAGACAAGCTAGGTGGCGCATCTTCCATAAAGACAGTAGACGTTCTGCTCGGAAAACCCTACTCATGGATGCTGTACGACGATCTTGGTGATTATTATCTCGAAAAAGAGCTATACGAGGTTGCTGCTGAATCCTATCGTGAATTCGTTACTCTTTACCCTCAATCAGGAAAGGCGCCAGGGTTGCACAAAAAACTGGTGGATACCTATGTACAGGGGGGCTTCCCGAGTCAGGCTCTAGCGGAAAAAGAAACCTATATCGCCGCCTACGGCATCCATTCGCAATACGCAGCTAACATTAACGGTATTCGCGATGACATTAAACCGGTATTAAAAACCTACCTTGAAGAATTGGCTCAGCACAATCACGCGTCTGGTCAGGATTTACTGGCGACTATTGATGACAAAAAGAAAAAACCGATTGAGGATAAAAAGCTTGCCAATATGCAGTCCAAGGCGGTGGTCTATTTAGATAAAGCTGCCGCTTTTTATCAAACCTTTATCGATACGTTCCCGGGAGACGAGCGTGTAGATGAGATGCGCTTTATGAAGGCCGAAGTGCTGTTCGAAGCCATGCACTATGAACTCGCCATTGCTGATTACGAGAGGGTGGCCTATAGCCCGGTCGGCACCAGCGCAACCGAGCAGGCGCCGAATGCCGGCTATGCCGCCATTATTTGTTACGAAAAAGTGATCGATTACAAACAGGAAGGTAACGACGAAGTTAAAAAATGGCAGGCACAGGCCGTTGAAAGTATGTTGCGCTTCTCGCAAACTTTCGATAGTGATGAGCGCTCACCCTCGGTGCTTACCAGTGCAGCCGAATATATGTTTAGCCTCGATCACTATCAACGCGCGGTGGATATTACTAACGCGTTAATTGCTAATAACGAAGGTTTGGATAAAGAGCTTAAAGAAACTGCCTACGGGATTATGGCCCACTCATTTTTTAAATTGGAGCGTTATACGGATGCAGAGAAGGCTTATCTTAGCCAGCGGAATTTGGTGGGTAAATCCTCTGATGAATACGGCGCAATAAGCGAGCGCTTGGCCAGCGCCGTATATAAGTACTCGGAGGGGTTGGCTGATTCCGGTGAAATGGCCCAGGCGGCTGACAATTTTCTACGTATTAAAGCATTGGCGCCAAATTCCAGTGTGCGTGCAACGGCGCAGTACGATGCGGTTGTTATGTTGCTGGGGCTGGAGGCGTGGTCACGTGCAATCCCAGAGCTGTTGGAGCTTAGAACGCTTTATCCCGAACACAAAATGGCTGTTGAGTATCCTCGTCAGTTGGCATTTGCCTATGAAAAAAGTGAGCAGTGGTCATTCGCTGCTGAAGAATACCTAGCTTTAAGTAATAAAGACCCAGAAGATGAAATTAAGCGAGAAGCATTATTTTTATCGGCAACAATGTATGAGAAAAACAAGAACCACACCACAGCAGTCGAGCTGTATAAACGATACGCTTATACCTATGAACAACCGTTTGATATTCGTATGGAAGCACGGTATCACCTAGCAACTAATTACGAAGCTCTTGGTGATACGAGTAAAAAATTATATTGGTTAAGACGAATTGTTGATGGAGACAAAAGTGGGGGCGATTTTCGTACGGAACGTAGTCGATGGTTGGGTGCCTGGGCTAATATGGAATACGGTAATTATTTTGCCTATGAATTCAAACAGGCTCGCTTGCGGTTACCGTTGATAAATAGTCTACCAAGAAAGAATGAAAAACTTCAAAGCGCGCTTCAGCGTTATCAGTCGGCAGCAGATTACGGTTTTCTGGAGTTTGTGACGGAGTCGAGCTTTAAAATAGGAAGTCTGTACCAAGTATTTGCAAAAGAGTTACGAGATTCACCTGTTCCATCTGGAATGTCCGGAGGCGATCAGCAAACTTATCGTGAAATTATTGAGGAACAGGCGCAGCCTTTTGAATTGTTGGCAACGGAAGTTCACACGGCAAATATTAGCCGAGCCTGGAATGGTGAATTTAATTCATGGATTGAAAAAAGTTTTAGTGAAATGCGGGTGCTGAGCCCTGAACGATTTAACAAAGACGAGCAGATTGTGAGTTATGGCGATGAAATACGTTAACAGCAGCGTACAAAAAGCAGTCACTTTGTTGGCTGTAGCTATGCTCATGCTTGGCTGTGGAACATCCAGCCGGGTAAAAGATGGCACGCTTGCAGGAGTTGCGCCTAAGCTTGTGCCTACCGAGGTTTACCTTCCCATTGATCAGTTCGATAAAGAAGGCGTAAAGCTTCCTTATGAAGTGAGTATAAACCCTTATGCGGAACAATCCGGCCGCATTAAAAAGGAATCGGTTACTCGTTATATTGAAGCTCGAAGGGCCTACAAGTCTAAAGAGTACGCGGTTGCAGCAGAAAAACTGCATGCGTTGACAAGGGAAGACGAAAAACTCTCCGGCCCCTGGGTCATGCTCGGTGATATTGCTACGAAACAGGGTGAGAAGGATGATGCTACTGAGCTCTATCAGAAAGCTATTGAGGTCAATGCACAAAACATCAATGCTTATATTCGGTTGGCAAAAGTTTTACGAATACAAGGGCAGTTTATTCAAGCGCAAAACCTCTACGCGGAAGCGCTTGCCCTTTGGCCAGATTTTCCCGAGGCGCATTTAAACTTGGCTATTTTGTACGATATCTATATGAATATGCCGAAAGCCGCGCAACAGCATATGGAAACTTACCAGTTTTTAACAGGTAATAAAGACGAGCAGGTTGCGACTTGGTTAGTAGACCTTCGGTCGCGAACAGGGCTTGAATACAGTATTCGAGCGGGGCAGCTTATTACCATGCCGGCCTTATCCATTGCCGGAGATGTGAAATGATGCGATTGATTCTAGCCGCCGTGTTGTTGATGATAAGCACACTTTCTTATGCTGAAAAGGCCGAGAAGAAAAAATCAGTTTCGGAAGATGAAGCTAACGCTTACTACAAATTGGAATCGACGTTCGTTGGTGACAAGGAACAGCCAGCCGTCAGTTATTTTATCCCCTGGAAGGGTACCTCCACTCCCGACAAATTGCAGTGGGATCTGGATGTAAAGTACGACCAGACCCTAGAAATAATAGATCGCGATATCGTTGTTCGATCTATGAATATTTATGACGAAATGCAGCTGGAATCCGCCGGAACCAGTGAGTAACCAAGGCAAGAAAGAGAAAACGTTATGACAGATGTATATAGTATTATCGTTAAATTTTTTCAGGATGGCGGCTTCTTCCTTATTCCGATTGGCATCGTGTTTTTTATCGGGCTGGCAATAGCCGTCGAACGCTGGATTTTTCTGGGTTGGGAAAAATCGCGTAACAGGAAAGCCTTTTCTGATTTCCTTCCATTGCTGCGTTCAACCGAAATGGACAAGATGCATATGTACACCCGCGAGAATCAAGCGCCGGTGGTACGCATTATCGGTTGCGGGCTAGATATGATGAAAGTCTCGCGTAACCGTGCAGATGTTGAGAACGCCATGAACGAAGGAATGCTAGAAGCAATGCCTCGCCTTGAACAGCGTACCGGGTATCTCTCTGTATTGGCAAACGTTGCAACCTTGCTTGGTTTGCTTGGGACGATTATTGGTTTGATCGGCGCGTTTACCGCCGTTGCCAATGCTGATCCGGCAGAGAAGTCTACGCTATTGTCTCTATCCATTTCTGTCGCCATGAATACCACGGCTTTTGGTTTGATCGCCGCCATTCCTTTACTGGTGTTAAATGCGATTTTGCAAAACAAAACCAAGTCTATCGTTACCAGTGTTGAAATGTCTGCGGTTAAGTTTCTAAACATTATGACGCTGCATCGTTTTATCGAGGCCAGCTTGCCAAGGCAGCCGGAAGTCACTGCGCCATCACCCTTCGCGACTACACCCTCTGCGCCGGTAGCGGCGACAGTACAGCAGAGCACGGTGGTAGCACCGGTTGATGCGGTTCAGCCGCAGGTGGAAACTCCGCAAAATGGAAGTGCGGGTGGTTCCCTTGATAATGGCAACTACGTGCCGGCATAAGTTGAGCGGTTATGAATTTCAATAAGTTTTCTTACAAAGGGACCGACGACGAAGAGCTGGACGTAACGTCCTTCATGAATCTTATGATCGTTCTTGTTCCCGTTCTTTTATTGAGCATGACCTTTACTCAGGTCACCGTATTGGACGTAAAACTGCCTGATTTAACAGGTGGCATATACAACAGTGACGACTCTCAATCACAGCTTGAAGTGTTGGTGGATGAAAGTGGTTTTAAGATTATCTATCCCACCGATGTTGTAATTCAGGAGATTCCGTTGCGAACGGAAATATTGGCATCTGGAGAAGAGGTCGAGGTGTTGGACTACCGAACCCTGTCCAGTGTATTGCAAGGGGTTAAGCAGCAATTGCCGGAAAAACGCGATGCCGTGGTAACCGCAGATGCGGGTGTAAATTATCAGAGCCTGATTTCAACTATGCAGACGGTCAAGTCTTATCAAACCGTTGTGGCTGCAAATTTGGTCGATGTAGAACTATTTCCCGAAATTTCGCTGGGTGATGAGAGTTAAAAGATGATTGGTAATACCGTTTTTTATCAGCGAGAAAACAAAGCGCCTTCGGCAAAGCTGAGTCTCGTTGCCTTAATGGATATTTTTACAATTCTGGTGTTCTTTTTGTTGTTGAACTCCGGAGACAGTAACAATATTGAACATGCCAAATTTGTAAAATTGCCCGATTCCAGCGCTGGAAAAGCACCACACGCCGATTTGATGGTTATGGTAGGCGAAGACGCCCTGTATGTTAACGAAGAGGAAATTGCTAGAGTTGAGCCTATTCTGGCGTCCCCAGACGATTTGATAGCGCCTCTGCAGGAATTTCTAACTGCGCATAAAGAGAAAATGGGTGAGCTTAGTGGTTACGAAAAAGAAAACGGTTTATCACTTACCATTATGGGGCATCGCGATGTTCCCTATACCTTGGTACGTAGCGTTATGTCGACTTGCAGCGAGCAGGGTTTTCGCAATATTTCGCTTGCTGTAAACCGCATCGCAGCAGATGTCCAAATTGGGGCGCCCGCACCGATATCCGATTTGGTTACTGCCGGAGTGGGAGGTTAAGAGTATGCAAGCTGCAGTTCAGCCACTGGCTTTAGAATTACAACTTCCCTGGGCGCTTGACGAAAGACAAGAGAAAAAATTTGAGCGAATTCTAAAACGTTTTCTAATCCCGATACTGTTGTTTATGCTGGTAATTCCGTGGTTGCCAGTATTTGAATTGAGCTACGAAGAAATAGAAAGCGATGAAGTGGTTACAACAGTGATGTTAAAGCCACTGGAAATCCTTCCTCCACCGCCAGTTCCCGAAAAGAAAGTAGTGGCTGCTAAATCAAGGCCCGTTGCTTCCGAGCAGGCAGAGCAACCCAAACCAAGTCCAAAAATGGCTCATATGAAAGAGCAAAAAATTGTTCCCAAGCAAGATAGCAAGAATGCACTAAAGCAATCGCAGGGTTTAAATGAACTCTCTAATCAGCTGACGGCTCTGCGTGGAACGCTGGACCTCGCGCGATTGCAAACCCGCAATGTTACAACTAGCTCTCAGGGGGAGTTTAAGCGCAATTCCCATGAGTTTTTGGGTAAAGATGGAGCAGTAAAGCGCAGCGATGGAATAGAGATTGATGAAACACTGGTGGTTAGCAACGGTTCAGGCCTTGCGGCTTATCAATCTACCTCTGTTGATGGGCTTGGCTTGGGGGATTCGCCGGTGAGTACACTGGCAAGCCACAGCTCGTTTAAGACAGGCCAGCGCGATATGGAGAGCATTCGCCGCACACTGGAAAGAACCAAGAGCAGCGTTCATTCGTTGTACCAGTTAGCGCTGTTGGACAATCCCGATCTTGCCGGGAAGTTCACCTTTAAACTTGTGATCGAGCCGGATGGCACCATTTCGAACTTGTCTTTACTCGCCAGTGAACTGGGGATTTCCAACCTCGAATCGAATATTCTCGAACGCATTCGCTCGGTAAATTTTGGAGCGAAAGAGGTATCACCAACCGTTGTCGAATACAAATTTGTATTTCTACCGAGTTAATTTTTTGTAGCTAGAATAACTTATTTACAACTGTAGCCCCTCGTTTTGGGAAAGTTAGCGTCGGCGAATCACCTCGGGACTTGCGTCTCGAGGTTTTGTTGTCCTTGATATTTGAAGCCGCAACTTTTTTGTCGCTCGTACGTATGTGAACACAAACAACAAGATTCAGCACTAAGTATTAAAGAATTAGATCAAAGTAAGTCACGATACAAACCTACATTAGCCCACAGTTTACGTAAAAAAACGCTACTGGCGTAAGAAAAATTATTTGTTTGCGAGGCTGTACCAGCGGGTTAGGCGTTACGGTGCCATTCTAGTATGGCCGCTACACCTTTTAAGTCAGTTGAATATCTTCATATTACGCATTTGATCAATTATTCAGCGTTGGCTTATCCGAGTGCTCTGTGGGGTTCCTAGGGTTGTAAAAAAGATACTGTTTGGAGTAAGCATTATGTACCAGCAAATCAGATCGCAATTGAGTCGTATCGCTCTGGTTTCTACCGTTTTGGGTCTTGCCGCCTGTTCCGGTGGAAGCAATGAGCCTGCTGCAGATGCCAGTTCAGCGGAGAAAAATTTTATTACCGCAGATACGCCATTTGTATTTGTCGAGCGGAGCGCCAAGAAAAGTACTTCCAACGTTTCTGAAAAGCTTTCGACGAGCGTTGCCGGTAGCGACAGTTCACCATTGGATGTGTATGCGCCCTATGAATTTAATCCCGGCGCGAAATTGGTACTCCGCTCGAGTCTTGATGTAAATGGCGTAAACAGCGTAGTGCTGACACGCTTTTTTCAATCGGATGATTACGATGTTAAAGATCTGAGCGTGTCTTATGACGGTGAAAGAGTAATATTTGCCGCGCATGGCCCTGTATCGCACCCTACCGATAACACTTGGAACATTTATGAATACCAGTTTGGCACCGGTGAGATCAACCGTGTTATAGCCGACGATGAGTTGGCAAACAGCGGGCAAGATACCAATCCGGCCTACGCTGCTACGGGCGTAATTGTTTTTTCCTCTGATCGAGCTGCAGGCAACCCGAATAGCCCGGCGCAAAACACCCTGCCGGAAGACCAGGAAGATTGCTATAAAATTGGTGCTAACGAAAAGCCATCCTTACTGCACTCCATGGATAATGTAGGTGAAAACATTGTTCAGCTTACATACGGTAATCACCACGATACGCAAACCATCAGTTTAAAAGATGGTCGTGTTGCTTTTTTACGTTGGTCACGTAGTTATGATCTATTGCCGCAGTGTGAATCTTCGGGCGTGAGGCTCGGCAAAGTAACGGCGACTGATCTATTTCAAGCCGAAGACGCTGTTGGGATAGAGGCGCCAGAAGTTTGGGAAACCGAAGAAGTCTGTGCGTTTACGATTGAAACGCCGTTTGGTCCTGCTATTGCGAGCAATCACTACACTCTACTCAGAATAAATGCAGATGGCAGCGACTTGCAGCAGCTGTATAACACCGTAACAACAAATGCCTCTGACGAGAGTTTGCTGCAGTTTCAAGAGTTGGTACAAAGTGAAAGTGGGCGTTTAGTAGCGCTGCTGAAACATCGTTACAACAATTTTTTGGGCGGGAACGTGATGGAGTTGATGGAGCCCTCCGCAGCTCAGAATAATACCGTTTTTTCAAATATGGCTTTAAAGCCGGTGATCAGCGATGCGGTAAGTCTATTTCCGAATCAAGTATCTACCGCCGGATGGTTTAGTGCCGTTGCGCCCTACAGGGATGGTTCTTCGCGTTTGCTGGTCAGCTGGTCCCAATGTAAAACCGTTGAGAATGGCGTAAGCGATTTCTGTGGAGTGGGGGATACGGTAGAAAATGTAGAGAACGCCTACGGAATTTGGGTTTACGATCCGGAAAGTGATAGCCGCCTGCCTATCGTGCGTTCAAAAGCTGGGGTAGAGTATTCCGAGCTGGCAATGAATCAGCCTCATATCGGGTTAGATTTTCCTTTCGAACCCTTCAATTCGGGATATACGCCAGATACTGACGATTCACGTATTGTTTGCGATGACCCCAGCGTAGTTGTGACGCCTGAGCCATCGCCAGAGGTGACTCCAACCTCGACACCAACACCAACCGTAGCGCCAGAGGCGACACCAACACCCGTCGTAACACCAACGCCGGACGTAATAACGCCCCCTGGGACGACGCCAACACCTGAAGTAACGCCCACACCGGGAGTAACGCCCACACCGGGAGTGACACCCACACCTGAAGTAACGCCCACACCGGGAGTAACGCCCACACCGGGAGTAACGCCCACACCTGAAGTAACGCCTACGCCGGGAGTAACGCCTACGCCGGGAGTAACACCCACACCTGAAGTAACGCCCACACCGGGAGTGACACCCACACCTGAAGTAACGCCCACACCGGGAGTGACACCCACACCTGAAGTAACGCCTACGCCGGGAGTAACGCCTACGCCGGGAGTAACACCCACACCTGAAGTAACGCCCACACCGGGAGTGACACCCACACCGGGAGTGACACCCACACCGGAAGTAACGCCTACGCCGGGAGTAACGCCTACGCCGGGAGTAACACCCACACCGGAAGTAACGCCCACACCGGAAGTAACGCCCACACCGGAAGTAACGCCAAGCCCCGAGCCTACACCAGAGCCGAATACACCTCCGGTGGCTAATGCCGGTGCAGATCAACCTGCTGTGATAGGTCAAACCCTAAGTTTGGATGGTTCCGCGAGCTACGACGCTGATGGTGATGAGCTTACCTACGAATGGCGAGTTGTCAGCCCGGAATCGGCGGTAGGGTCTTCTGCGTTAAGCGACGATTCCGCACTTATGCCACTGATTACCGTGACAGAGCATAAAACCTATGTGATTGAGCTTCGCGTACACGATGGCTATGAATATAGTAATGTCGATAGCGTTAGCCTGGAGGTAGGCAATACCGCACCGGTAGCTGATGCGGGAGATGATCAGACCGTTTCTCCTGGGGCAGAGGTGCAGTTGGATGGTTCAGGCAGTAGCGATCTGGACGGCGACAACCTAGCCTATAGCTGGAGCCTTGTCAGTGCGCCACAAGGAGGAGTGACTGAACTCCTTGCTGTCGATAGTGTTCAGCCATCGTTTATCGCCAATGTTTCTGGAGCTTATATCTTTGAGCTGGTTGTTAATGACGGTATCGACGATAGTCAGGCAGATACAGTAACAATCAATACCCTTAATACTGCGCCTGTGGCGGTTGCAGGCGAAGACCAGTCCACCAGTAAGGGATCTACAGCGGTGTTAGACGGTTCAGGCAGTTACGACGCCGATGGGGATGCCCTGGCCTATCAGTGGAGCCTGATTAGCCGTCCTGAAGAATCTGCAGCGGCTATCTCTGATAATGGTGGCGTCACAACCGAGATCAATATCGATTTGCCGGGAAATTATGTGGTGCAACTTGTTGTGACTGATGGCATGGAAGATAGTGCGCCAGATACCTTGTTACTGACAACCACCAATGTTCGGCCCATTGCCGATGCCGGAGCGGATTCGTCTGTCTTTGTCGAGAGCACTGTAACGCTCGACGGCTCGGCTAGTCACGATGCCGATGGTGACCAGCTTGGCTACAGTTGGAGCATTATCAGCCAGCCTGATGGCAGCCATATTTCTCTCGACGATCCCACTGCTGCATCGCCAAGCTTCGAAGCTATTGCGGTGGGCAGTTATGTCGCACAGCTAGTGGTTAATGATGGCGAGCAGGACAGTCAGCCAGATACGGTAACCATTGATGTTAAAGGCTATGGTACCTGTGATATGTCGGGTGTGAATAGCCGCAACTTCCCCGTTGAAATACGCGATTTTAAGCAGTCTCATCCGGACTTTGAGTATGTAATGGCTGATGATCGAGGCATCGTGGAAATCGCGCTGGGCGAAGACGGTAAGCCGATTTACGCCCACGGTGAAAGTGGCACGGTCACAACCACCGGACCAGCAAACTTTAACCAATGGTACAACGATGTTGAAGGCATCAACCTAACGCTAGCGATGTCACTGGAAATGGTTAGAGTGCCTGACACCAATATCTGGACCTACCGAAATGGAGACTTCTTCCCTCTGGATGGACTTGGCTGGGGCAATACACCAAGGTCACCGCATAACCACCACTTTACGCTGGAATCGCACCTGTCTTTCGATTACGAAGGCGGTGAGGAATTCACCTTCCGCGGCGATGATGACTTGTGGTTATTCGTGAATGGTAAACGCATTATTGATATTGGTGGTGTACACGAAATGCAGGAGCAAACCGTGGTTCTGGACGATCTAGCCGAGATACTAGGTATAGAGATCGGGCAGAGTTACAGTTTCGATCTGTTCTTTGCTGAACGCCACACAACGGAATCCAACTTTATGTTCCAGACCAATATTAAGTTGGAGTGCGAATAGTAAGAGGGTGTATTTTAAGTCTTGTGAAAAACGCAGCGGTGTAAGTCGCTGCGTTTTTTTCGTTATACTGAAAGAGGGCGTTTGATGCTCAATTATTCACAGGCCATTTTATTTAAATAATCCACCCAAAAGCTTCCCGCCCACACTGGCTGCGATACCTTGAACCAGCGAGCCTCCTTCGCTACTTTTGTCGACTAAATCCGGAATCATGGAGGCCAGTCCACTTGCTGCTTGTCCCTGATCTAAACCGAGTTTATCGGAAAAAGTGGCGATTTTATCTTCACCAAAAACCTGCATAACATCGCTGGGAGAAAAACTGGCGTTTTCGCCATCACCCAACCAGGATTGTACCAATTGACCAATACCCCCGCCGCCGCCCGATAGCTTACTGATGAGTGCGCCAATATCGAGATTGTCGCCGTCCGTTGGAAGCAATCCTTTAAGGGCAGAAATAACGCTGGTTAGATTCACACCACTGCCAACTTTTTCCATAAATAATTTTGCTGCTATTTCTAGTAGATTTTGCATAATAAATACTCGCTAAAAAGGTAATAGCATGGATTGCAGTGCATGACAGACAATCGTGTATGCCATGCCCGCGGATATGAGTTATTTCAATTAAAGCTTGTCTAGCTCCGCATCAAAATAGGTCGCGGCGGCGTCGGTAAAAGGATATTTAGTACGAATATATTTTAAGGTTGAAAGTTCTGTATCTGTCACCTTTACACCGTCCATAGCCGATTTGATCAGGTCTAAGGCCTCATCTTTTGCAATTTTTCCTTCGTTAACGCCGGTTGTGTGTTGCACTGCAAGGTCAATCAACTCTTTTTCGTATTTAACTCCATCGATAGTGACATAAGCCATGGTAGGAACTCCTTTTACTAGTGGATAAAAAGCGGGTTTTTCCGCCTAAATAGCTGCGTTATTTTGAACGCAGACGAATGAAAACTATTGCCAGTTCGCCAGTGCGTTAGCGAGAAAAAATGCCACACCAGATAAAAATATACTATATGAAGAGAGGACATCGAGGCGGTATTAACAACCCTAGCGAACATAAGAGTAACCGGGTGTTGTTGCCGTGGGGCTGTCCTAATTTTGTGAGCGAGTATAGCGCTAAAGGGCTGCATGATAAGAGGATGAAGCGCGCCAATATTTATGCGTTCGCGTGCGAATATTAAAATTGTTATAGCAAACGGGGGTTAATATAACGCAGGTTTCGGATTGCTAACGTTAGCAAATAGGCATGCTATCCCAGCGGTATGTAGCCGTAGCCAAAACACAGCGAGAATTTGGGGCAGGGGCAGGGGCAGGGGTAGTGTGAGCGAATGGGCGTTACGTATAAAACGGGCTCTGTCTGAGGTTGGCAGAGCCCGTTTTAGTGTGGACGTTTTTGCGAATTCCCGCCCAGAATTAAAAGGGCGGGAGCATCAGCCGGTTACCGTCCCTGTCCAGGGGCATGGGGGAAGCGCATCGCTTCGTATTCTTCAAGAGAACCTTCCGGTTTCTGCAGTCCTTCGGGAATGGGGCGTTGCGAGAATTGCTGGAAATAAAGCACACAGGCATTCCTCCACCGATAGGCTTCCTGCTGCTGAATCTGCAAAGCCATTAATACTTGGTTAAATTGTTGATCATCAATGGTACCTTCCAGTGTTTTCCAGCTCGTCAGCATTTTGCTTACATCCTCGGCTCCTTGATAGTACCGGTGAACAAGTTCATCCCAGAGAGTGCGGCCGGATTTTGTTTTGTAATCCCAGCTCAGATGGTGGAACCATAACAATAATTCTTCGGGGATGGTTTCCGGCGAGCTGTAGATATCGCGCACGGGGGAGTGATATTGCGCAACGGCATTTACGCCGCTGGGTGAGCGATCGAAACCAATGCCGTCTTTCGCCGCGCGATGATAGTACACCGAGGTCCAATCATCGCGGCCCAGATCTTTAACCCAGGGGCCGGGGCCATAGTGGTGACCCACGCCCATAATATGGTGCAAGCCGAGAGGGGTCATATAGTTTACGGTGATTTCTCGTGAAGCCATCATTAGGTCGCTTACGGTATCGACCACTTGTGGTTCATCGCTCAGAGTCATGTGAATCCATTCATCGGCAATGGTTTTTGCACCCAGCTCGTGATCCCAGGCCATGCGGCCGAATACATACCAGTTGGACTGCAGCATAATATGCCCTGTCCAGTTGCGATCACTACCAATATTGGCCACACCGGCCATGCCAGAAATACTGTTATTAAATAGCGAACCGTCAACCACCTTGCCGACGGTCGAGCCTTTGCCTTTGGCGTGGGTATCGGTTTTTAAGGCTTCCTCATACATCGTGCCCAAATAAACGAGATGCGTGCTAAAACCCAGGTATTCCATCGTAACTTGGAATTCCATCATCATTGGTGTTTTGGGTGTTGCACCGAAGAGTGGGCTGAAGGGCTCTCGCGGTTGAAAATCAATGGGGCCGTTTTTCACCTGTACTAAAACGTTCTCGCGGAACTTGCCATCCAGTGGTTTAAATTCGGAATAGGCTTGCTTGCTACGCTCTTCATTTTTTTCGTTGGCGTAAACAAACGCCCGCCACATCACAATGCCGCCGTGTGGTGCCAAGGCATCGGCCAGCATATTGGCGCCCTCGGCGTGAGTGCGGCCAAAATCACCAGGGCCCGGTTGGCCTTCGGAATTGGCTTTAACGAGGAAACCGCCAAAGTCGGGAATACGCTTATAAATTTCGTCGGCCTTTTCTTTCCACCACTGCTGTACCTCTTTATCCAGTGGATCGGAGGTTTTCATTCCGCCAATAAGCTGTGGCGAGCTGAATTTAACGGAGAGGTAAACCTTTAATCCATAGGGGCGGAAGATGGTGGCGAGCGCTTCGACTTTTTCCAAATAATGTGGGGTTAGAATTAAGGGGGCAGCATTAACATTATTGAGTACCGTACCGTTAATGCCGATAGAGGCATTGGCGCGGGCGTAGTCGTAGTAGCGCTGATATTTATAGTCTGGAAGCTTATGCCAGTCCCAGATGGATTCACCTGCATAGCCTCGTTCTACATGGCGATCAAGATTGTCCCAATGGTTCAGTACGCGAACGTCAATTTTTGGGGTTTCGGTAATGTTTAAATCGTCAATGGAACTTTGAGTTTGCAGTAAGCGCAAAAAGTGATAGGTGCCGTAGAGCGTACCTACGTCACTGTTCGCCGAAATTAAGGTGACATTTTTACCGTCGATTTTCTGTGAACGAATGCGATAACCTTCATCGCCTAAGCCTTTCAGTTCGTCGCGGTTTATAAAATCAAGTGAGTCGGGGGTGCCAATTACCAGCTGATTTTTTTTCAGATTATCGGAGAACTCTACGTTGTGGTTAAGCATGGAGCCCAGGGCATAACGTAATTCCTGGCGAATAATATTTGCGGTGTCGGATTCACCAGCAATATACGTGGAACCGATATGTTTTGAGTAGGCTTTCTGTAATTTTCTATCGGCAATAGCGTCGTATTTTAACCACAGCCGGTAACCATCTTCGTTATTAAAATAAAATTGGGCATTACTGGCTTGGCTGAATAACGAGAGAATAAACACTGCGAAAAGCAGCCTCGATACCTTAGGGATTTTCATTTTTGTACCTTTTGCTCGGTATTGTCATGCCCGCATGAGCGGGCGTTAATTATTTTTCTACTAAAAAATTTGTTTTATTGAATCAGAACTGTTTTTTGAACAATTGTCTCCCCAGAGGCAAAGCCCGGTTGGCCAGAGCCAAGGCTTAATTCCAGCTTGCCCTTATAGGGCTGAAAGTTACCGTCATTATCGACGTAGTGCAGTTTCTCTGCTTTGATCGTAAATGACAATTGCGTTGTTTCTCCGGCCGCAAGCTCGGTGCGTTTGAAGGCTTTTAGCTCGCGAATGGGGGTTTTTACGGGCGCGTCGGGCATGCTGATATACAGCTGTGTAACGTCTGCACCAGTTCGTTTTCCGGTATTGCTCAGCGTCGCGTTCAGGGTTAAATCGTTGCCACTGGTTAAGGTGTCTGGAGCGTTTAACGCACTGTAGCTAAAGCGTGTGTAACTTAAACCGTGGCCGAAGGGGTAAAGAGGCCTTCCTTCGAAGTAGCGGTAGGTACGGTTGGCAAAAGAATAATCTTTAAAATCGGGAAGATCGTTAACACTTTTGTAAAAGGTAATGGGCAGGCGTCCCGAGGGACTGTATTCGCCCCATAGCAAACGAGCCAGCGCCGTACCGGTTGCTTCACCAGGGTAGAAGGCCTGTACGATAGCATTCATGTTTTGTTCTTCCCAGTTTAGAGCAATGGCACTGCCACTGAAGTTCACCATGATTATGGGCTTGCCCAGCGCCTTCAGTACGTGTAACAGCGATGTTTGTTCTGCCGGTAGCTGCAGGTTAGTGCGGTCGCCAAAGTCAAAGCCATCTAGCTCTACACGCATTTCCTCGCCCTCGAGGTTGGCAGAGATACCGCCGGTAAAGATAATCACATCAGCTTTTTGGGCTGCGGCCACGGCGTCTGCGGTAAAGTCGGCGGAAGTATTTAGCCAGCTAAGTTGTATCGACGGCTCGATAGGGTTTCCCCAGGTTGTGCGTAGGAACGTACGGTGAACGCGCAGTGAATATTGCTCGCCGGCACTCAGCGTAACAGGCGCTTCAACCTTCTCGCCATTAAGGGCAACTTCAGCATGGGACTTGATGATATAGGTCCCCGATTTCTGCGGAACCAGAACGCCTTCCCAGACAACACCAAATTCACCTCGGACGCTATTGTCGACAGGGGAGCGCTGCCAGAAAAAATCAATAACAGGATCGATTCGGCTAATAACAGGCTCTCCAACTCGCGCGGCCTCCTGATCCATTAACCAGCTATTGGGTATTCTGCCTTTCTCCAGGTCAGCTTTGTAATAATTGGCTTTTAGCCCAGGCTGTAATTGATTGTTATCGTCGGTATGGAAAAGGCTTTCTGCTTCGATGATGGAGTAGTGGCCATATTGATCGGCGATTAATGCTGACCCCGGCGCATAGCTGACATTACCTTCACCGGCCAAAGCTTGAATTCCTGCTAGTGGAAGTACAGGCTTAATGGGGTCGCCGTGGTAGTTACCGACCAGCATTGAAGGGTTAGTGGCGTTGGGGCCGATAACGGCCACCTTGGTTCCGGCTTTTAGCGGCAGAATTCCGTCATTTTTCAATAGCACCAAGGATTCTTCCGCAGCTTTCTGGCTTAAGGCATAATGTTTATCTGAGCCAACCACGGACATGGGGATATCACTGTAGGGCACCATTTCGGCCGGGTCGAACATACCTAGCTTAAAGCGCGTTCTAAACAGGCGTTTTACGGCGGTGTCGATATCGTCCATGCTCACCATACCTTTTTGTAGGGCAAAATCGAGGTTGGCGAAAGTGCTCAGTCTTTCAGTGCCGCAGTTCAGGTCGGTACCACTTTTTAATGCCCAGGCTGCGGCAACTGCGGGTGCCATAACCAGATTGTGATCATTGGGGCCGTAAAAGTCGGCCAGAGCTCCGCAGTCCGAAACCACATGGCCGTCAAAGCCCCATTCCCCGCGCAAAATTTCTTTTAGCAGAGGGTCGCTGCCACAGGCTGGCATATCATTTACGCGGTTATAGGCGCACATCACCGATTCTACATTGGCCTCTTTAACCGCCGCCTCAAAAGCGGGCAGGTAGGTTTCGCGCAGGTCTTTGGGCGTGGCGATATAGTTATCTGAATGACGGGATTTTTCCGGCCCGCTGTGAACGGCAAAGTGCTTGGCCATAGCGGCGGATTTTAAATACTTGGGATCGTCACCCTGTAAGCCTTGAATAAACTGAATGGCCAACTGGCCGGTGAGGTAGGGATCTTCCCCATAGGTTTCCTGGCCTCGGCCCCAACGGGGGTCGCGGAAAATATTAACGTTTGGCGACCAGAAGGTAAGGCCTGTGTAGCGAAAGCGCAGATCATTTTCGGCAAAATAGTGGTGTTTTGCTCGAGCTTCGTCGGAAATGGCCGTCGCAACATCACCTAGTAACTCTTCGTCAAAGCTGGCGGCAAGCCCTATGGCTTGCGGGAAAACCGTTGCCTTTCCGGCGCGGGCAACCCCGTGCAGGGCCTCGTTCCACCAATCGTAGGCGGGTACGTCCAAGCGCTCAATGGCTGGGGCATCGTTGTAGAGTTGGCTAATTTTCTCAGACAGCGTCATACGAGAAACCAGATCGGTAACGCGCTCCTCTGTGGAGAGTGCTGTGTTTGAATAGCCTGGCTGTGGTTCAGACGAGGGGTTGGCTTCCTGTTTTGCACAGGAGGTAAGCAGTAGCAGCGATACTCCAAGAAGAGATAGTGATTTCATTTCTTATGGTCTCTTTGACTAAAAGTAATTTAATGATACGAAGCTAAGAGCAGTATGGCAAATACTAGAGAAGAAGGAGGTGAGCACGTGAGCATGTGAGACTCATTAACGGCTTATACCCTGCTAATCGGCCTTGATTCGCATTGGTTGTGTACTAACCTTATGGAGGGCATTTACCAATTGATTAATCCAGCCAGCGCGGACGTACTACTTGTTTCGATATAACCCCCTCTTTATCCTTTTTCTGCTTTTGTGTAGTTACAGCATGTCTGTGGCTGCAGAGAAGTTTGAACTTTCCGGCTATGCCCGGTTGATCGGCGGCCATCTGGATACCGCAGACGCAAATTTTAAGGGCTACAACGACAGCTTTAAAGCTTCTCCTGACAGTCTGGTGAGTGTACAGGGCGTATTTCAAGCGAATGAAAAGCTATCGCTAACCGCGCAGTTGATGGCGCGCTTAGATGAAGATCAGGACTCAGGCATTGAGTGGCTATATCTCACCTATCTCCCCCTCGAAAATGTCCAAATAAAAGCGGGCAAGTTACGCACACCCTTTTTTACCCTCAGTGACGTTACCGACGTCGGTTATGCCTATCCTTGGGTGAATCCTCCGCAGCAGGTTTATAACGCCTATTTGTTCGATACCTTCAACGGGCTGGATATAATTTACGGGTTTGGCACCGACAAATTTGATGCGGATATTGAAGTATATGCGGGCCGCTACGAGAACGGCAGTATTGAGCTGGCTGATGTAAAGACCAGCTACAAAGTAGACCGTGTCCAAGGCGTTATAGGCAACCTGCGTTACGGAAATCTTCAGCTCAGAGCCGCGCGCTATGGCGGCCGAGTTAATCTTGACTCTAGTGAACTGAGTGAATTTGCAAAAGTATTAGACTATTACCGATTTCCTGCGAGTGCCGACACTTTAGCAACGAAAGGTGATGTTGATGTCACGCAGGTTGGCTTGGTATATGACAACCTTAACTACTTTAGTCGCATGGAGTGGGTAGATATTCAAACGGAGCTGGAGATTGCGCCGGCCGTTGAGAGTTACTACGTAACGTTTGGATATTACCTTACCCCCTTTACCCTACATTTTACTTACGCTAACAGCGTGACTAGCAAAGGTAGGCCTGCGAATGATATTCCGATTGGCTTTGTTCCTGAATTAGATCAGCTTGCGAATGCTTACCTCGGTATTTTTGATAGGATTACTAGCGATAACCTTGATACCTATACACTGGGGGTGCGTTGGGACTTCAGACCTAATATGGCATTAAAGCTGGATTACAGTCGGCTTGAAGGCAAACCGGAAGATAATTCATTTTTCAATAAAATCAGTAGTGATGATTTCGATAGAAAAGCGAATTTGTATACGGTTGGATTGGAGTGGGTGTTCTAGTGAAAAAAAGAACTCGTGCCTATAACATCTTACTCTTAGCCATGGCCCTAGCGGCTACCAGCTTTCCCCATGTCCGTGGCTACGCCGATGAGAGCAGTGTGCCGACAGGTTTTGTTGTGGTGATTAATGCGGGCAATAAAAAGCCCGTTTTTTCCAAGCAGCAAATACGGCATATTTTTATGGGGGGGGCGCTTAGCCGGGTCTATACCGCTATAAATCTTCCCTCGGGTCATCCCTTGCGCGTGCAATTTAATACCAAGGTAATAGGGCTTACGGAGTCACGCATACAATCATACTGGGCACAAATGAAGTTTACCGGTCGAAGTGCCCCGCCCGAAGAAGTCGCCAATACGGCAGCCATTATGGAGCTGCTGTTACGAAGGGAAGGCACTGTAGCGTATATGCCAGATGATATAAGCCTGCCCGGAGAGCTTACGGTAATCTATCCTTAACGGTTCTCTGAACAAGTCCAAGCCGCGTCAGGTTTTTCTTGGCAATACCGGCAGCATGGTTGCCCGTAGAAAACGCTAAAACCTTCCGCGCCTCTCTTAGCCAAAACCCCAGCCAAAACGCCTGAAGAAGCCCGCAGAGCATAGTCTGTAGTGTTGTCCTTCCCGTTCAACGGTTCTCTAAAGGAGTTGTTGGAACTTTTGTTCGGCAAGTGTAATCGCGTTAGCCAGCTCATTAATGGGAGCAGGCCTAGCAAAATAATATCCTTGCATTTGTTGGCCGCCCTGTGAAATTAAAAACCTCGCTTGTTCCGGTGTTTCTACCCCTTCACTACACACTTTAAACTCCATTCGCATAGCGAGATCAAAAATGGTTTGCAGTACCGATTCGTCGCGGCTGGAGCTTTCGTATGAGCTAATAAATGAGCGGTCTATTTTTAAGGTATCAATTTCAATTTTGGTTAAATAGCTTAAAGAAGAGTAACCGGTTCCAAAGTCATCCAATGCAATGGATGCCCCCATCTGACGAACCGCTTTAAAAAAGTCATTGGCTTTATCGAAATCTACCAGATAGCTGGTTTCTGTAATTTCTAATTGTATTTGGCGAGCGCAAACAGAAAACTCGTTGAGTTTTTGGCTAAAGAAATTCAGAAACAGAGAGTCACGAAGATCGTAACTGGATACATTGAATGAAACCACAAAGGTATTATCGAAAATAGATTGCAGTTCTTGCATATCTCGAAGAACCTGCGTGGCAACCCATTCAGAAATGACCCTGATTTTTCCGCCCTGTTCGGCGATAGGTATAAACTCAGCGGGTGAGATTTTTCCAAGGTCTTTATTGTTCCAGCGCAGTAACGCTTCCAGTCCGTTGACCTTCCCTACGTTAGAGATTTTTATCTGATAGTGAAGTGTAAACTCGTTCAGAGCAACTGCGTGACTAAGTAGACTTGCAATTTTCTGTTTTCTGAGGTTTTCGTGCAAAAGTTTTTGATTGAAAACCGTATAACCGCCTTTTCCTTTGCCCTTGGATTCGTACATGGCTATATCGGCATTGCTGATAAAGGTGTTGATCTCGTAGTCGGACTCTTTAGCTTTGGCAATGCCGAGGCTAACACCGGTTTGTACTTCCCAGCCACGAATGTGGAAGGGCTTTTCTAGCTTTTCGATTATTCTTGTTGCGGTATGCTCCGCCAGCATAGGTCTATCCAGTTTTGGGATAAGCACCAGAAATTCGTCACCGCTCAGGCGAGCAAGAATATCGTCTTTCCCCAAACAGCTTTTTACCGCTTCACAGATACTGACTAGCAGCTGGTCGCCGGTTTCGTGGCCGAGCCTATCGTTTACCCCTTTAAATTCATCAACGTCAAAAAACAAAATAGCAAGATTTTCTTGTCTGGCTTTTCTTTTGGCCAGTTCAGTGCGAAGAAGATCCATAAAAAACATACGATTGGGGATGCCGGTTAAAGCGTCGTAGTTGGCCATATGCTGCATAGATGCTCGCTGCTGCTCCAGAGTTTCCGTTTGTTTTCTATTTAACTGAGTTTCTCTGTTAATTTTCCCAAGCAGCGTATTAATGTCATGGGTTAAGTTTGAAACTTCATCCAGCCCTTGCACCTGGTGTTTCATGCTGTAATCACCGCTACTTTCAACCCGTCGGGTAAAGTCAGAAAGCCGAATCAGAGGGGTGAGTAAACGGCTATTCATTCTGAATGATGCAAAAATGGCAGCTGCCAAAACAACAAATACCAGCGGGAAGGCTTGGAAAAATAATTTCGTTTTACTTTCGTTAAGCGGTTGTTCGTAATTTTTGGCTACCAGCAGATAAGCGACGGGAAAGTCTTTCTCTCCAACGGCGTTCAGGTATACCAACCCCTCCGCGGTTACCGATGTTCCAAAAGGAATTTGTTGCGGTTTTAGCTCGGTAATATTTTGATTCGGCACGAGCCTAGAGAAATAACTGGGGTGGACATATTGGTGGATCAGTTTCCATTGCGGATCGTAAACAATGGCAAATTTGATGTGTTCGTAGCGATCCATACTCAGCAGTGCGGCGGTAAGTGCGAAGGAATCCGTCTCTTCAGACATAATTCTCAGCAGTTCATCGCCAAGATTGGACGCCATGGCATCAAGGTTTTGCTCTACGGAATATCTATAAAGGTTTTCGTGTTCGCGAATAGATAGGAAAAATACGGAAGTAATACACAGGACAATGGTTATAACTGTAACCGTAATTAATTTGTCGCGAATACTTCGGAACATTTAGGTCTCTATGTGGATACTGGTTGTGTTGCTCTCGAGACGATAACGGTAGGTTATTTGTGATCTCTACCTATTGAGTATAAGTGAAAAAACCAATACTTCCATGTTGAAGTTGGTCGTAGGGAAAGGTGGGGGGCGTTCAGGATGGGCACAAAAAAGGGGGCATAAGCCCCCCTTTTTTATAACAGATTAAGTTACTGCTTTATGCTTGCTCGGGCATTGCTGCATCGGAATTTTCCGCTGCTGCATTTCGTTGCGTAGCCCGAACGATATAGGCTTTCATCATTAGCGATACCGTTAGAGCGACGATAAAGGCGCCGGCAAAGATGTACAGTGTGGTTTCATAGCTACCGGTCATTTCGCGCAATGCAGCATTCAGCTGTGGCCCTACAATGCCCGCTAATGCCCATGCGGTCAGTACGTAACCGTGAATAGCACCCAGTTCTTTAGTTCCGAACAAGTCACCGATAAAGGCAGGGAGAGTTGCGAATCCACCACCGTAACAAGTGAGAATGGTGTACAAAACGATCTGGAACAAAATCACACTAGTGATATTAGGTAAAGCCCAGAAGAGTACGATCTGCAGGATAAAGAAAGCCATATAGGTGTTGCCACGGCCCAGGAAGTCGGAGAACGACGCCCAGCCGATACGACCTAAGCCGTTGAACAGTGCCATTGCACCCACAACTGCTGCCGCTTCTGCTGCGGAAAGGCCAATACTTTCCTGTGCCAGTGGAGACGCAGAGTAGATAACACCGATACCACAGCTGATGTTGATAAACATCATGATCCACAGGCCGTAGAAAGGACCGGTTTTAACCGCTTCGTTCGCAGTCTGTTGGCTAAGATCGGCGGTAATTGTTTTCTTACCAGAGCTGATAGCTTCTTTCATACCATCTGGCATCCAACCCTGAGGGGGACGTTCCAGATAAGTGGCAGATGCGAGCATGACGGCGAGGTAGACGCCACCCATAATCATAAAGGCGGCGGGGATGCTAATGTTTTCGATAATGCTGTTAAAGCTAACACTGGCGATACTTGCACCAAAGCCGAAACCCATAATAGCGAGGCCAGTAGCGAGCCCACGACGGTCTGGGAACCACTTGACTAGCGTAGACACCGGAGTGATATAGCCGATACCGAGACCGATACCACCCAGAACACCGTAGCCGAGCCACAGCAGGTAAATGTTTGATACCCAAGTACCAATACCGGCCAGGATCATACCGCAACCGAAGAACATGGCTGCAAGCGTACCGGAAGCGCGTGGACCACGGCGTTCAACGAAATGGCCCATAATGGCGGCAGAAGTACCGAGAAAGAAAATGGCCAGACTGAATGTCATGGCGATAGCTGAGCTTTCGCCGAAAGTTTGGCCTGCCCAGGTGTTTTCCCAAGAGTAGGTGGATGCTAACGGCAGGTTGAATACACTCCAGGAGTATACCGACCCAATTGACACATGGATGCCTACACCCGAAAGCGCGATAAGCCAGCGGTTCTTCATTGCTATTACCCTATAGTAATTAAGTGGTTAGCCCCTGTTTGAAATTATTCAGAGGTTTATTTAATGCGACGGGTGCAACTTTACCTGTGTCGCGAGGAGTGGCCGTTGATAGAGGTCAATGGGGACGGTTTGGCTGCGAATTAAGCCCGTTCTGCCCTGTAACCAATTCTAAAGCCACCCCAGTGTTTTCCATTCACATAAATGGGGCTGGAAAGGTCGTGAATAACCTCGCCAGTATCCCGTTTATAGGTTTGCAGTATAAAGGGCAGAGTGTTGCTGCCACAACGAGATCCCGTACGATCATTAAACATTCGTTTAGTGCGGTTATTCGCGAGATCAGTTTCGTAGTCTCCGGTGAGAGGCTTTGAATAACACTTATTATGCGTGGGGAAATAGCCGTTATTATCGACCGCACCGGCAAAGAGCACGTAGTTCCATTGCAGTAACAGAGGCTCCTGAATAGCGGGTAAAACCGTATCCGTAAACTTATCAAAACGCGTGCTGTATTTGGTGGGATTTGTACCGCTGATCTGCTGATAATTTCGATCAAACAAATCGGATTGCGTTATTCGGCCTGTGCGAATCGCGTCTTCAAAAATATGCTCAATCTGGCGAGCCGTTGCTATCGCCGTTTGCTGTATTTGCCCGTGCCGTTTACCGAGCGTGAAGAGGCCAATAATACCAAGAATACGTTCCGCAATTTCCGAGAGGTTTTCGGCGTCTTTGGAGGCCATTGCCGCATCGGAGGACGACTGGTTTAGCTCCAAAGTAATATGCTCAATAGATTCAGAGACTTCCGTACTGGCGTGAACTTGCCCGGCAATCGCACTGGCAATCATATTCACGTGTTCTTTCGAAAGGTTGGCCTGCTCAGAGATTTGTTCAAGGGTTTCCCCTGTCTGCACAACGGACGTTACCAGCCCACGCATATGGTTTTCCAGCCCCTGCATAATGTTGGTAACTTTTTCAGACTGTAAGTGATTTTGCGAAAGCATCGCTTCAATCTCGCCGGTAGCGCTCGTCGTTTGGTTCGCCAGGTTGCGAACCTCGTCGGCGACTACCGAAAAACCGCGCCCATACTCCCCAGCCCTGGCGGCTTCGATGGCTGCATTTAACGCCAGCAAATTGGTTTGCTCGGCAATACCGTTGATCACGGCGGTAATGCTTTGTATATCCTGTGATTGTACCTGCAAGGCACATATAGCCTCGGAAACAGAAGAGACCGTGGCGCCAATTTGCGTAAATTCCTGGGTTAGAGCCAGAATCGATTGCGAGCCTACCAGACAAATGTCAGATGTCTTGTTTACCGACTCATCCGCAACAGCGGCACCTTCAGCAATAGAGGCTACCGTACTTGCCATACTTTCCGCGACAGAGCTAATTCTAGAGGCCTGGTTAGACTGCTCAGAAATGGAGGACTTTAACTTGCCGACGAAATTAGAAATTTCGGCCGCGCTAATCGCCTGCTGGTCGGCGTTGGCCACGAGTTTTTCTAGGTAAAGCACCATCTCTTTGTGATAGCGAAGCAGTAGATCTTCAACGGGGCTCGAAGCGCTTTTCTGCGGAAAGAGGTGAGCGAGTTCTTGCGTCCTACTCTTGCTAGAAAAAATAGTCTTAATAGTTTCCTGGGCCGTCTTTAAGCTTGCGTCATATGCCTGCTTGTTGTGAGCAGCGATAGCGAAGGCGCCAATGAAAAAACCAAGAGCAAGGCTCAAGGCGTAACCGGGGTAGCCAAATATTGCCACCAGAAACACTGGTATCAGTAAACCGCCGATAATGGCAAAAAACTTGGCAGATAAATTCATATTGCTGAACGATACATATTAAAAAGTCGTTTTTTAACCTTAGCTCAATTACGCCGGGATTTAGCACAATTTTCATTCGATATAGCTATAAATAATTTTGTAATTGGCCCTTAAATGAAGGGGCGAAAGCCGTTTATCGACGGTTAAAAAACCGCGTTATATACCACCCAATAGGCCTGCCGGGGAACGAATATTGACGCCATGTGGGCTAGTTCGCTCGGTCATCTTTGAAAATGAAATGTTAAGTTCACAAATAGTCAATAACAGTATCACTCCAGCGTCATTAAATAGCTGCGCGAATTTTACTAACTGGAGTGACCAACCCTATGAATACCACCACCTTTTCTCGCAGCGTCTTGCTAATGGCAGCGGCAACACTATTTTCCGCCTGCAGTGGCGATGATGATGACAGCAAGGCAATAGACCTAACCCTGCTGCATATGAACGACCATCACTCTCACCTCGAAGCCGAAACCTTCGATTTTGCCGTCGACACCATAGCATTAGAAACACGCACTGCCGCAGGCGAAGACGTAGCCGAAGTTGAAGTAAGCTTTGGCGGCTTTCCGATGATCACAACACTGTTTAAACAGCTTGAGGCCGATAACGACAACGTCATAAAAATTCATGCGGGCGACGCCGTAACCGGCACCCTCTACTACACCTTATTCGAAGGTGAAGCGGATGCAGCCATGATGAACGAAATCTGCTTCGATGTTTTTGCTCTGGGAAACCACGAATTTGACAGCGGCGATAATGGCCTCGCCAAATTTCTCGATCACCTAAACGACAACAACTGTGGCACCACAACCCTAGCCGCGAACGTTAGCCCTGCAAGCGGTTCGGCCATAGCAGACGGCTATATCGAACCCTACACAGTGATCAAGGTAGATGGAGAAAAAGTCGGCTTAATCGGAATCGATATTGCGGGTAAAACTAAAAATTCGTCCAACCCCGACGACGGCACAACCTTCGCCGACGAAACCGCAACATCACAACAGTTTATTGACGAGTTAAAAGCCGATGGCGTAAACAAAATTATTCTCGTCACGCACTACCAATACAGCAACGATCTAGAGCTAGCGGCCAACCTAAGTGGTGTCGACGTCATCGTAGGAGGCGACTCACACAGCCTGCTGGGCGACAGCACCTTTAGCGATCTGGGCTTCAACCCCGTGGGCGAATACCCCACCGTGGTCACCAACGCCGATGGCGACACCGTCTGTGTTGTACAAGCGTGGGAATACAGCCACCTAATGGGCAAACTGGACGTAAGTTTTGACAAAGAAGGAAAAGTAACCCACTGCGGCGGCTCCCCACTAATGCCCATTGCCCGAAGCTTTCAATACGAACACGGCGAAAACGACACCCGCGAGCTGAGCAGCATGGACACAGCCCTCGTTGAAGCCACCTTAACTGCACACCCAGAACTGATAGTAGTAGAAGAAGATCAAAATACAGCAACAGTATTAGCCGCGTACGAATCGCAAACCGAATCGCTAAAGGCAGCCGTAATCGGCACAGTCGAGTCCGACCTCTGTCTAGAGCGCTGGCCCGGGCAAGCCCGCTCCCTCCTGTGTGAAGCGGCAAACGAGCGCGTATATAAAATGGGTTCCGACATCAGCAACATCGTCGCAAAAGGATTCCTAATGGCAACACCCACCGCCGATATCGCCATACAAAATGGTGGCGGCGTACGTGTAGATGTCGCCGCAGGTGAATACACCATCGCCGATGCCTATACCCTGTTGCCGTTCAGCAACACCCTGGTAACACTCGAAATGACCGGCCAGCAAATAATCGAAGTACTGGAAGACGCACTCTCCAACACTCTCGACAACAACGGCTCGACAGGCTCATACCCCTACGCCAGCGGCCTGCGCTACAACGTAGACGCCTCGCAAGACAAAGGTGAACGCATCACAACAGTAGAAGTGAACTCGCGCGTACAAAACAGCTGGGCGCCGATAAACGTAAGCGCAACATACACCGTCGTAACCAACAACTTTATAGCCTCCGGTCAGGACGGCTATACCACCTTCGGCACAGTCTTCGATGCGGGTGACTACGTAGATACCTACACCGAATACGCACAAGGGTTTATCGACTACGTCAAAATGCTCAGTACCGAAAATGAAACACTAAACCTACTACCCAGCGACGAATACAGCACACAACACTACATCGCAACAGACGGTTGCGACCACAACACCACAGCAGGCTGTGGCTACTAAATAAATGCCTGAGCTTAAAACACCACCCCAGTGGTGAAATCGTAGGGCTAAGCTCGGCGGCCTGCTGAATCTAGTAGCCGCCGAGCCAACTACATTGCGAGTTAACCCCACAAACACCGCGTAAACCCACCCTTAGAGGCTTCGCGCCCGCAACCCAGCGAGCGCGTGTTTCTAGAGCCAAGCTCCGTCCCCCATCCCCGTTTGAAAAAATTGTGAGGCAGCAGCGGCCTGCAACGAAGAATTTTTGTGCCCGCAATGTAAACCCCACAACCCCAGAAATAAAAACAGCGCGTACAAACACCGCAAGCCCCTTAACAAACTCATTAACCAAAAAACCCCTATAGCGAGCGAATCCATCACAGCGGAAGATACCAATAGCCGCTAAACATACATAAACTAAGTTTTGCCCCAAAAGTGCAACACGGAACATACAAACATTGAGCTGGCGCAAAGAGCCGCATCAGCCACCTTATATGCTAAAGTGCGTCAACGCAGCCAAAGAGCATCGGCCACCGTGTGGCGAACACTCAATAGCTAAATCGTTTACTGAGTAAAGCTCGGTAGGTTGATTCGTTCCCTGCTTTAAAGGCTTACTGTTGTAGCGTTTAAACGAGCGGCTATTCGATAAAGCGTTGGTATCTTTGTCTGTATCGACCCAAAGCGACCCTTGAAAATCGAGTTGCTCTGATCCATTGGTTTTGCTTTAACGGTTCTGCGGCAAGCTTCCGTGGGAAAACACGGGAACTTGTAGCCTAATAATGTTGTTAAGTAAAACGAGAAATCTGGAGGTATTTTGAAAAACCTAGTATATGTATTTGTTTCGGTATTACTGTTAGCTGGCTGTGTAAAAGTTAACCTGCTACCAGAGGATGCAGTAAAAAATAGTATTAAGGCTGGTAAAAATATATACGACGAATCTAAGCTGAAGCATAAGGGGGGTAAAAAACGAGAATATTCAAAACAGGTTTTGATATCGGACTTTCCAAATAGAGAAGAATCTGAAAAAGAGTGTTTTGATGAGTTGAAATCTAAACTTTCTTCTGAATCTAATAGTAGAGAAGCGGTTATAGTTTCTGAAAGAGCGGTTATCATTGACGGTGTTAACAATAACGTTATTGAATGTCAACTTGTTGGGTATGTTTGGTCCGGAGCTTAACAAATTGGTCAACCCGACTCGTTGTTGTGAACTCTGTTTTTCTACAGGATCGTTAGTTGTAAATATGAATTGATACATCAGCAAAACACTTCCCATATTTTAGATCTCAGTAACAATGATATTGTGTCTGATTCAAATTACTTTGGGATTTTTCGAAGTCAAGACTGGCAGTAGCACTGTTTCTATATGGGCGTTAGTGTCAGTTTTGTTAATTTTGAACTGGGTGTATTTCGATGCGGGGCATCAGAAATTCCATCGGCCGTTTAGCTTTGGTCTGTTTATACAGTTATATTGGTGGGCACTGATTCCTTGGTGTTAGGTGAAGGCCCGTGGCTGGAAAGGTCTCCTATTGCTACTATCCATTGTCTTTCTACTCCTTTCTCAAGAATTATTTTATGGGATATATAACAATTAACAACGCAACGCAGCCGCCCCTCCCTTCCGATGTTTTTTTGTGCTTACCTAAGCTACCATAAAACAGCAGATGGGGGGCAAGTCTTGCTCTTTACCTTTCGCTAGTATATTCGCCATAGCCCAATAGCAAGTGCTCGATACATACCTCATTTTCAGTACAATAATATACACTCTGACCTAAGGCCTTTAGCTGGTGGTGGTTAAACTGCCAACTTAAATGCAGTACCCATCAAACTCCCCGGTATTCTTCAGCGCTACGTCTTTACGGCTCTTTTGTGAAGCTTATTTAGACCATAGTCTTTACGCTTATTGACTATCCTCTGTAACTCAGCCAAGGGAGTAAGAGATAACTCTTTAGTTGTTGTGATTTTTATAATTGCCAGCAGTCTGGCCAGTTGCGGCGTTCAATGGAGTGTTTCGGACGTTAGGCCCGTTGGGTAAAGGCCATTACATGGCCGCCGATAGGTAAGGAAGAGGGTTGTCCGTTGTTATAAAGGTGCAGCCTTAAATAAAAACGGAGTTAAGCCGTTTGGCTGGGTAAGATAAGCAAGCGAAAAATATTACGTTAACGCGTAGCGTTGGTTCGGCCACAAAGCACTGCCTCTATTTACAGGTGCCTTCGTTACTAACGATTATATCGCCCACCAGTACATCACCTAATTTACCGTCGGGAATATAAAAAGTCGCTTCGTCGCCCTTGTCTGCTTTTCCATCGAAAGATTCTCCCTCTTTGAGGTTGGCTATATTCAACAGACGCGAGTCGGCTTTCTGTATCTCTTCACCGTTACGGTAAACCGTAAACCAGTCGTTGTTTGCGATACAGCCTTTAGAAACTGTGCCGGTAATCGCGAGCCCTTTTAATATAAGGCCTTCGAGTAACTCTATTTTATTAATGGTTGCTTCAAAATTTTGGTCGGCGTTTTGGCAGCCTGTAAAAATAAATAGTATAACGATACTAAAAAATAAATTTCTCATTTTAGTTGTCTTTTATATGGCTATTGTACTCTGCAAAAGTATTCTTTGAATTGCCAAACTGTCACGGGAATAGTGTAACAGTTATTTTCAAAGGTAAGCTCTCGCACAACGTCGCCGCGCTTTTGATGGAAATACGTTATACGTATTGAGTTTTTAGTGAGGGGTGCTATATCTGCGTTAATAAAGTTTAGTTGTTCTGGTTTTTGGTTTGCGAAGTAGGTTGTGAATGAATCATAACGAAATTCGTTAACCAGCTTGCCGAAGAATTTATTGCGGTAGGTTTTCCTTTCAGCTTCCGGTATGCCTTCCGTTGCCTCCATGCTGGCCAGCGTCATCGCTTCATTAGACTGGAATGCGCCGATATAAAAAACCTGCTCCTGCGCTATAACCGAGGGGATTACAAAAATAAATAGAAAGAAGCTTATTAGTCTCATACAAGTATAAATAGTTAAGAGAATGTAATTCTGATGGGCGGCCTGTTAAAGCCGCGCCACCAGATTAGAGTTTATTAGTTACAGCTTCCGACGGTTGTCCAGGAAGCATCACTACCGGGTACAGTGCTGGTGTACCAGTTGGCCTGATAGAGCGTGCCCTCGTAGACCATTTGATCGCCGGCGGATGCGTGATTATTGGTGCCGCCAGACCAGTCTTTGGCTGTCCAGTTAGGGTATTCGTTCACACCGCTGCAGTCCACACCGTTGCCAACAGAACTAGAGCTGCTGGAAGAAACTGAGCTGGAAGAGCTTGAGCTAGAAGAGCTAGAGCTGCTGGAAGAACTGGAGGAGCTAGAGCTGCTGGATGATGTACAGCTGGACACTACGCCGCCGCCACCGCTCTGGCTTTCACAGGTCGTACGACCGATACAGCTCTGGCTGCTTTCCCAGCCCCATCCACTGGTTTGGTTGTTACACAGAGGGTAAGAGGTGCCGTACCAGTTACACACTTCCTCACACTCGCCGTTGCTGGAAGAGCTAGAAGAGCTGGAGCTACTGGAGCTACTGGAGGACGAAGAGCTGCTAGAACTTGAGCTTGAACTGGAGCTAGAACTTGAGCTGGTACCGCTTTCGACAACAGTAACGTCTGAGCTACCACCACTTTGATACCCTTCCGTGGCCATTACCATATAGTAGAATTCGGTACCCATGTTTAAACCGGCCGCTTCCCAGGCATCGAAGTGAGCGCCAATATCGATGGTTCCACTGGTACGCTTGTTGTCGCGCACACTCCAATATTGGTAGAAAGTAGCCGTACCGTCGATAGAGGGTTGCTCTACCCGCTGGCTGCGTCCAAGTTGATAGGTGCTGCCATCAACCGTGACTGAGCCGTAGCTATCGGCACCGGAACTTGGGTTGTAATTCACCCAGTTTTCAATAATGTAGTATTCAATGAGCGGGTTTCTTGTCCAGCCGTAAAGTGCCAAATAGCTGGTGTTGTTGGCGCTGTAGCTACCCGAGTAGCTAATCGTTTTGCGGCTTCCGGGGTTCCAACCATATCCGCCTACCCAGTTGTTTGTGGCATTCGTCCAGCTGGATGTATAGCGACCGCCATCGTAAAGAGTCATCGACGCGTCGCCGGAATCTTTCCAGAAAGTATAGAAAAAGCCGCCGTTGTCACCTTCTTCGTTTTCAGATATGGTTATTTGCGCGTGGGTGCCCAAAGAAAACAGACCCGCCACAACCGATAAAAGGGTAATCGATATGGCTTTAGCCACACTCAAATACCCTGACTTAATGTCAGTTACTTTCATTCTTCGATCCTCTTGATTGCATTATGTTTATCGCTACCTGTAACTCCCCGCCAATTGAAAGCGATCAATTACTATCGAGAGAAAAGTAGCCATTTAAGAGCGTTGTAAGGGATGATTGATTGCACTGATCCCATTGGGTTGTGCTTAACTAGTTTATGTTCTTAAGGTTGTTGTTATGCTTGACCCGCATCCCGTTTCCATCACACAGCTTGTTTATTATCTTTATTGTCAGCAAGGCAGGGAACCAGTACGGAGATTGTCGTCGATTAGGCACAAAATTGTCAATTTGACAATAAGATAAGGTGCGTGCCTCAGGTGGAGCGATATTCGTTTTTATTATTACAAACTTTTCGAAAGAGCGGCAGTACGGGGGGAATTGAGACCCTGATCGCACAAGTTCTGTGAAATATACGGGCGGGCAAAGGCAAAAGGCCTATTGATTTATCGCAAATCGATATAAATAGAAAATTAAAACTAACCGCCAATAAAACACCCGCCAAAAGCACAATGCACGGATAAATCTATTGACAGCTAATGCTTTAGAATTACTTAAATATCCTTAAGAATGTGGGGCTTTTATTTTTTGGCTGCACGAATATTTTGCTTAGCCTTTACAACGCCTTGTTGATTGCTACCCGCTTTGAGTTTTCAGAGCCTACAACCTGAAGCACAACTTCACCGTTCTTCGCCCAGGTGTAGTGATCCAGACGGCTAGGCTCGGTATAGACACCACCGGCGCTAATGTCTATCACCTGCTCTTGGATAACCGTATCACCATATCCCACAACAATAGAGCCAGAGAAAACAGAAATTACTCTTTCGTCGGTATGATATGGCTCTACAGGAAAGCTCCGTGCTATTAAGCTAAAACAGCAGCGACTGAAACAACGGCTTTTACAGCCTGTGTGATCGCGCTCGTTACTTTTTCAATCTTATCTAAGTTTTCCTTAATAGATTGTCTCGCCTCTTGTGCCTTCTGGGTGGCGGCTTGAAGGTCAGCCAAGGCTTGCGTAATTTCGTCTGGGGTATCGTTCATCAAGTCATCGAGTACTTCATCGTATTGGTCGAGCAACTTTCGTTTTTCTGCCAGCAGCTTTTGACGTTTTTTGAATTCAACAGGGTTTGATTTATCCAGCAGAGGCCAAACATTATTGATAGCCGTGATGGCGTTTTGAATCTCTGTAAGCAAATCTTCTTTCTGTTTTGGTGTTGGCATTTCGTATTCCTCAATTATCTGTTAGTTCCATTTCCGGCATTGGAATCTTATTTACAGGTTAAGCCTTTATCCGCTTTTATTTCAAGATTGTTAGATTCGCAATCTAAAAACATTTCTTCGACACTATCGAAGTACTTGGCTTCAGACTTCAACGATTTAGTCGCTGCCACAAGGTCTTTACCGGTATATTTTTTGTCCTTGAGCGATTTAGCTAGTTTGCCATGAGCCATAGCCAAAGCTTTGAGAGAGCTACGTGATTTTTTAATCGCTTCAGACGTTACCTTCAGCTCACGGTAACCGTCCAGAATTGTATTTACTGCGGCTCTACGCTCATCCATAGTCAAGTTCTCCTCTGCAGCCATATACCCGTTTAAATCTGACACAAGATGTTCCTCTCGATAGGCATACAGCGCCTTCTGAACGTAACCGTTACTGAGCGTTGTATCCATAGCTTTGATAAGGTTCTGGATCTCTGTATCGGTCGTTGTAACAATTTCACGGATAGCTTTTGCCGCTTTATTCTTCGCATACAAATAACTGATCGATCCGGTAGCCTTACCCAGCGTAGACGCATCATCTTTTGAAATAAGTTCATCATCTCCGCCCAGCGCCTTATGGGCATCATTCAAGCTGAAGATGGCTGAACTCAATTCGGCGCCCGAGAGGGCATGCTTTTCTTTATCGCCGATAAGCGCAAGCTGGTGGAGAGCATTGAAATAATTGTTAAGTGCCTGGCTAGCCTTTACCAAAGAGGCGGTTTTCTTATCTTTCGCCGTTTTAAATAAGTGCTTATCAAACACCTGAAGTGAATCTAGCGTAGTCACAACATCTTGTTGGTTGATGGCCACTTCGACTTCTTTGTTAAGCCTTGAGTCATATAGCTCAGTAATAACCACATTGATACTGGCCGACAACCCGTTGGCTTGTTCGCTAAAAGCTTCGATCTGAGTGGTTGGTATGTTGCTGCATGCACTCACGGTGAGAGCCATACATAGCATAGCGGGAAAATTAAAGTTCATGCTACTTCCTTTATGAATGGTGGTTAAAAATAGACTCGATTCCCGTTAGTCTAAGCTTTAAAGAAAGGCAAGCGGCGATCAAAGAAAATCACCCCAGGCACTCCAGCTAAAGCAGGTAATATTGTTAGCCAGACTAATTCTTAATACGTCGTAATCTATCGCTTCTTACTAGACAATATAACAAAATGATTAACATGCTACACACTGCACTAAAATACGACTAACTGCCGCGTACAGCGCATTTAGAATGCGCCCACGGGCGCACCGATTCTATGTTGCAGACTTATAGTGGGTAAAAGCGAGACAGGGTTGGGCCTCAATTCGAAACTTTGGTGCCTATGCGCTAGCGCGTAAGCCCAAGCGCCTTAACAAACCCGTAGCCTTCTATTTGATTTTTATTTTTTTCGATCAGCTATAACCGAAGAGACGTTAATTTGGACTTATTCCAGGTATTTGTAAAGGCTATAAATATAGGTTGTATCCTCATTTCTAAATTGAAGTTTCAGAAAGTTGTCTTTGACATCCATCGGTAAAGCTATTCGTTCTATATCCTGATACAGGGAAGAGGTGATGTGTGCCCATGAATCAATACTAGAGGTTTTAGCAATTACTTCGCACATTCGTTGTTTGCAAACAACACTTGATAGCTCTATGTCGGCCGATTTTGGATGTGTCCGTATGGCCGATCGTAATTCGGAGAACTAATACAACGATGTTTAACAAAATTAATTTCATATAGCTCTCCTTGGCATTAATTATTTTAACACTCTAAGTTCAGGCGCGCGTTAGCGCGTATAGACGCAAAGTGGCGTTGAAAAGTTTATTGGTTATAAGATTATTCGATGGGAGTCCCAATCGCTTGTATTACCGCCGCAAGGCCATGGTGATTAATGCCCTCATGAACTTCACGCTCAAGCTCTTTAAGGTGACTAAAGGTCAAATTCGGTAGCTCGTTCGTCAGCGTTTCTTTTGATGTCATCATTTCGGCTAGGGGAGGGCCACCCGTTTTGTATTCGAGCTGTTCTGGCCTATACCCCTCTAGAAGAAACACTCCCGACGATTTAAGGCCTTGCTCAACGCGCGTAAAAACATCTTTCCGCAATTTTTCTGGCAGGTGGCACGATATGGAAACAATGCCGGCCCATTTTTTTTCGCCGAAATCAAAGGTCTGTAAATCTTCACAAATAACGTCGATCTCTACACCATTCTTTGCCGCTAACTTTTTCGCCTTTTCCAAGCCTACGCTAGAAATATCTACCGCCGTTACCGTATACCCAAGCTTAGCGAGAAATACAGAATTTCTACCTTCGCCGTCGGCCAATAAAAGCACTTTACCTTTCGGAATAGCAGCGTAATGTTCTTTTAGAAAATCATTTGGCTCCGTTCCATATACATATTGATCAGTATTGTATTCATTATCCCACATCGACTTGCTCATTTTAGTGGCTCCATAATCCCGTGTTAACTGTGGCCGAGTGCACGACATAGTGTGTTTTTGTTTATAACGGATATTTTACAAAAATTAACCGCCGTAGGAAAACCGAAAAGTAGTGGTGTAAAATGCAGCTTAAACAGAGCCGGAACATAGTGCTATAGCTTTATACTTGGTTTGAGCCTACCACGTTTTATTCATTTTTTGTGTTACGTGTTTTTTCAATACTTCGGTATTGGATGCGTAAGAATCCAGCCGAAATAGTGTAAACCCTTTCGCCAGTACTTATCCAACGGCCATTAAACGCTCACCCACGGCTTTGCCACCATTATCAAATAAATGAATTGGACGGGGGAACGCCATAAACTCTCGCCCGCAGGGGGGGGTACGGCGTGAGTGTGAGGTAAAAGTGCAATTCATAGCTGCCCCAGTGTCTGATGCTAAGCACCCACTTAAATCGACGGAATTTCGGAATTCACAAGCGTTAAATATGAACCTGCAGTAACTCGGTTCCACCGATTTCCCATCAGAATAAAAAACGAATTGGGGGTTTATATCACAAACATTCGCCCGCAGGGGCGCGCGTGTGAAGCCCCCAAGCAAAGGTTTAACGTGTGTTTGTGAGGTAAGCGCGCGATTCATATCTATCCCAGCGGCCGCTTTTACCAACCGTAATACCTGAGTGTTAGCTCACAAACTTTTGCAGCAAAAATTAATGCATTTCAAATAAACGGCAGATCTATGAAACTACCTTGCGTGCTAATCCACATTCGGCTTGCGCAGCGGGCGCTGAGATTTACTATGCCCCAGTCCGCTACGGAAGCACCGAAGAGCCTTTGTTTCGGTGCTTGACGAAGTGACCATTAGGTGCGAGCAGGGGTAGGAAGCCCGCAAACTATTTTCGACAATAAAAGGAATAGTAAATGTCCGACCAACGTGATTTTCAAGATCGTCTCTCGGCCCTTCAGGCCTTTTTCACCGAAGCCTCTAACAACTGTCCTATGCCCATTGGCATTTATGCGCAAGAAGCAGAAAACCTCTTTCACTGGGCCATGCAAGATAGCGAGACGCTCGCGGGCGCGGGCCTTGGTGCTGCCGAGCTAAACGAACTCTCCGTTCGCGTGGGAGTACTGCGCGAAGCCGAGGGCCGCTGGCAGGCGGAATACCGTGCGCAAAAAGACGCCGAAGTAGAGTGGGCCACCGAAGGCCCCAAAGCCTTCGATCTGCGCGACGAACTGCTGCGCAGCTTTCGCTACGCCTTCCGCAAGCATGACAACCTACTGAAGCGGGTCAGCAAAATTGACGAGGGCGATAGCAGCGCCGATATGATCCAAGACCTAAGCACACTCGCGGTACTGGGGCGCGAGAACACCACCCTGTTGGAAACCATTAATTTCGATTTGAGCAAACTCGACGCTGCAGCAAACAGCGCCGATACCATCGCCCAACTGCTGGCCAGAGTTAACGGCGACAGGCTAAGTGGCAACGATGGTCGCAGCCTGCGGGATAAAGCCTATACCTACCTAAAAGAAATCGTCGACGAAGTGCGAGCCTGCGGTAAATATGTATTCCACGACAACGATGCTCGGCTTAGCGGCTATTCCAGCGCCTACTTCCGTCGTAAGAAGCGCAGCCTCAGCGAAAGCAAAACGGCTGCCGTGTAAGCCGAAAGCTAAGCAAACCTCCCGAGCCCACAATCGTGGGCTTTTTTACGCCAGCGCCAAACCAAAAGCCCCAACAAGCGTACTTAAACGTCGCAATACCGCCTTGTTAATCATACAGATCGCATAAAAGGCAGGCTCCAGGAAGGGTCACCCGCCTCCAGGAAGGGTCGCCCAGCTCCAGGAAGGGTCGCCCAGCTCCAGGAAGGGTCACCCAGCTCCAGGAAGGGTCACCCAGCTCCAGGAAGGGTTCCCCCGCCTCCAGGAAGGGTCACCCAGCTCCAGGAAGGGTTCCCCCGCCTCCAGGAAGGGTCACCCAGCTCCAGGAAGGGTTCCCCCGCCTCCAGGAAGCCTCCACCCAGCTCCAGGAAGGCCTCACCCAGCTCCAGGGCGGGTCACCTGGCTCCAGGAAATCCTCCCCCGGCTCCAGGACGGGTCATTCACCTACACGGACAGCCTCCCCAGCGCCAACAAAGCCCACGCCGTTAAAAACTTAAAACCCAGCCGCAACAAGAGAAAAAGGCCAAAGGCGCTTGGCAAGCTTCAGCACCGAAAGGCAGGTGATCAAAATTTCTGCTTCTGTAAAAGCAGGAGAGGGCGGAAGGCTAAGCCGAAATTAGAGATTAATCCCCGGAGCTAATCGACAAACAAACCCACGCCAATAAATGCCCCGCCGCCGCGAGCGGCAAGGTGCTTATCGTGGTGCTTCTAGGAAGTGGTTGCTCCGAGCGCGACACCGCAGGCAGAGTGAGATATCCCTAGCGCAAGAGCCAGTAGAAACCTCAAAGCAATAGATAATTTGCCCATTATTTATTCGTCACCTTTCTAAACTCGGCAATGGCTCGAATGATATTGCGTAAATTTTTAAAGCGGACTAACGTGTTTTGATAGGCGGATTTTACCGCACCAATGCTGCTCTGGCAGGCCGCCAGAATGGATACGTAACCCAGTAAACAGAGCGTTGACAGGGATCGGTTGATTTTCATAAATAGTTACTGAGTTGAGAGTAAAAGAAGTATTTCAAAGTCTTCTGCGTAACTGGCAATAGTGGCGGCCTTGTCGGTGCCGTTAATCACTCTGCGGGCATTGATGTAGTCGATTTTGACTCGCAGAACATGATCGTAAGCTAGAGGCGCTAATGGTGTCTGTCCTGATTAGCGCCCTACGTGGGTACACTGAAGACTACTATTGTGATAATGATCGCAAAATTCTTTGAGAATGGATAACCAAGTCGACATATAATGACCCTGGTTTTAGTGTGCGTACGTGTGAGCACTATGGTTTTACTTTTAACTTAAAAAATTGCTAAACAGGTTTTTATTTATAAATAAGGAAAATTTGGTGAATATGGAGATGTTGACTGCAAGTGTAGGGAGAGGTGGCAGAAATCAGTTCAAAGATGTAGCCACGATACAAACACTAATAAATGATTGCCTTTATTTGTTAGGACCTCTATGTTTTCTGCAAGTGGATGGAAAGATAGGGGCTAGAACGATAGATGCCATCGATATGTTTCAAAAAATAGCCATGAAAATGACGAAACCAGATGGTCGTGTCGATCCGAGGGGTAAAACGTTAATGGCTTTGAATTTTAAAAAAATTAGGCCTCGTCCCCATTTAGTAACTGGCTTATTTAGAGATATATCAAAGCCATTTTTCAAAACACCGTCTGAGCCATCCTACAAATTCCCATTGGCTATGCGCCCTAGAGAATCCTATAAGACTGGAATGCGACGCTTTGGAGCAACTCGAAGCGGCGGACGTTTACATGCGGGTTGTGATCTTTATGCTCAAATCGGCACCCCGGTCTATGCAATGGCTGACGGCGTTGTTGAGACGGCAGGTTACGAATTCTATCTAGGTACATACGCCGTGGAAGTTAAACATCTTGATTTTTTAGCGCTCTATGGTGAGTTGGGAAAAGTATCTAGCCCCCTGAAAAAAGGGGCTACGGTTAAAAAAGGTCAGTTAGTTGGGAAAATTGGAAAGCTGCAAGGGCTTAATATGTCCATGCTTCATCTTGAAATGTATTCAGGTAAAGAAAATGGGCGATTAACTGTAAAATCGAATTTGCCCTATAAACGTCGTTCAGATTTGATCGATCCAACTTCAATACTAGATAAGGCAAAATAAATGCGTTTCAATTCTTCTACGATTGTCGCTCTAATAGTAGTGATGGTGTCTAGCTTTTCTTGTGGTAAAGATGTAGCGACTAAGCAAAGCCTTAAAGTGTCAAGTAAGGTAAATGCTTGGGAGCAGAAATTCGAAATCTTTGAAAATTTTATGCAGCTATCGTCTAGCTTTAAACAAGCAAAAACCGCATTTGATTTTAATGGTGATGGCAATAGTGACTACGTGTATTTTGCCGAGGTGAAAAATACTGAGTTAACCATTCCTGACTCTTTAACTGTTTATCAAGTGCAGAGTGGGGATGTTCATCCAGCAACTTTTTCTGGAGCATTACACGCGATAGCTATCGTACATGGTGGGGCGGATGAAAATATTGTCATTCATGAAGCTAGACCTATGACAAAGTTAGATGCTCCCGCTGCACTTGACCTTTCGGTAGAAAAGAGATCTTACATTGCTTCTATTGAAAATCAGGGGCCGCTTCACAGAGCAAAGGGAGACATTATTATTTTGCCAACGGGTGCTGGTATTGATACTTACATTTATTATGATGGCAATCGTTACCTCTTGTATGAGCCTCTTGAAATTCCTTAAAGAAACAGAATAACGGTACCACCAATAGGGCGAAAAAGGTGCGTGATATTTTCATTCGTTTATTGCCAGCGCCACGTGGGTCTATCCCAACCCACCTGAATAGGAATAATGGCGGAGTCTAAACTTGCTTTACCCTGAATCCTTACACCCTGGTAATCGCCTTCTTTTTTAATTTGTTCAGCCCCAAAGCTGTCTAGTTCAAACACAAAACCATTTTCTGGAACAACGTCCAGTGCGGCCAGTATTTTAAAGGTTGCTAGTCGGTTTTCTTGGGTATTATCCCCAAACCCCAGTAAGTCTAAATCACGGGTAGCTCGGTGTAGGGTGTTATTCCACACCACAAACAACCACGCGCGTTTTAACAAAAACTGATCCTTAAATACACTAATACTCAACCGATACAACAAGCGTTGTAGGGCATACTGCGCGAGCAAAGTATTAAAATTAACGTTTTGTGCCTTGGCAGTATTTAACAAACGTCCCTTAATGCTTTTGGCGATGTCTTTCATTGTATTTCTCCCTGCCTTTCCATCATGTCCAATCCTATTGCTTAAGCCACCAGCATTTCAAAATGTGGCTGAATGACGGTGGCGATCCGTGGTTGCAATCTGCATCAGCTCGTCGGAGCTAAAGCGTTGATCTCGCCAGCCTTCCTTTAGGGCCTCCAGGGCCACTTTGCTACGCATGCGAAAGCAATTCACTATGGTTTTTGCCGGGGAATACACCTTTACCTAACGCCCTCAATTCTATGCCGCTCAATGCTTTGCTCATAAGCCACGCCGGAATAATAGTGGTAGCGCACTGGTGGGTAGGCGAGTTTAGGTATGCGGTCGCGGGCCTTCACTGCAAACCACATGGGTCCCCATATTGTGAAAGGCCAGTGCGGAGATCAAAGTGACTACGCCCAGCCGAACCTGCGCGGCAAACAGTGCCAAATCATGGTGCTCGGTAATATCTGTAACCGGCAGCCGATAGCGGCCACGGGCAATGCGCTGGATCAAACCTCTCCTGGTCATGCGCTCGCGGGTCATGCCAAGGGCTGCTAGATCCGCAGCCCCTGTGGCGCCACACATTCGCGCCAATTCAATAATATTTGCCTCGTTTTCATCCGCTTTTATGGTACCTTCCAAATCTATTCGCTTCCACAAATCGTTGTTACTTGGCTGTAAGTAGCTACCGTTTGAGATGCGATAAGAAGAGATGCGGTCTTTTTCCAAAAAAAATTTTGGGAGGTAAGTGGGTGTAAGGGTGGGGGCGCTAAAGCGTTGCTCGGGTTCACGGTTGTGTGATCCAAATCTAGGAGGTGACTAATATGGTTAACGCGCATGTCCTAATAAACGGGGTGGAGGGGGTAATTATTTTTGCGAACTCGAGCTGGGTGAGGCGGCTCCTGGCTAGGCGGTAATAATCGAACATACGTTGGCACTCTCTGAAAGTCGTTGCCGTTTAGCCGTTAGTGGCTTCCAGGTTGCCGAAGGGCTATGTGTGTGAAGCTAAGCCTAAGGTAGAGAGCGTTGTAATCAATTTTGTTTCCTATTCTGATGAATCAGTGAAAAACAAGTACGGCGTTCAGGTGTATAAATCTGGCGAGGCGTTGCTTGAGTTCACCGGTGGTACTAAACAGCCGCACACGGTTTGGCGGAGTTTATATTCGGGTGAAGTAAAGGGCCGTGATGACAATTGCTGTGTTGGCATAACTGTAGTTCGCTTATTATTCCTTGAGCGCTTTCTAGAGGCTATCTGCTGTATTGAATTCCGGTATTTTCAAAAGTGGAGTTACTGAACGGGGGGGCTTATCGTTCGCAGGATAGCCATGATAGTGGTGTGGAAGAGCCTAACGGTGTTAAGCCTTTAAAGGTTGCTTATCGTGCCTGTCCTAATAGCGTTCCAACTAGCAAGCGATCGCCCAACTATTGTTTCTCGTCAATTAAATGCACCTACCAATATTTCTTTCTAGTGTCACTGCTTAGACAGGCATAACAAGTAATCCGATATTTGCCTACAAACCTCGGTCAGCTATCGGTCAAAAGCGAACATTCAAGTGAAAGGCAAGTATCAAGATCTAACCCCATCTACCTCTGGTAATAACGCCTCAAGCGTATCGAATAATTCCGGTGCAGTTAATACGTTAAAAAACTAATAGCATCTCGATGAAACGCTTCTTTCTGAATGATTTTTTGTTGATGCTGCCGACGGTTATGCTTAGCATTCATTGGAGCTGGCCCTTTGGTGGCAGTGGCATCTTTGGCGAGGTAAAGCTCCACCATTGGACCAGCTTTTCTGCTTTTAAATCAATTAGTTGTATCTAAGTAAGTGCCATTCAGGCCTGACCCCACTTATTTCTTCGTGTAAACAACGCGTTTAAGTAACCCTTTCTATCGAGGTTGTATACGGTTGCCCCCAGGTTTGGGTCAGAACGAATGAGCCGTATAATACGCACTTCATCTGCAGAAGAAACATGCAGGTCTGTGGCTGAATATGAAAGCAGACTGATGATTGCATCGCTATAAGTGGTCACTAACTTGCTCCCGAGAGTCGTTTTTATTGTATTTTCGCGTGCCGCGTATTATTTGCTATCTATTAAAGGAGCAGTTTTATAATGGACCATTTTTCCCTAATACACTATGTAAAAGCTCACAGTTCGCTGTTCGACTACTGGTTTTTAAATGTTTTTAGAAAGCGTAACGGTGTTAAGCCTCACTGGCTAACGTGCCTGTCCTAATAAGTGGGTCTCGTTTCGATAGATAGCTTAGCTTCAAACCTAATTGGGAGCGTTTTTGAATCACATTGTGGGTTTGGGCAACGCACCTTTACTGTTTCTGTCTTAATACCCATATAATTATTTCCCTAACGGTCTATTTCTTCTGCTTTCGGCCAATAGCGGACAGTTTGGCTGGCCATCTAATCGAGATGTACTGGGAATAACATTCAGCCAACATCTTTATGGAAGGGAAAGGGGTCTATCCTGCCATGTCAATAACATTGAATCCAGAGTTCTCTAAGTCAACAATATCCTGAACAGTCACCGAATTATTCTTTTTACGATGAAGGTTTTTTTGATGAATGGCTAAGCATAGAAAATGTGTAGCCCTAGATACGGCAACATAAACAAGCTTTTTCTTTCCATCGAAACCATGCGTCTTATTACCTTTAAATAGATCCAACAGCTGATACAAATCATAACCATCCTTGAAAGTCTCAAGAACTAGAGTAGCTGTATGCGTCTCACCTTTAACCTTATGTATAGTGGAAACAGGAATATCGAATTCAACACCATCCTCATTGTAGCTATAGACATTTTCAATATTGCTTGACTGTACATTTATATCTATTTTTTTGATCACTTCAGACAGAACACCCTGATCAAGAATATCTCCATAAACTCCCAGAAAAACAGTTAGAAGATCGCTGAAGAGATTGTCAACGGACTTGGAATTTAAAACCCCTCTAGATATTTCTAACAGAAGGGTTTTAAATCTATCATATTGAACATGATCAACAGCCCTCAAGTAAATTAATATTCTGGATTTTGTAAACGGGCCGTCATCCAACCTAGCCCCTGTAAGAAAAAGATACTCTCTAACAATATCAAGAGAAACATCCATAATTAATCTTGGTGATAATAGATCCACACCAAGACTACCAAATTTTTCTACAAGGTCATCATTCTCTGGTATCGCCTTACCTCTTTTATAATTGGGAAAATAATCAGGTATCGTATGACCTTTATCACTGCCCTTAGAAACGCCACCAACAGCTTTAAAAACACAACTATCAATTTCGTTAAGCTTATACTTATGTATCAATCCAGCAAACAAGGGAATAACACCTTCAACATGCTCATCATCAAAAACAATAATTGTCGGCTTGATATCAACCTCATTAGGGCCGCACAGATCCTGAGGATTTATCGCGACATTAGAAATCACATCAGATATTTTTTTTGATAGGCGCTTTGTCTTATGGATATTTATCGGATTATCATCAACATTCCACCCAGATTGTGGAGCACCAAGGAAATTAAATATCGCCTGATTATTGTCACCTATACGCTGAACGACAACATCGCTACCGCCAAACAGACTCTTTAGAATGGAAAACTGCCTGTCGTCCGTATCTTGCGCCTCGTCAATAAATACATATTTGAATCTTTTCTGGAAAACCTTAATTACTTCTGGATGTTTTTTAAGATACTCTTGAGCCAAATCGTAGCAGTGCTCGTAAGTCAAATATCCATCGAGTATCACTTGATTCACAACACCCTCACCAAGGGCTCTCTTAATGTTTCTATACGAAGGCTTTCCTTTATTAACCAGTATTTTCTTTCTATTTCCCGCAAGATTGAGAATGACCTTGTTATCAGTAACAGTCAGATCCTCTAAGAAAGACTCGATATTAGGATAGTTGTTTGCCTCTGCACTCATTGCAATAAATTTATCGAGGCAGTATTTTTTGAGCTTTAACAGAAGCTTTTGATTAAAAATATCGCTATCTATTCTTTCAGGCTTTCTCTTGATCATGCTTGATAGCTCTGGTATTGCTAGGGATTTATTAATGAAAGATTGAAATGTGCCAACATGATTTGGATAACCCAGAAGTACATTAGCATCACCTCCTAGCTTTCTCTTGATTTCATCAACAGCTACATTTGTATGAGTAAGAACAAGCAACCCGCTATTGTCTGAAAATGGCATAAACCCTGATAGCAGTTCCAACTTAGCTACCAGCGATGTTGTTTTTCCTGCCCCAGGACACGCCTGTATGTCTTTTGACACCATGCATTTAATAAACTCCCGACTTTCAATATCGAACTTTAAATTATACCTTTCCTCAATAGAATGAATTGCTTCATCTGATATAAGCATAACTATTGCCCACCAGTTGCGTAAACCACAGCATCAACCAAATAACTAATATATGGATCATCAGGAGCCCCCACAAGATCAGCCTCACTCAAAACCCCAGAAAACACCTGTGCCACAACCGCCTTTGACAATTTCTTATCCAGCAACGTTTCCTTATAAATATTAAAAGCAATCTTCTCTTTTGAGCAACCATCATCTAGCCAACTTTTATATTCAACATCTGCCTCCAAAACCAGTTCATTTTTCCATTCATCAGTGAATACGTAATCTTTACTCTTTGTCTTCCAGCACAGGTATACAGACGCCCAGAATACTTCTGACAAACTACTTAATGATAAGCTATATTCCAAAGTCCAATACGGTGCTATAAATGACTTTATTGGGGCTGGATATTTTCCTTCTTTCTCAACGATTGTTGCCTCTCTAGCCACCTCTATCTCTTCAGCCATCAAAAGCACATCATCTTTCTTTTTCCCACATTCGACTGGCTTAACATCTACATCCGTTATAAGCGAAACAGGGACTCTGAACTCCTCACCTTCTTCTCTCAAAAATATATTGGCATACCTTAAAAAGGCGGTGCTTCCAACATTAACGATAGACACACCACCTCTAGACAAGTCCCTACCTATATATTTCGCTATTACGGGGACTAAAATATTTTCAGCATCACCCTCGACTAAGATTGTTCCACTAGAGAAGAAAAGATTCGCCTTAGTAGAGTCTAAAAACCTCTCCAAAAAGTAATAATCACCACTCCTTAACTTTGTACTCGAAGGCCCCATTGGATAAGCATTACCACCCTTGCAAACGATAAGGTTATCGAGCTTAACTTTTGAGGCTAGATTTGGACTATGAGACGTCAATATGAACTGGATATTATTCTCTTCACCAATTTTTTGAATTGCGTCTATTAGTCTGACCTGAGCCTGAGGGTGAAGATGAGCCTCAATTTCTTCAATCAACGCAAGTTTGAGCCCTGAGTAATGCAGCTTCTTTAGTAGAAGAAGTTCGGCTGCGATGTAGAGGATATTGTTTGATCCAAGACCTTGAAAATTATTTTCAGATATTTCCTGCCCAAAGAGCTTGAGTGACAGCTTCTCAAGTATCGATTTCAGTGAGTTATCGCTCACTTGAAACTTAGAAGAAAGCACATTGTCATCGATGGAAAAATCTTCCAAGTAACCATTGATATCACCAAGAAGGTCTTTGCCATCATACTTTGAAAAATAATTATCAATCGCTTTATTTGTGAGTCGTAAAATCCTTTTTAACCGATGGTCTGCTTTATCTGAAAACTGATCATGACTATCAAGAATTTGTGACAATCGTGATCCTCTTTTTGGTGTCAGCTCACTTTCTGCATCCCTTAACGGCTTTAGATAAGTGGCTCGCAAAAGATCTCTTGCTTCACCATTGAGTTGATGACCTTCGCTGTCAGACCCTGCACGTAAATCGTAGTAAATCCGCCCATCTTTTCTCGTTCCCTTTAACCACACCCGTAAATTGAATCCACCATCATCATCGAACCCAAGCCATTCTAAAAAACTCTTTGATTCATAGTCCTTAAATCCTTTAAAAACACACTCGATTACAAATGTTTCACTCCGCTTCGACTCATCCTCATTACCAGACAAATGAAAATCCTCAACACACGGTCGTATAAACTCACGACTTTGTGTATGAAGCACGTATTTTATTGCATCCACAATGGCAGTTTTTCCCGAATCATTTTCTCCAACCAACAGGTTCAAGCCACTATTGAACGATACATTTAGAGATTTATATTTCCTGAAATTATTTAACAACAAAGAATGCAAATACATGCACAAGTTCCTTCTATATTGGAGTTATTATTTTTTAAACATGATTAGTTTTATTCTCTTAATAAGCGGGGTCAGATGAAACTTATGCCCTGTACTCATAATCATTCAACGTCTGTTAAGGGTCGTCTGCAGCCTTTATTGGCTAACAAGCTTGTAAGTCTAGAGCAAAAAATACGAATATCTGCTTTTGGTCGTTTTCTGACGCCTGAAGTAGCCAGTCTCAACGTCCGCTTTCAGCAATGAGCTGCCCTTAAAATATAGACTATCAACGTCCGCTTTGGCTCGAAACCAGCCCCAACCAACCTACAAATCCCCACTCTCCGCCACACTCGCCTTTCGCACCATCTGCACAAACTCACTCCTATAACCATACGCATCATCCCCACGGTTATCCTTAGCAAGTTTCAAGGCATCGTCAAATCCCCAATTACCTACATATTTCCCATCTTTTAGTAACTGAGAAAAACCCGCAACCGCCGTGGCAAAGTTCACTTCCTGCATTAACGCCGGGGCTATTTCTTTGGTTTCAATAATCGGCTGTTCCATTAATCGCGATTCCGTCTCGCCGGGTAATTTGTAGCGCATTTTCAGGTAGGCCAGTTCGCTGGTTTTTTTACTAGTGTTGGGTTCGCTTGTTTGTTTATAACGTAGCTCATCTATTGTGGCATTCGGGGAGTTGGTAGGTGTGATTTCGTAAATGGCGGTAACCGAATGGCCGGAGCCTATATCGCCGGCATCGACTTTGTCGTTTTTAAAATCTTCCCGTTCCAGTTGTCGGGTTTCGTAACCCAGCAGGCGGTACTCTTTTACGGCGGTGGGGTTAAATTCCACTTGCAGTTTTAAGTCGGTGGCAATGGGAAAGAGTGAGGAGGTGGCTTGGTGTACCAGCACTTTTTGGGCTTCGCTCAGGGTATCGATATAGGCGGCTATGCCGTTACCGTTTTGAGCGAGGGTTTGCATTAGCTGGTCTTGGTAGTTGCCCTGGCCAAAGCCGAGTATGGAAAGGTATATACCTTTTTCTCGCTTGCGCTCTACAAAGCCTTTTAACTGCTCCCGGTCGCTAATACCCACGTTAAAGTCGCCGTCGGTGGCGAGCATTATTCGGTTAACGGCGTTGTTGTTAAAATGTTGTTCCGCTAAGGCATAGGCCAGCTGAATTCCCTGGCCACCGGCCGTAGAACCGCCAGCTTCCAGTTTGTTGAGCGCTGCCAGTATTTGGCTTTTATTTTTAACGGCGGTGGGTTCTAGTACTGTGCCTGCCGCGCCCGCGTAAACCACGATGGCTACGGTATCGGTGGGTTTTAGCTGGCTGAGTAGTAATTTAAAAGATTGTTTTACCAGCGGTAATTTGTCGGGTGAATTCATAGAGCCGGAAACATCCAGCAGAAATACCAGATTGCTGTCTGGCGTTTGTTCTGCTTCCAGGCTGTAGCCCTGTACGCCAATATGGATCAAATTTTTGCCTTCGGCCCATGGTGAGTTATGTACCACAACACTGGCTTTAAACGGCTCTTCGGCGGAATGGGGTTGCGGGTAGGCGTAATCAAAATAATTAACCAGCTCTTCTAAACGCACCGCATCTTTTTCGGGCAGGTAACCGGCATTAAGACGGCGGCGAACAAAGCTGTAACTGGCCGTATCGACATCGGCCGAAAAAGTAGAAACCGGTGTTTCGCTAACGAGCGTTATAGGGTTGGCTTTAAAGGTTTCAAAGTCGTTTCGGTTACTGGGTGGAGATTCGCGCCAATTGTCCTCGGCTGTGGCGAAGCTGGCGCGTATGCCCATTACAACGACTTCTTGCTGATCGGTAGAACTGTGCGTGGTGCAGCCCGAAACTGTTAAAACGCTAGTCAGCAGGGCAATGCATGCGAGCGTTTTGGCTGAGTTGAACGTGTCCATATTCTTCCCGTTGCTATTTAATTATTGTTGGCGCGGGCCAGCTGCTTATAGAGCGTCGACATCGAGTCCTTGTGAGCGGGTAATCGATTTAAGCAAAGTTAGCCGACAATGGCTATTCCCATATTTGATTATGCGCAAAGAAAAATGGTTAAGTTCGGTGTAGCGCAATTTCGGTGTGGTAATAGGCCGAACGCGGGTTAGAGGCGTCTCTCCCTAAAGGCGTTTTACGTGTGGGGCGGCCAACCTGGAGTGGCAAGAGGAAGAGTATCGCGTTGAGGATAAACCCCCGCACAATTCCCCAAAACGACTAGCGCTGGACGGGAGCGTTGTCTAGCCGTTCGCGGGGTGCTCAGGATAGTGCAGTTTTCTATACGCTAAAAAGTTGCGCGCCTTTCTTCTAAAATATTTTCGCCATGTAGTTGAATTTCCGCGATGAGCGCCTGCTCCCTCTGGCAGTCGAGCGACTAGGAGTCTCTCATCTCGATCCGATTTTTATTAAGTTTGCGACGTTCGGCAGACTGTGATGTTAGGCCGTTGGCACTTTCGTAAGTTGTAGGCGATGAGCTCGAAGCCTTTCTGGTACCCTCTCGTAAATGGGGCGTTTATCGTTCCTAAACTTTATGACGATCAATCAATAATAATTTTCAGCAGGGTACCCGCAATGTTTACACTCTCTCAGAAAGTGGCGCAGAAAGCGCTGATCCTTACTGTATCTTTGATTTTAAGTTTACAAGTGTTGGCTATGGAATTATATGGTAATAACACAACTCATGACCCTTCCACTATCGTCGAAGATGATGGCACTTATTGGACTTTCGGTACCGGTGATGGTAATGACGGCATGGTCAGCCGCTACTCAACCGACCTAATTAATTGGAATACCGGCTCCACAGTTTTTACGCCTGGTACCTGGCCCAGTTGGATAAATGCGCGCGTGCCGAATTTTGATGGTAATTTTTGGGCGCCCGATCTTATCGAAATGAATGGTCGCTACTATATTTACTACTCCGCATTTTCTTCCAGCAACCCACCGACTTCGGCAATTGGTGTTGCTGTTACAGACTCCTTAAACAATCCGAATTGGCAAGATTTGGGCATGGTGGTTTCTACGCAAACCGATCCGTCCACAAGTGGTGGACCAATGAACGCTATAGACCCTGGTGTTTATCGCGATACTAGTGGCAACGTTTTTATGATATACGGCTCTCATTACTCGGGCCTATATATTGTGCAAATAAACCCGAGTACCGGATTGCGCCAAGGTTCTTCACGCGTTGCGGCTATCGGGAACAACGGTGGTTGGAATGAATTTGAAGGCGCGCAAGTTCAGTATCTGGATGGTTACTATTACGCGTTTGTAAACCGCGGAGATTGTTGTGCTGGTAATCAAAGTGACTATTATATTTTGGTCGGACGCTCTACTAGCCCAACCGGTCCTTTCGTTGATGTGAACGGTAAAAACCTTTGGAACTACGGAAGCGACAATGGTAATGCTAGTGGTGTAAGTACGGTTTTGGCAACCTCCGGTAAATATATAGGGCCGGGTCACTTTGGTTATCTGAATCGGAACGGACAACATTTGGCAAGCATCCACTATTACGATGGCACGACTTCCGATGGTTGGCCTTCGCGGCTCGATATTTTACAAATCAATATGGCGAACGGTTGGCCTACTTTTACGCGTAGTTTTAGTTTGGCGTCGGGAGATAGTTCGTCCAGCTCGAGTAGCTCGTCTAGTTCAAGCAGCTACACCTATATACAGGAAGAGAGCACCGCTGGTTTTTGTAACTTGGAAGGTACCATCGATAGCAATAACGCAGGCTTTTCCGGTGTTGGCTTTGCCAACTCTTCGAATGCTGTCGGTAGTGGCATTAACTACGCCATTTCAGTGCCAGCTACGGGTGCTTATGCGATTGTCTTCGACTACGCAAATGGTTCGACTGCTCGGCCAGGGGAGCTATTTGTGAATAATTCGTCGGCTGCGAACTTTTATTTTGAATCAACCGGTGGTTGGACTACCTGGAATAGTTCTTCAAATGTAATTATCACTTTGGAGGGTGGAAATAATCTATTACGGTTAGAAGCAACCGATGAAGGTGGCTTGCCCAATATAGATAATCTTCGCATCACCGGTGTAGGGCCAGTTGCCGGGAATTGTGATTCGCTACAATCTTCCAGCAGCTCAAGTAGTAGCTCTTCTTCTTCGAGTTCTTCCTCAACAAGCTCGTATTCAAGCAGCATTTCTAGCTCAAGTAGTTCGAGCGGCAGCACTGTTGGTGGTGTAACTGCGTCGGTCAGTATTAATAATGATTGGGGCGGTGGTTACTGTGCAAACCTTGTATTACAAAATACTGGTAGTTCTGCAGTAACCTGGAATGCAGCAGTCACCGTTGAGGGAACCGTGAGTAGCCTGTGGAATGGTGAATGGAACCAGAGTGATTCGACCTTGAATGTTTCGGGTGTGGGCTGGAACGGTACTTTGCAGCCGGGACAAACCAGTACGTCGATTGGTTTCTGCGCTAATCGATAGTTTAAAAAATCATTAGAATAGCAAAGATAAAAAAGTGCCGACCACGTGTCGGCGCCTTTCCTTTACTTGTCAATTAAATTTGCTTGGGTGTCAGTTTAGCCACGCGTCCACACCTTTTAGATTGGCGATCCAGTTAGCCATAACGAAAAAAGGTCGTCACAATTCGCCCAAAGGTGATGTGCTGGGTGGCTGGTTTGTCAAATGCTCTCAGCCAATTATAAGTACGTGCCTTTGTATGAGTAAGCGACGATGACAACTAGCCTTGTTATCGAAATTGGCGGGGCGCGAACTGAAAGGCTATTCAATTTTAGCTAAGTGAATTTTCTTTCGGTGGTTCCAGTACATACCGCTGCGTCGTTGGAGTCTGGCTCTTGGAACGGAAAGCGATTTACATATTGGCCATAATTAGTTGCGGAAGAAAAACACAAACTATTCGATCTTCCCGCGCAGCAGAAGCTTAAGAAAGTTATCCTCTTGCTGGCTTCCTTCTATCTGCAAAGCAAAGAGATAATTTACTTTTATAAACTACGATAATAGGGTGGTTCTGGCAGCGAATTGTCTATTCAGCTGGGGTTGATTATGACGTCGGTTCTTTTCTAGTAATACCATAATAATGGGATGTTCGCCTCACTAGTCCAGTATTTCTTGGTATATGCTTCTGCGTCTTTAGTTTTCTTCATAAGCCTCTCGGCTAACTTGTTTTGGTGTTACTTTTTTAGCTAAGCGGTCGCGTGACCACCTGTTGCATTTCCAGGTGGTTCCAAAATAAATATAACGAAGGTACATTCCGTGTTTAAAAAAATCATGATTTTCGCGTTAATATTGTTTTTGTCGTCGGGCGCATTTGCCATCGATAGTGGTCGCTATACCATTCAGTCTTCCTTAAGTGGTCAGTTCATGGATGTGGAGGGTGGAAGCTCTGACGACGGCGCCAATATTTTACAATATTCAGAAAGTGGTGCGACAAACCAGCAATTTGATGTCGTGTCGTTGGGTGATGGCAGTTATTCGATTCGGCCCGCGCACAGCGGAAAATCATTAGATGTATATGCCTGGAACGCAGATGATGGTGCAGAGCTGCGGCAGTGGACATACTACGGTAATTCTAATCAGCGTTGGTATATTGATAATGTTGGCAGTGGGTTGTATTCAATTACCTCGGTATTCAGTGGTAAGGCAATTGATGTTTGGGAAATGAGTATGGTAGCCGGTGGTGATATTCGCCTTTACTCGTATTGGGGCGGCGCAGGTCAGCACTGGTCCTTTTTACCTGTCGGCGGATCGCCCAGCACCAGTACCATTAATGTTTACATCGCTGGTGATTCAACGGTATCAACTTATACAGATACCGCAAGTCAAAATGATCAAGCTGGCTGGGGGCAAATGTTGGCAGAGCAATATAATTCCTCTGTAAATGTTCAAAACCATGCCGTTGGTGGACGCACGGCACGACGTTTTATCGAGGAAGGACGACTGGATGCGATCTGGAATGTCATCAAATCTGGTGATTATTTGTTAGTGCAGTTTGGCACTAACGATGGCAATAAAACGGCAACTTATACGATCAATGGCCAAACAATTCCATACTATTTAGACCCGCAAACGGAATTTAAAACCTACTTGCGCCAGTATATATCCGGTGCGCGAGCGCGAGGTGTAACTTTAGTATTTGTCACCCCGCCGCCAAGAAATTCAGCCTATTGTACCGGTGGTAATGGGACTGGTGCGCATGCGGAAGCAATGCGAGAACTGGCTGTTTCCGACGGTGTCGCTTTAGCAGACTTAAATGAAAAGACGGTGAATTATTTAATGGCAATTTGTCCATCCCCGACACCAGAGGATTTTTTCTTTTTGCGAGCAGATGGTACCGTTGACGGAACACATTTTCAGGAAAATGGTGCGCGTATTCTAAGTGGATTTGTCGCGGATGGTGTAGACGAAGCAGATCTACCATTAAATAGCCGCCGGAAATAACCTGAAATAATACGACTGAATGTGTCGTCCTGCAAACACCATAAAAAGCCGCACGCCGTGTGTGGTGCGGTCGTTTTGTGTTGGTATTGAATAGCAACTAAAAATAGTTGCTCGATGGTAACCTGATTATTCGAGCTTAATGATTATATTTATTTGTTGAAGACGTTTTCTGGACTAAGAGACCGGTCGATTAAGATAGTTTTCTTGAGAAAGTTTTTCGGAGTGTTTAAGTTTTTTTGCGAGGCATCCGATTATTAAGATATGTTTTAGTGTTCAATCCCAAACGCCTTTTTGTCATTTGGTTCGTTGGTAGATTAGGCGTTTGTTGTATTGCCATGCGAAAAAATTCCGCCAACGTTATTCGTGAGGCTGGAACGCTTAGCTGCAGGGCTTCAAATATAGCGGTATAGCGGTATAGCGGATTTTGGAATTTTAACTATTTGTCAATATTTCGAAAAAATAGTTGTAACCGGTTACACCCGATGTGAATATGCAACCGCTTTACCGGTAGAGATAAAAATTAATTACCCGTACACATTTTTTCGGCCAACTTCTTGACTACACCTTGTCCGTAACGTGTACATCCGAAATTCACGGAGAAAATTTGATGAAAATAATGAAATCCCTAATGACGGCTTGTGTCCTTTTCGTGGGCCTTGCTTCGTTCTCATATCCCGTTTTCGCTCAAGATTATCCGACGTGTAGTAGTGCATCAGTCGATCCCGATGGCGATGGCTGGGGTTGGGAAAACAACCAAAGCTGTATTGTTTCTTCCAGTAGCAGTGGTAGTGGTGATTACCCAACGTGCAGTAGCTCCTCTTCCGATCCGGATGGCGATGGTTGGGGATGGGAGAACAACCAAAGCTGCGTAGTATCTACCAGTTCCAGTAGTGGTGGTTCGAGTGGCTATCCTACATGTAGTAGTTCTTCATCCGATCCCGACGGCGATGGCTGGGGTTGGGAAAATAATCAAAGCTGCATTGTTTCCAGCAGTAGTGGAGGCTCCAGTAGCGGAAGTTGTGGTACCGGTAGTTGCCCCAGTTCGCTTTCTTGCCCCAACGGTATGAGCTGCGGTTGCTATACTATTTCTGGTTTAGGAAGCAACAAGCGCGGCTATCAAGATGCGGGTGCTGATCGTAGGTTCTTGGCGTCGGCAATGATGGAAACTGAAGTTATGGATACCAATTATGCTTATGGTGATAACAAAACAGGAGATTCATTTAACGCCGGTGCCACCAAGCAAAACTGGGGGATGATGCGGCAATGTCACTCTGCATGGACCGGTTATGGTTCAGGTGATTATTCCGTCTCTGCCCAAATGAACAGCAGTCGCTCATTGGATGTTCAGGTCTACAATGAGTGTCGTAATTATTTCGGCAGCAATTGGTTCGCTGGACATCGTAACGGTTCCTCAGGCTTGAGCAATCCAAATACAACAGACATTAATAATTTTAAAGCGGGCTACGATTGGACTTACAATCAGCTTTCTGGCCACGAGTGTGATGATGTTCGCTTTTGGGTAAGTATTCCTGCAATCTAAAATTTCGTCCTAAAGCGCCAGTAATTGTTTGCTGGCGCTGTCTTTATTTGGTGCCAACGTTAGAGTTTAGCCGGCCCATACATTTTTTTAGTAATCTCAATCTGTTTCTACCAACTGACCTCCTTATACTGAAGTGTGGTATAACGTTAATGCAAGGAAAAATATTATGAAATATTTAACGCAGATTTTTTTAACCATAGTCGTTAGTTCATTTGGGAATATTGCCATTGCGCAAGATTGTGGTACGTGTAATTGGTACGGTACGGATTTTCCCGCTTGTTGTGGTCAGAGTACAGGCTGGGGTTGGGAGAATAGTCAGAGTTGCATTGGCCCAGTAGAATGCACAAACAGCGGTCAAGTATTGTCGGGCGCCTCTTCGTCTAGCAGTAGTTCCAGTGGTGGAGGTACTTCTGAAGATTTTGTATGTGATTGGTATGGTTCAATTTATCCTCTATGCCAAGACGAAACCAGTGGTTGGGGTTGGGAAAACAATCAAAGTTGCATTGCGTTAAGTACGTGTAATTCCCAAGGGGGAGGTAGTTCTTCTTCTAGTAGTTCTTCGAGTAGCTCTAGCACTGGAGGTGGCTCGGGTATTTCAGGTGCTTCATGTTCGCCGGGCGGAAATGTAATCGTTGTAACGTCTACTATACGCGTTGACGATGGCAGTACTTTTGATGGCTATTGTCAGACGTACACTGCTGGATCAGAGCTCGGTGATGGTAGCCAAGACGAGGGACAAGATCCAGTATTTCGAGTTGAAAATGGTTCGACTCTAAAGAATGTCGTTATCGGAGATAATGGTGCGGACGGTATTCATCTGCGTAACAACGCGAGTTTGGATAATATCTATTTTCAAGATGTTGGTGAGGACGCGATTACCGTTAAAGCTTCAGGCACGTACAATATAGCCAATATCGAAGGCTATAATGCCGATGACAAATTTTTTCAGATAAATGCTGAAAGCACACTAAATGTTGAAAACTGTATTATTCATGATGCTGGTAAAGCGTTGCGCCAGAATGGTGGAACTGTTTTTCGTATAGATGTGTCGTTTAATAATTGTGATATCGCGGATATGGACGAGGGTATATTTAGGTCAGACAGCCCTAGCAGTCGAGCGATTATTTCCAATAGTCGCCTGCATAACGCGGGAAGTGTTTGCGTTGGTAGCTGGGCCTCCTGCGGCTCCTCTGGCATTACACAATACTAGCCTTTAAGTAAACCCAACTAAAAGAGGGGAGGGGTTTAGTAACGCATATTTTGTATAAGTGGCCTTCATAAATCGTCTGTATTGTAACCTTGATTTGTAGTGTTTCGGCTTTTGGAAATGATTTTAGTTATAGGCAATGATTTATGCAGGCCCGCGAAATCGTTAGAGGGTTTTTTTTAAACCCTAGACGAAATAAAAATAGCCCAAGACAGAATTCTCTTATTATCTATTTGCTATTAATTTAGGGTGGCCAGTTGTTGGGGTTTACGGAGGAAGCGCTTCGAGTTTTCCTCATTGCTGAAACCCGTGTGGCTTTTAGAAAAATATTTTCCGATAGGGTGGCTCTCAGGACTGTCATGATAGTGCATTTATTTAATTTGACAGAAAGGTTGGTGGAGAAAGCTGTAAACTTCATTGTTGCTGGCGCGCACTATCAACGAATCCTCGCCATCAACCGGTGATCAAACGATTCTAGTCGTTCAAATAATTAAAAGACCATTTTTCCAAATACTCGTGAAAAATCAGTGCAAGTGGCTACCCAAACGTTTTTGGCGGAAGATATGGTTCATAGTTAACAATTGGATATTCATCTCCGTCAGTTTTTGAATTGAAATTGAAACAGTGAGCGCCATCTTCATGTTTAACAAGTACCCACAAATTTTCAGGAACTTCGTACTTAAAGGCCGGTTTTTGTAATCGAACAGGGATTTGGGTAGCTCTTCGAATTTTACCGCCGGATGATCCCGACAGGCACGGGAGCGGGTTTGTTGCAGTTGAAAACCGGCCTGGGTCAATTCCGTGGCAGGGTTAAAATGGAAAACCCGATAGGTACCGCAGTCACCCATTCCGCGGGACCGGGTAAGTATTTCCAGTGTTTTTTCGGCGCTGTCCACCTGGAGGGTGCCGATGACTTCTTTGGGGTTATCGGTGCTTGCGGGAAAGCCGAGTTCGAGCTGCCGGCCCTGCTGGCTGTCACCGTCGAACAGGTAGAGATAATAGGTGGGCTGGTAGGCACCCGGCACACATAGCACGGTTACCAGCTGGAAGGGCGCAACAAGGGAGTAGGTTTCCACATCGGCCACATAGTCGCAATCGCGGTCCCATTTGAGTCGCTGCTTCCAGCGCCACTGTGCTTCGCTCCAACCTTCCGGGCCACTCCATAGATCCCTGTCGTAGCTCTGCAGGATATCCAGCCCGGTTTTGTCTATGGGCAGTGTGGCCGCTGGGGTATTGTCTGGTGCCGCACCAATGCTGCTCTGGCAGGCCGCAAGAATGGATACGCAACCCAGTAAACAGAGCGTTGACAGGGATCGGTTGATTTTCATAAATAGTTACTGAGTTGAGAGTAAAAGAAAGTGCTTATGATGCCTGTACTGATGGGCGCGGCCAATACCAAGGTACTTGCTAATGGTGAAGGCTTCCCCGATATTTACCGTTTGACAATCCAGCGATCTCCCTGTCAAGATGTTTCCTATTCCGAAACAGGAAACGCCTCAATGATCATAAAACCCCAAGATACTTTAATTGCTCTCAAATATTGCTCTATTGAGCGTCAGGCTGGTATTGGTCTCGCCGATACGGGGCTATCTTCTGTGTTTAGCATCCGTGATCTAGCGGAGGTTATTGGAATCAGTCATGGTGAAATTAGTCGTTCTACTCAACGTCTCGAAAAAGCTCAGTTGGTCAGTATCAGGGGGGGCATCTTCGCTGTGGCACGCAATCTTAACGAATGGCTTTGTTACGGTATCCGTTACTACTGCCCATTAGAGCGTAGCGGTTATGGCCGAGGTATTGGAACCGGTTGGAATTGCCAATTAATCAAAAGCGAAATGCTGCCGCCGCAACCAGGTTGGGTGTGGGCAAGCTCTCAAGGGGATAAAGAGGCGGAGTTAATTGTACCCTTTCACAATAGTGTTCCATTAGCTGCGTCATATGATCCATGGCTCTACCAGGCATTGTCTTTGGTTGAGGTGATTAGAGGCGGTAAGCCGCGAGAGCTTGCCATTGCGCGCGAACTATTGGCTGCTCACCTGGGAGTTTCGCAATGAGCGTGAAGGGCTATGAATTTAACATTCAGCAACTTCATGCCGTTGCTACAGCGCTTGGCGAGCTAAATAAAGAGATTACCTACGTGGGTGGCGCTACAACAGCCTTGCTTGTGCCGGAGGTTGCAAGAGCTGGCACTCGCCGTACAGAAGATGTCGATGTGCTGATTGATGTTTTGTCGCGGGCCGAATATTACCGATTTTGTGATGATTTAAGAGCAAAAGGTTTTATTGAGGACACGAGTGATACTGCGGTGATTTGTCGTTGGCTGGCACCGACAAAATTGGGCCGGGTGCAAGTAGATGTGATGCCGACTGACTCTGAGATTCTTGGATTTTCAAATCGCTGGTACAAGCAGGCTATTGAACTGGCCGATGAGGTTACGTTAGCCAGTGGGATAATAATCCGAGTGGCCTCAGCGCCCTATTTTTTAGCGACTAAGCTGGAGGCTTTTAAGGGGAGAGGGGCTGGCGACTATTTTAGCCATGACCTAGAGGATTTGATGTTTGTTTTGGAAAATCGTGACCGTTTGGTGATTGAGCTGATGGATTGTGATCAGGAGCTAAAGAGCTATTTGGCTGACGAAATGAAGGTCTTGCTAAACGATGAATTTTTGAATGTGTTACCAGGTTTGTTAAATAATCCGAATGCCGCCAAAGGAGTCGAACAAACTTTGCGGCTGATAAGTCGGTGGTAAATTGTTGAGCCTGACATTAAACAATGCGCAGGACAATTGATGGAGAGGTGTTTGTAGGACTGTCATGATTGTACGATGTGAACAAAGATGGAAAAATTACGTTGAGTGAAATTTCCATCAAAGTGAGGGCGAAATATGAAAAAGGTCTTGGCGCGGGGTATATTGGGTGATGGTAATTAGAAATAGAAAAACTATATTTGCTGCGTTTTGCTTGTTGCTTTTTTCTTGTGCGAAGGCCGAGTGGCGGGGGAACTATTTTTGCGAGTTCGATCTAGGGGAGGCGGCTCCTGGCTAGGCGGTAATAATCGAACATACGTTGGCACTCTCTGAAAGTCGTTGCCGTTTAGCCGTTAGTGGCTTCAATGTTGCCGAAGGGCTATGTGTGTGAAGCTAAGCCTAAGGTAGAGAGCGTTGTAATCAATTTTTTTTCCTATTCTGATGAATCAGTGAAAAACAAGTACGGCGTTCAGGTGTATAAATCTGGCGAGGCGTTGCTTGAGTTCACCGGTGATACTAAACAGCCGCACACGGTTTGGCGGAGTTTATACTCGGGTGAAGTAAATGGCAGTGATGCCAATTGCTTTGTGTTGGCATAAATGTAGTTCGCTTATTATTCCTTGAGCGCTTTCTAGAGGCTATCTGCTGTATTGAATTCCGGTATTTTCAGAAGTGGAGTTACTGAACGGGGGGGGGGCTTATCGTTCGCAGGATAGCCATGATAGTGGTGTGGAAGAGCCTAACGGTGTTAAGCCTTTAAAGGTTGCTTATCGTGCCTGTCCTAATAGCGTTCCAACTAGCAAGCGATCGCCCAACTATTGTTTCTCGTCAATTAAATGCACCTACCAATATTTCTTTCTAGTGTCACTGCTTAGACAGGCATAACAAGTAATCCGATATTTGCCTACAAACCTCGGTCAGCTATCGGTCAAAAGCGAACATTCAAGTGAAAGGCAAGTATCAAGATCTAACCCCATCTACCTCTGGTAATAACGCCTCAAGCGTATCGAATAATTCCGGTGCAGTTAATACGTTAAAAAACTAATAGCATCTCGATGAAACGCTTCTTTCTGAATAATTTTTTGTTGATGCTGCCGACGGTTATGTTTAGCATTCATTGGAGCTGGCCCTTTGGTGGCAGTGGCATCTTTGGCGAGGTAAAGCTCCACCATTGGACCAGCTTTTCTGCTTTTAAATCAATTAGTTGTATCTAAGTAAGTGCCATTCAGGTCTGACCCCATTTATTTCCTTTTTCTCAACCAGTGTAGAATTTATACAACCTAGTATTGCATCAGGACAAGAGCGGACATTTACGCAATAATCCTGACGTTATCTAGTCAAAAAAGGATATTTGGTCATCTGAGAAAAGGCCAGCACCAACAAGCTCCTTTTTTGCCGCGTTGGGATCTGGTGTATAAAATACGATTTTCAAATTTACTTCTGCTCTGGAAAAGCATACATAAGCTAGCCTTCTGGTTCTTTCGACTTGCTCCTCTTTTCCCTCACCTGAAGTTGCGGGCGTTAGAGACTTGGTAAAACTATAGTTATGCCAAGACGCCTCAATGTCATCGAAGAGAACAACGACGTTGGAGTATTCTTCTCCTTTGACTCCATGCTGAGTACTAAAAGGAGTATTGTCAGATATAAAATCAATGTAACTGGAAATCTCTGAAGTATCCATATCAAAAAAGCTATCGGCCAACCAACGCCCTTTTTCAATTGAATGAAGCTTCTTATCGTAATCTTCAGTCATGGGTGCGCGCGAAACTTCCTCAATTAAACGTTCAGAAAACTCACATAACTCTTCGTCACGGGCAAACCTCAATATATTCCCTAAATTTTCGTTCAGCCATAAATTCGCCAATTTACTCAATTGGGTTTCAGCCAAAGCAAGCATTTCTTTCAAAGTCTTGGTCGAATTTTCACCCTCTGGATCGAAGGTTGGACTATGATTTCTAAGTATATCCATAACAGAGCGGATATCACCTTCGTTATAGCTCTTAACAAGTGGGCAAAGAACTCGAATAAATGGCTTAAGCAATGCGTGAGAGCCAGATTCATAATCCTCTTTAGCGCGTGAAGAAGCATATTCACCTGTAAAAAGTTTGTGGATTTCAACGAACCCTAATCTCCGGGCGATCATCTGACGAACGAGGAAAAGCAACTTCACATTTTCTTGGTCTTTCCAGCCCCAATTATCGAGTAGCTCGTCAAACTTGTATGCCACTCGGTCAAGCTGGTCATTAGTATACCTGTTACGTGGTGCGCCTGGTGCTTCTGCTTGCACTAGAATTAGTTCGACGCTCCCTTTTACATTGGTATTTTCGCCTGCAGGGTATTGCTCAACATCACTTCTAAATTCATTAAGCAATGTAATTACTTCAGGTGAACATCTAAAATTTTCTTCTTTTGTAATGAGGGAAGAGCCAACCGGAGCATGGAAGTCGCCCGCACGCTTGTCGTAAATTTGCTGCATCGGATCACCAAAATATCCGACCACAGGAAAGCCGTCTTCCCCGCAAAGAATATTTAAAGCCTTTACAATTTCATTGAACGTATCCTGAGCTTCATCGACGAAAATAAAAGGATATTTTTGTCCAATTATCTTTCTCAGGATTTCATTTTCGGAAATCATCACTCCAGAAATAGCGATAACATCATCATGGCTCAGCTTGCCTTCTGCGTAGTTGCTGAATTGCGATGTATCGTCATAATGAAACCGATCAATAGCTTCCAACACCTCAATATTTTGAGCTAAAGAATGAACCTTTTCTCTTGCAGCTAGCGCTTTCTGACTATTCCCACCATTGTCCTTTTCTCTCTGTTTTTCGATTAACGATGGAATGACAATTTCTTGCAAAGATATCCTTATTTCTTTCGAGAATCGTTTGATCGCCGACCACAAAAAGCTATGTAGTGTAGAGACAAGATAAAGATCGTCCCAACCAAGACGTCCTGAAATAACATCTACTGCTCTATTGGTAAACGTAATGCAGGCTATTTGTTTTCCATCACGCCTGAATTCTTTTCCATAGGTTTCTCTTAAGTAATCAAGAGAAGAAACAAGTGAGGTCGTTTTACCTGACCCTGCACCAGCGATTACTGAAAATGAAAGCTTTTGATCGAGACATTCCCGTATTCTATTATCAGCTTCGGTCAACATTAATTCTTTTTTAGAAATAGTATTAGGCATTGGTTACTCCCTCAAAGCCTCAGTGCTTGCTGTTAGCTTTGTCTTCAGCCATTGGAGGCCTTTTGAGATATAGGAAGGAGTTACCCATTGCACATCAGATGAACCCATACTCAATGCAAAATCAGTTTTTTTAAAGGTTGATGATTTCACCCCTTCATAGACAGCTTTCCTTACATTTTCTGCATCGTCAGTAATTTCAATTCCACAATCTAAAGTTCCATCTTTAAAACTATCGATATTCTGATAAATGAAGGATTCTTCAAAAGTTCTTCCAAACATTATCTCCCCTTTACCAAATGAAGGTGCTGAAGTTGGCTTTTGGAATGCTATGTACCCTTTATCATCGGCAACTTTTACATCGTCATCGCCATATGACTTTAGCGTGGAAAGTGCTGACTCATTCAAATAAAACTTGATTGATGAATTAGAAGTAACTGCATCATCCTTGCTAGCTTGACATGATTTTCGGTTATCGGCAGGGTCTACTGAGTCTATATCCGTTATGACAAGATAAGGAACACCAATAAACTCTAACAATCCAGAGAACCTGCTGGCGTATGCACCACCGACTTCCAAAATAGACAGGTATGTACTGTTTAAATCTGCAGCTTCCTTATTTATCATTTCTGGCAGCAACAGTTTTTCCGACGCACCTTCAACTAAAATTACCGCATCGGAAAAGAATAGATCGCAATGTGTTAGCCTCATGTATTTTTTTAAGAATTTAAGAACTTCTGCCTCATCTTCAGTTTCTCCAGAAGCTGATGCCCTATTTGGGCTGAAAGCTCTCAAGCTTAAAACCTCCGAAGCATTTAATGTTTTTACTTCATTTGGATCATCGCAGCTAAGATTGCAGCGCTTAAAATATCTTACTTTTTCGAAGTCAACGGCATCAAGAATATGTGATGAGTGTGTTGTTACACCAAGTTGAGGCCGTATTTTTTCGTCCTCATTTTGGTTGGCCACATCATCAATTATCTTCCAAATATTGGAAACAAATGTCTGCTGAACCTGTGAATGCAAATGAACCTCAGGCTCTTCAATAAATATCACCTGACAAAGTGGTCTTTTTTGCTCTGCAGAAATCCACTGCAAATAAAAATGACTTACCTGCAATGCCATATAAACCAAATTCTTAAATCCTAAGCCGTTATAAGCTTCGGGTAATTCATGCTTGTGCTTAGGATCAACATACAAAAGCGCCGTGTTTCCCTTCAAAGCAATTTCGGGACTTAGAGATGAAATTAGTTTGAGCTGCCTATCGTTTACAGAGGGGACGCCTAACCCTTTTAATACGCCCATTATATCCTTAAAGCTCTCTTCATAATGAGCATTGAGATTGTCGTTGTTTTCTTCGATTACACGATTTGCCTCTTCATTCGCCTCTGCTTGCTTGAGATTATGTTTGTAATACGTTGCAAACGATTGCGATAGACGCGTACTTCGAGCAGCCTCATGATCATCAATGTTTCTTTGAGCATCTACAAAATCGACTTTTATGATGGAAGCCAAGGTCTTTTTTGCTTCCTCTGAATCCATGTGATGCTTAATCGGTTCTCCGTCTACAGCTTCGAGTGTCCAATATACTAGATTAAAATGCCTTGACAGATTATTTGGCAAAGAAAGGAAGTAAGATAAGGGTTTTCTTCTTTTTCCATCATCTTGCTCAGGAAATGCGGAAAAATAATCCTCTTTTAACTTGTCTATATCTTTTACCGCGAACTGAATGCGTACTCCAACCTCATTTATCGCTGCGGATATTGTTGGCAACAACGAGAATATTCGGCCAAATTCAACATCAGGATCAACGGTAAGCCACAAGTCCATATCAATTGTTGGAAATTCAATATTTTCGGCACCTTCACCAACAGCATCTATATCAGTGATTCGAGATACAGAAAAATCATGTATCTTGAAATCATTTGACTTCAAAAAAATCTTGAACGCTGATGTCGCAGATGTTTTGCCGCTGTTATTCGGGCCGACAAAAACTGTTTCCTTATCATCAAAGTCGATTTCGACATTTTCAAGACGACGAAAATTTCTCAGATATACTTTGCTTATTTTCACTAAATATCGCCCTTTTCTAACTGTAAACCTTATCTTTATTTCGGTTATGTAATGTCAAGTTTTCGCATATCGCACCTATCCAATTAGGACAGACGCCTACGCAGGCACCTCCGCTTCGGGTCGAAACCAGCCCCATCCAACCTACAAATCCCCACTCTCCTCCACACCCGCCTTCCTAATCAACTGCACAAACTCACTCCTATAACCATACGCATCTTCCCTACGGTTATCCTTAGCAAGTTTCAGGGCATCGTCAAATCCCCAATCACCTACATATTTCCCACCTTTTAATAACTGAGAGAAACCCGCAACCGCCGTGGCAAAATTCACTTCCTGCATTAACTTCGGGTCTACTTCTTTTGTTTCGACAATAGCCTGTTCCATTAACCTCGATTCCGTCTCGCCGGGTAATTTGTAGCGCATTTTCAGGTAGGCCAGTTCGCTGGTTTTTTCGTGGTTATTGGGTTTGGTTGCTTGTTTGTAGCGTAGCTCATCTATTGTGGTATTCGGGGAGTTGGTAAGTGTTATTTCGTAAATGGCGGTAACGGAATGGCCGGAGCCTATATCGCCGGCATCGACTTTGTCGTTTTTAAAATCTTCCCGTTCCAGTTGTCGGGTTTCGTAACCCAGCAGGCGGTATTCTTTTACGGCGGTGGGGTTAAATTCCACTTGCAGTTTTAAGTCGGTGGCAATGGGAAAGAGTGAGGAGGTGGCTTGGTGTACCAGTACTTTTTGGGCTTCGCTCAGGGTATCGATATAGGCGGCTATGCCGTTACCGTTTTGCGCGAGGGTTTGCATTAGCTGGTCTTGGTAGTTGCCCTGGCCAAAGCCGAGTATGGAAAGGTATATACCTTTTTCTCGCTTGCGCTCTACAAAGCCTTTTAACTGCTCCCGGTCGCTAATACCCACGTTAAAGTCGCCGTCGGTGGCGAGCATTATTCGGTTAACGGCGTTGTTGTTAAAATGTTGTTCCGCTAAGGCATAGGCCAGCTGAATTCCCTGGCCACCGGCCGTAGAACCGCCAGCTTCCAGTTTGTTGAGCGCTGCCAGTATTTGGCTTTTATTTTTAACGGCGGTGGGTTCTAGTACTGTGCCTGCCGCGCCCGCGTAAACCACGATGGCTACGGTATCGGTGGGTTTTAGCTGGCTGAGTAGTAATTTAAAAGATTGTTTTACCAGCGGTAATTTGTCGGGTGAATTCATAGAGCCGGAAACATCCAGCAGAAATACCAGATTGCTGTCTGGCGTTTGTTCTGCTTCCAGGCTGTAGCCCTGTACGCCAATATGGATCAAATTTTTGCCTTCGGCCCATGGTGAGTTATGTACCACAACACTGGCTTTAAACGGCTCTTCGGCGGAATGGGGTTGCGGGTAGGCGTAATCAAAATAATTAACCAGCTCTTCTAAACGCACCGCATCTTTTTCGGGCAGGTAACCGGCATTAAGACGGCGGCGAACAAAGCTGTAACTGGCCGTATCGACATCGGCCGAAAAAGTAGAAACCGGTGTTTCGCTAACGAGCGTTATAGGGTTGGCTTTAAAGGTTTCAAAGTCGTTTCGGTTACTGGGTGGAGATTCGCGCCAATTGTCCTCGGCTGTGGCGAAGCTGGCGCGTATGCCCATTACAACGACTTCTTGCTGATCGGTAGAACTGTGCGTGGTGCAGCCCGAAACGGTTAAAACGCTAGTCAGCAGGGCAATGCATGCGAGCGTTTTGGCTGAGTTGAACGTGTCCATATTCTTCCCGTTGCTATTTAATTATTGTTGGCGCGGGCCAGCTGCTTATAGAGCGTCGACATCGAGTCTTTGTGAGCTGGTAATCGATTTAAGCAAAGTTAGCCGACAATGGCTATTCCCATATTTGATTATGCGCAAAGAAAAATGGTTAAGTTCGGTGTAGCGCAATTTCGGTGTGGTATTAGTCGCAAAGCCGGTTGGATGCGTCTGTCCGGTTAGGCGTTTTATAACGTTCAGGCGCACGCCCTTGCTAGGGTAGAAATGCCTGCCGGTTATTTTTCAGTTCTATTTTAGTAAAACGAAACGGGTAAAAACAAAAACACATCGAACCTACCGTTTTCATCCATAAACTGATTCATCTTATATTCAACCCAAGCGGGGGTGGTTTTCAGCTTAAACCCCGAGGTGGGTGCCCACTCCGTCATAATGCGGCTTAAATACGGAATAAACTCGCCATAAATGCCGGTGAGATGAAAGCGCGCGTGAAGCCCTCCGGGAATAATTAGGCTGTTGACTTTGCTGCGTTTAAGCAAAGGTTTGTCTATTTCAATGCAGGCGACATAGCGGCAGTGTTCCAGCGGTATCAGCGCAGGGTTTGAATGCAGTAAGGCGAACTGGTTGTCACCGTTAAATTGATGTTCATAGGCCCACAACAACATTGTTTGCCAGGTTTGTTGAATACCCCTGTTATAACCTTGGTGCCGTATATAGGCTACCCGTTTGGGGTTGGTTTCGATTATTGCTGGGCGTGGCAAAGGGGTGTGTGCAATGCGATTGAAACCGTCGGCGATTTCCGGAACTTGCATAAAATCTGGCTTGGTTGAGGTGGCGTGGTGTTTGCGCCATTCGCCGGGCGACATTCCCATGTGCGCTTTAAATGTGCGAGTAAAGGTAGATAGCGATTTGTAGCCACATTTGAGCGCGATATCAATCACCTTCGAGCTTTGATCAAACATCAGTTGGTTGGCTGCTTGTTCGAGCCGAATGCGGGCAATATAGCGGTGCACCGATTCACCCACCTGCGCCGCAAATACCCGATGAAAATGCTGCTCAGAAAAGGCGGCCACACGCGCCAGATGTTTTGCCGAGAGTTTGGCGGCAATATCGCGATGAATCTCGTAGAGGACATCGTTGATGCGTGAGAGGTTGTTGGTTGACATAGGTTGTATTTTGAACGGAAATAGCACAAATGGATAACTAGATTAGCATAAATGAACAAATAGGTTGCGCGGTAAGGACAAATGGCTTAATCCCAAGCTCGCTATACTGTTGCCAAACTTTTATTCAGAGATGGCGATTACCATGCAGCCAAGCCAGCACATAGAACGACTCCCTTCATCCTATATTCGCGAGATATTACAGGCCGCCACCGCGCCCAACTGCCTTTCGCTCGCCGGAGGTTTGCCCAACGAAGCCTTGTTCCCTTACGAGGTATTGACGCGAACGCTCACGCAATTAGGTGACAACATTCGCAGCCATGCGAGCCTGTTCCAGTATGGTTTAACCCAAGGCTACCCGCCATTGGTGGACTACCTTAAAACGCATTGCCAATTGCCCAGCAACCACGAACTTATGATTACGACGGGTTCTCAGCAAGGGATTGATCTTGTGGCTCGAGGTTTTTTAGCCAAAGGTGATGGGGTTGCGATGGAAGCGCCCAGTTATCTCGGGGCAATACAGGCTTTTTCACTTACCGAGGCCAGCCTTTATGGTGTACTTCAACTGGCCGATGGGCCAGACCTGGAACAGCTTGAAGCTTTGTTTAAACGTGGCAAATGCAAACTGTTCTATGCCGTACCGGATTTTCATAACCCAACGGGTTGCAGCTGGTCGCGAGCCGTGCGTGAACAGGTGGCTACCTTGTGCACCCGCTACGACATACTCTTATTGGAAGACGCACCCTATCGCGATATTCGATTCACGGGAGAAAACCACCCGTTGGTTTCACGTTTTTGCCCGGACCATTCCATTGTGTTGCGCTCCTTCTCGAAAACCACCATGCCCGGCTTACGCCTCGCCAGCATCACCGGCCCGGCGAAATTGTTACAACCCTTAATGCGCATCAAACAGGCTGTCGATCTGCACAGCAATCTGCCCAGCCAGTTTATTTTGTTGCAGGTGTTAAGTGATGCAGGCTACGGCTTGCATCGTCAAACCCTGTGTGAAAGTTATGGCGAGCGTTATCGAAAATTGTGTGAGGAAGTGGATAGGGTTTTATGGCCTTTCGGGATTTATCAGCCGGTGCAAGGTGGGATGTTTTTGTGGTTTAAATTACACAAACTCGATGCCATGCAAGTGGCGGCGCGCTGTTTGGAGCACGGCGTTGCGGTGGTGCCCAGCCCGGTGTTTTATCATCAGCCAGAATTGGTGCAACAGGCCTTGCGGCTTAATTTTAGTCATCTGGGTTTGGATGATATTGGCTTGGCTGTGGAGCGGTTGGGGAGGGTGATGGGTGAAATGTAAGACGGCTAGTTTGTGCATTGGCCTTTGCGATGAGATTGCCTTCTTTCAGATGAAGGCGAGTCGCTTTTTCGATGGTGAAGGGGGTAGATGGGGGTAGATGAATTAGAAAACGTTCATTTAAACACTCGCATTATCAATTAAGTGTTTGCAGGATAGTTATGATCGTGGTGTTTGGTCTGAGGTAAATAGGTGGTTTATGCTTTTTATACTTCGACAGCGGCTGTTAGCGGGGGGGTGTATTGAATAAATGACGAGCGTGTCAACTTTCTACGCTATGCCCACGTAAAGTGGGCGTTTATAATTCTTAGCCGCATTGTAGAGCACGACCTTTAGCATGGGGTGGTGAAATCAGGGCCGGTGGCCGCCAGGGCAGGGCGCGGCACAAGGTGGCTCTACCATTAGATCAAATAGAAGGAACGCATAATGACAAACTCGCCAAGACACGTCACGGATGCCGGTGGCTATATTTACTTCTCTTCGAATACCCAAGGCCAATCTGGCCGACCGATTAAAATTCAAACCAATCTATTCATCGATTTCTTTTGTGCGGTCAATACCGAAACCTATGAAGGCCAAACGGTGATTCGCGATATTGAAAGCCTGCGCGCTAAGCAACCGCTCGAAACCCGCCCCACTGCGGCCATGGGCCCACGTGACGTGGCCAAAGATTCTGCCGCCCACAAAGCACGGCTGAATAGCGTTCGTCGCAATCTTGTGGCCTTTTCGCGTCAGCAGGACATGGTGACGGAGAAGCGCTTGACGACCAAAAATGTTCAAGTGTTTTATCACATAGATCAGCGACCGGGGGATAAATACCAAACCGTCTATATTTCTGAAGTACAGGTGATTCAGGAAGGCGGGGGGGAAACCGGTGGATTATACGATTTAATGCGGTCTGGTATTTCGGCGAAAATGCAGGAATCCAGCAATAGGAACCTTGACGGCCGTAGTGTTTTTGTTAGCGGAGCTAGCGATACTGTTCTCGCGGCCAGAAAAAATGCGTTGGCGTACACGGACAATACTAACCCAGCGTTATTTTTCAGCCCTATGTCCGTTGCCAGTGACTTGCGCCATTGGAAGGCCAGCCGGCTCCAAAAATCCACCCAAAAACTGATTGATGATTTGCAGGGGCTGGTGCGCGAAAACCAGAAGCGCAAATTAACCTGGCTGGTGGAAGGCGAAGGTGCGGCACTGCTCTCTCACGCTTTGGATGGTGTTGCCGGCGACTTAACCAGCCATAGCTTTAAATTTATCAACGCCAAGGGGCAATTAGCGGGGCTGCTGCAAAAACTGGGGCAGCGTAAGGCGCAGCTGAATGGCGAAATGATTCGCTACACCGGTGATCGTGCAGCATTGTTAACGATTGCCAGCCAGAAACAAGATCTTTTAAATCAGCTGGGCAAGTTGCCGGTGCAACCCGGCTACGAAAAAATCACCCGCCGCTATTTAACCGAGCGCGTTGCCGCGTTGGGGGAAATCTCTTCGGCCAAAGCCATTGTTAACCAGCCAGCAACGTTGCGGGGCGGTGGGCAAACGTTTGTCGATGCCCTGCGTGGTGCCTATAAGGGGCTATGATGAATTTCCCAGAATTTATTGTCGGCCCTACCTTTAGCGAAGGGGATATTCTTAGTTTTGTTTTCGATGACGCAGACGTAACGCTGCGCATTCCAAAAATCCATCACAACGACCGCACTATAGATAGTGTGATTGCACAAAAAGATTTTCGAAACGCGGATATGCAAGATTGGGTGAGTTTTGGCGACGAAGGGCGCTGCGATTTAACGTTGGTAACTCAGGACTGGAAATATGAGGATGATATAACGCACGACAATATTGCTTATGTCTTTTTCGAAGTATCCGTTCTGAAGCACGGTAAAGCGGAGACGGAATCATCCTATAGTCTTAATGCGTCCAGCTTTCAGCAACGTTTTATACGTGAAATTCATGATGAGAACCCGGATATTAAAACGGACCCGCGACCCTACTGGCCGACGCAGGAAAATAACTTCTTTTTCAAACCTATAGCACGCGAGATATTGGATGGATTTCAGCTTAAAGCGGACGTGGTAGAGGGGTCGGATAACCCGGCGACTATCGGCTTTTTCTCCCTGGGGCGCGAATACACCTTACGTCTGAATTTACGCCTTATGTCTCTCCACTACCCAGATCGAAAAAACCCCTACAGTAATGAACTTCTAAGAACGGTGGAAGAAGACCTGTTTGAAGATTTACTTAGTCATGTTCAAGTCGATTACAACGCAGAAACCCTTGCGCTAATCGAGAAATTGCGTTGAGGATAGGAACTAAGCTAGTTTAAACCAACAGGAAAATTTGCCCGTGCAGCCTGGCTACGAAAAAATCACCCGCCGCTATTTAACCGAGCGCGTTGCCGCGTTGGGGGAAATCTCTTCGGCCAAAGCCATTGTTAACCAGCCAGCAACGTTGCGGGGCGGCGGGCAAACGTTTGTCGATGCCCTGCGCGGTGCCTATAAGGGGGTATGATGAATTTCCCAGAATTTATTGTCGGCCCGACGTTTAGTGATGGCGATATCCTAAACTTTGTTTTCGATGAAGCTGAAGTAACTCTGCGCATTCCAAAAATACACCATAATGATCGCACCATAGATAGTGTGATTGCACAAAAAGATTTTCGAAACGCGGATATGCAAGATTGGGTGAGTTTTGGCGACGAAGGGCGCTGCGATTTAACGTTGGTAACTCAGGACTGGAAATATGAGGATGATATAACGCACGACAATATTGCTTATGTCTTTTTCGAAGTATCCGTTCTGAAGCACGGTAAAGCGGAAACAGAAGCGCTTTTTAGTCTTAATGCGTCCAGTTTTCCGCAACGTTTTATGCATGAAATCTACGATGACTATGCCGATATTAAAACGGATCCGCGCCCCTACTGGCCGACACAGGAAAATAACTTTTTTTTCAAGCCTATAGCGCGTGAAGTATTGGATGGTTTTCAAGTTAAAGTAGACGTGGTAGAGGGGTCGGATAACCCGGCGACTATCGGTTTTTTCTCCCTGGGGCGCGAATACACCTTGCGCCTAAATTTAAGCCTTGTGTCTCTCCACTACCCGGATCGAAAAAACCCCTACAGTAATGAACTTCTAAGAACCGTGGAGGCAGACCTGTTTGAAGATTTACTTAGTCATGTTCAAGTCGATTACAACGCAGAAACCCTTGCACTTATCGAGAAATTGCGTAGCTGACTTTTGCGCTAAAGTGCGGAAGAGTGTGATGCTTTTTCGTACCTCTTTTCGTCACTCTAATTATGGGTGTTCGCAGGGCTCGCTGGCAATAGCCGTTGGTGAAAAATTAGGCGGTATTGGACTGTGTTTTGAGCAAGCCAGGGAGGCTTTTGTTGAGCCTGGGCATATTTTGACTTGATCAGAGTTTCCTTAACCTAACTTGCTCTACTATATAGTGGTGATTAGCTTTCAGAGCACACGCTTTGCCCAGCCAATACTTTGGTGGGCCATTGTTTCTTTCGTTTATAGGTGTTCATTCGGTTCTGCCGGGGCACTTGAGCGTTGAAGAGGGGGTTAGCAGCCCTTTAGTGACTTTAATAGTTTATTTAGAGTTATATATAAAACATACGATATGTATAGACATGCATATTTAGTGATACCTATTTAGCAGGCCATCCATGATTAAACACGAAACCAACCCCTTGTATCTCGCAGATCCACAACGCTATGACAATATGAGTTATCAGCGCTGCGGCAACAGTGGCATTCTTCTCCCTAAGTTATCGTTAGGGTTATGGCAAAATTTTGGTGCGACTAGCCCGGAAAGTGTATCCCGCGATATTTTGAGAACAGCTTTTGATTTGGGGATTACTCACTTTGATCTCGCAAACAACTATGGCCCTCCCTATGGGGCGGCAGAAGATACTTTTGGCCATATTTTTAAGCAAGATTTTACGCCTTATAGAGATGAGTTGATTATTTCGAGTAAAGCCGGTTACGACATGTGGCCGGGGCCGTATGGGATAGGCGGTTCGCGAAAATATTTGGTGTCGAGCTGTGACCAAAGCTTGAAACGTACCGGGCTGGATTATTTCGATATTTACTATCACCATAATATGGACCCCGATACACCGCTTGAAGAATCTATGTCTGCGCTGGATTTTATTGTTCGATCGGGGCGCGCTCTGTATGTGGGAATATCGAATTACTCGCCCGAGCAAACGTTGAAGGCGATTGCCATTTTGAAAGAGCTTGGCACTCCTTTGCTTGTGCATCAACCGCGATACAATTTATTCGATCGACAAATTGAACAGGGTCTTACCGATGTTTTAATTTCCGAGGGCATTGGTGCCGTCACGTTCTCGCCGCTTGCTCAGGGTTTGCTTACGAATAAATATCTTGATGGCATTCCGAGTGATTCACGGGCAAATAAATCGGAGATTGTGCATTTTAATTCCTCCGATATTACCGATGAAAAACTGGAAAAAATTAGACAGTTGAATGCGCTGGCACAAAAGCGAGACCAAAGCCTTGCGCAAATGTCTCTGGCCTGGATTCTGAATTGCCCTGCCGTCAGTAGCTGTATTGTTGGTGCCAGTAGTTCGGCGCAATTGAAAGATTCTGCCGCGAGCCTTAATAATCTCTCCTTTAGTGCCGAAGAGATCGAAAGCATTAATAATATTGTTGGTTTCGATTAGCGCGGGCTAAACGCTCAATTACCAGCGCAGCTTTGCTGCGCCTGGTACCGTAGGTGCGAAGTTGATAACGTTGTTATGCACTTGCACCTACTATAATCACCTTCACAAATTCTTATCGCGCTTCAGGCTTAATACTAAGGCTTCAAACACCTGTTTTTATTATTTTAAAATTTATTTTGAACATCTGAACTTGTCTTGTATTCGTAAACAGCAATATTTTTATACGCCGCATCGGCATTTTTCATTAGGGAAGGTAATTCATCCCTATTCTTAGCTAAGATTTAGAAAAAAGGGCAACGTTATGTTGCCCTTTGCTTTTAGGGTGTACCGGTAAGGTTACGGTTGCTCGAGGTTTTCAATTAGCGCTGAATGCATTTCGAAACGGTGTAAATAGTAGGCGGCAGCGGCGTCTAGTACGCCTCTGTCATTGGTTATACTACCTACGGAGCTGTTGCTGTCTTCATTATATTGTTCCGCAATTAACACGCCTAAACGAGATAACTCGGCTTCGGCTTGCGCGTTGGTTTCTATTTGATAGACGTACAGGCCGGTGTGTTCCCAGTTATACCATTGATTTAATAGGCTGGCGTCGCCAGTCTCGGGTAGTCGATTATGCATTCGGATGGGCAAGGCAAACCGCATTCCGTATTCATCGTTACGAAAAGTGAACGCACGCGGGTCCGTATTGACTGTTGTTTGCGAGCCGCGCTTACCGATAATTTCGCTACCCAAGCTTCTCAGTATTGTTGGCTCTGAGATATCAAACAGCTCCACTTTAACACCCTGATACCACGTCATTTCCCGCTCTTCATCGTATACCGCATCTTTACCTACGCCAATTAGCAGGTTTTCGCCAACGGGGTGCAGGTATTCAGAGAAACCGGTCGCTTCTATGTCACCGGCTATATACGGATCAAGCGGATCTGAAAGGTCGATTGCATAAAGAGGGTCAACTTTCGCAAAGGTTACGATGTAGGCGTGATCGCCAAAACTGCGCATGGAATAGATGCGCTCACCCGGTTTGCCTATGGCGTCGGGGCGCGCTTCGTTGGGCAGCGTTGCGATTACTTCCAGGCTGCTATCGTTTAGTTCGGACTCCTTAATTAGAACCAACCTGTAAGGCGTTGTTGTGCTTGTATCTTGAGCTGAATACAGCAAACGCAGTACGTCATCTTTTTCGCCGAAGCAATACGGGGCGGGGTCACAGGGAATAGAGCCTTGCAAACGTATGCTGCCACGGTATGCCATGTTCTCGCCTATGGAAAACTTATAAATTTTCATACCGTTGCTGTAGCCATAACCAAAAGCGTAAATCGCGTTTTGTGAGCCGTAGATATCCGACGCGGAGGCGGGCAAACAAACGGAATCAATTTGGCTGGTATCGTCCAGGTTGATTCGAGTAAGAACTACTAAAGAACCCGCGTAGGTATTTGGCTCTTCCGGCCATTCTGGTGTAGCGCAATCATTGGCAGAGAGCAGCGGTACACTGGCACCACTTTCATCGTACATATGGGGTAATAGCTCATCCAGTGAGGAGACATTAACGCGTTCGATATCTTCTTCTTCCGTTCCAGAGACCACAGCGTTGGGGTTAAAGCCCAAGCGGGTCAGGTTGGGGCTATAGCGCATGGCGACATACAGGCTATTGCCGATGCGACGACTGGAGACCAGTGCGCCGTCGAATCGAAGCTTCTCAACGATTTGCATATCGCTAGGCGTATCGACATCTACAATGAAAATTGTGACAGCATTGGATATTTGGTAATAAGGGTAATAGGGGTAATAGCCGTAGCTGCCGTATGATCCAGAAATAGCGTGGGTATTGCTGGCATTGCCGATTACCGCTAGGCGGTTACCCTCGTCAGTTTGCCGCAGGTAAGCGCCGGAGATACGTAGTATGTCATATTCTTGTGGCTGTTCGAGTGAGCCGACTACTTCGGCCGATGCGTTATCAGAATCGGTAATATAGGCTCTAATAGAGACGTCACGCTTTATAAAGCTTGTGTTGATACCGGATGAGCTGGAGGAGGTCGAAGAGTTGGAGTTGGAGCTAGAGCTGGTTGAAGCGTTCGGAATAATGGCTCTGACGACAAAGAGGTGAGTCCCGTCGGATTCGATAATATCGGCTTCATCAACGCCTTCCTCCTGAGCATTGGTAATGTCATTCGCAGCCGAGTCGCGACTGCTTGCCGTGCTGGAGCTGGAAGAGGCTGCAGAGCTAGATGAGCTGGCGTTGGATGAGCTGGAGCTAGATGAGCTGGAGCTGTAAGACCCACTTCGAGCGTCAATATGGTTTAACACACCTTGCTTTAAGTAGGCCACCAATGCGCCTTCATGTGGATTTGTATAGCAGACCGGTGTTTGGAAATCGCCGTCGTGGGCCCCTACGAATCCGAATGATGCGCTTTGGCCGGTATTTAATGCACCATTCCATGTCGCGTTCGTTGCCTCCATGGTGTTGCCTGTCGTCGAAAATTCTATGCCCCATGCATTATTGATAATGGGTTCCTGATTAAAATGCAAGGCAACGGTCCAGTGACTAATAGCGGAATCACCGTTATTGGTAAGAGTCACATTGGCAATATAGCCATTGTTCCACGCATGCGCTTCTACGGAACAGGCTGTTTCAGCATAGGACGTTATATTGAATGTCATTAAAGGAAGGAATAAAGCTAAACCTATTTTTAGATTCATTAGATTGCTCCCGCAAGGAGTAAGTAGTGAGTTAGGTAAAAACTAAATTGCAAACGAAGATGGCTGACACGTAGCGTGTCGAAGTAAGTCAATATTCTAAGTGTTGAGAATGGTGGTGCGAGTTGAGGCGCCAAAAAAATCTAAGCTGGAAAAACATAATTATTATTAAACGTAACCGCTTTGATGGTCACACTTTTATTAAGTTTCTCAGCGATACGTAAGGGTGTCAACCGAAACAGATTCCTCGAAATACGTTTTGACTCTACAGGAATGAAACAAATGCCAGTAAAAAATATGTTGTCTGATTATTCAGTAGAGTGATTGTTGTTGGGAATAAATTACAAATATTTATGGGCTTGGGGCAGGTCTTGTTATCGGTGATAGAGTATTAAACGGTAGCGAGGTAGTGGGTGAGGGAATAAAATTTTAGCGTTAAAGTTGTTGCTTAAAAAGTTTTGTAGATGGGGCGGAAGTGCCTGTCACTTTTATAATGAATAATCGCGTTTTGGATGTGGCGATAGGTTATTTGTTGCTGCACCGCTGCCTCATAAATTGAACGGGGCTATGCATCCGCGGGCCAGAAAAAACCCAAGCGGCCACCGAAATAAACGCATGCGAGAATCCCCAAGCCTGCCAGGCAGCTTGATGGAAACACAAGCTCTTCACTCCCCCCCATTAGTTAACACATTACACTCCCTTATCACACGCTCGAACGCTGCCGAAAAACACTCTGCGTTGCCAGCTCAGCGTTAAAAATGGGCGCTCAAGACTAAGCATTACCTTAAAGAGCCTCCAAATGATTACGGTTACATCCGTGCCAAAAGCTTCCTTAGGCGCCATTTTGTTTCGTCTAAGTGTCAAACTGTGATAAGCCTGAAAATAATCTGCACCTATCCCTGTATATTTTTTAACGCTCGGTATTCGCGAGTACTAAAAAAATAATCAAGGAGAAATGTTATGACGTTAACTAAATTACTATCGAAAACCCTTATCAGTGCTTTGCTTTTCGCAAGCGCGAGCTTTGCCTTAGCCTTCGAATGTGGCGACACCGTCACCACCGCATGTAGCTCGAGTGTAGTGGGAGCCGCACAATATGCCAGCACCCAATGTGGCTCGTGTGGATCGTCGTCTTATAGTGTCGGCGGCGGCTGCTACAAATTTGTATGTAATAGCGGCCCATCAACACCAACCCCCACACCTGCGCCTACACCTCAGCGCGTCGCATATGGGTGCAGCTCTAGCGTTGTTGGTGCCGCCCAGCAAGCCGCCAGCGCCTGCGGAACAACTGGCTATTACACCACCACCACCGACAGCTATTGCTACTCGTTCTACTGCAATCAGTAAAACCGCTAATGCGAAAACAGCATTGAGCCCCGCCGTCCACTAAGGCCCGTAGCTCATGCTGAAATCGCTCACCGGCACCGCATGCAAATACACCGCCTGCGGTGCCACCTCAACAAAAACTCCCGCCCTGCAAACGCTCCATAGAAAACAGCGCCCCTTACAAGAAGGGTTCTCACTATCTGAAGTGTTACGAACTTTTGTTTTTGGGTTTTATGGGACAGTAGTGATGTTGCTGTTTTTTTCTTTGTGCCAGTAGGTTTACCCTAGCCGCGCTACGTCTACCGATACACTCAGTATCGGTTTTTTACCGCCGCCAAAAATGACGCCTTTAAGGGGTGTTACATCGAAGTAATCTCGTCCCCATGCGGTGATTATATGCTGGTCGCTGCAGATTTGGTTGTTGGTTGGGTCGAACTCAAGCCAGCCTTCAAGCGGGGAATATACAGAAACCCAGGCGTGGGATGCGTCGGACCCGACCATTTTTTCCTGTCCGGGTGGCGGTAGGGTTTCGATATAGCCGGAGACGTATTTGGCCGGAATGCCGAGCGCGCGCAGGCAGCCGATCTGTAGATGGGCGAAGTCCTGACAGACGCCTTTTTTTGTGGCTAGGACTTCGGTCAGTGGTGTGGCTATGGTGGTGGCTTCCGGGCTGTAGGTGAATTCGTCGAAGATACGTTTGGTGAGGCTCGCTACGGCAGACAGCAGGGGCCGTTCATCGGCGAAGCTGGGCTTAGCATATTCCAGCAAGGCTTGGTTGGCTTTTACCATGGGCGAGTCGAGTACAAATTCGCGCGCGAGTAGTGTTTCTTCATCTTTCGAATCAAGCAGTAACTGGCGTGCTTCGCGGCAGCTGATGCCGAAATCCAGATTCAGCGCGCCACGTTGCGCAAATACTTCCACATCGCTTTCGCTGGTAATGGTGAGTTTGTCGTGCGGGCGCTGGATTTCAAAATGAAAGGCCTGGTTGCCGAAATAGTCTTCACGGCGCGAGGTGAATGCCGGGTGTGGCGCGACGTTTATCTGGCTGCGTTCGCAAGTCTGGCGAAGGCTGGTACGCGGTACGATGTGCGCGAGGTTGTAGCAGTGGGATACCCGGTCGGCGTACTGGTATTCGGTGATATGGCGAATGCGGTATTTCATATTAATCCCAGTTGCTACGTACTAATTGCTGTGGTCCCACGCGGTGATCGAAGTATTTATCACTGATATCGTTGCTGAGAATGGAAAGCACTTGTTTCAGGTTGCGTAAAAGTGCTCGCATGTGCGGGCGTTTGTTGTCTTCAATACTCGACAGCTCGTTTATGAGTGACAGGCGTATTGCCGTTTCTCCCGAGAGTACCGTGCGTTCTTCTGCGCTGAGTTCAATACTTGTTCGCGGCCGCTGCAGGGTGGCGATTTGGTTTTTCAGTTGGTCGAACTGGAACAGCAGGGAGCGCGGATTGGAGGTGTCCATCATCACCAGTTCTAGTGTTCGGCTAACGCTCATGCGCGTGCGGTAGCGGCGGCGATAACTGATCAGTGCTTCGACTGATAGCAGTAGGCTTTCCATTAAGGTTGTCTGCTCGTTTTCCGGCAGTACCGGCAGCAGTAGGTGTTCCATAATACAAACGGTTTGTGCTGCCCGTTCGATACGGCGGCCCATTTCCATAAATTGCCAGCCAATGCCGCGTACCATGCTTTCCTGCGCTAGGCCTGCGAGGGCCATTAGCGCTGTTACTAGTGGGTCGAGTGCCTCTTCCGGGGCCGAGCCCACGCCGCCACTCAGATCGCTTTCCAGGTTGTCTAAGGTATCTCGAATATCGTTAATGACACGCAAAGTATCGGATGAAAACTGTTCTTTGGATTCATCGGCGCTGCTTAGCATGGCATTTAAGCTGGAGTGAGCACTGCCTGCCCGCAGTGGATCTTTAACTACGAGCAGCAGCTCTTCTTCCGGGTGGGCCAGCATTTCGGGCGGGCAGTTTTTAAAGCCGGGCAGAGTGGCGGTGACGCCGGTGACTGTCTCGAGCAGGTGTTTACGGCTTGCTGCGGAGATGGGTTCTTCTGCGTTGAGTTTCATGAATACGGTGCGCAATAAGCGTAGCGAGGCTTCGGCGCGTTCGGCGTATCGTCCCATCCAGAATAGGTTTTCTACCACTCGGCTGGGTAGGCTAACCTGTTGTGTATCGCCGGGTTGGTGTCCGTCGTCGACGCTAATATCGCTGCTAATGGTACGTTCGGGTTCGGAGGCGATGACCCAGGTATCTTTGCTTTGGATGCCGATCTGGCTGGATATTAAGCATGCACCTTCGCTTGCGCCGACACGGGTAAGGCCGCCGGGCATGAGGGTGTAGGACGTGTCACAGGCGACGGCAAAGCTGCGCATAATGGATGGGCGCGGTTGCAAGCTGCCGTCTTCAAAGGTCGGCAGATGTGTTGCGAGCAGGGTCGGCTGGGCGACGTAGTGTGCTGGCTGGGCTTTTAGTTTTGCCAGGAATTGCTCGCGCTGTTTCGCGTCCAGATCGGCAATACGGATGCTGGCTTCGCCAGAACCCCGGTATACCGGTTTGATGACTAGTTCTTGTAAGTTAGCATTCACATACTCGAAATCCTTTGTGTCACCGCACCAGTACGTAGGTACTGACGCCATGCGCGGCTCTCGCCCGAGCAGTGTTTTGCTAATGGCGGGCAGATATTTGAGCAGTATCGGGTTTTCTAGCACGCCGGAACCCAAGGGGTTGGCGATTACTACGCGGCCAGCGCGAACGACTTCAAGCAGGTTGGGCACACCCAGCTGGGAATCACTGCGCAGTTCTACCGGGTCGCAGTACCAGTCGTCGACCCTGCGCAGGATGACATCGACCCGGTTGAGCCCGTCGAGCGAGCGCATCCAGACAAAGCCGTTGCGGACCACAAGGTCGCCGCTTTGTACTAAGGGGAAACCCAGGTAGTTGGCGAGGCAGGCGTGCTCAAAATAGGCTTCGTCGTGGGCGCCCGGGGTGAGTAGTGCTATACGTGGCTGGTCGTGATTGACTGATAGTGATGTGAGTTTTTGGCGCAGCCGCTGAAAAAATGCGGCGAGCCTATGAACTTGACTGTCGCGAAATAGGCTAGGTAGCACGCGTGACATCACGGTGCGGTTTTCCAGTGCGTAGCCCATGCCGCTGGGTGCCTGGGTGCGGTCAGTGAGTACACACATCTCACCGGTGGGGCCGCGCACGAGGTCTGCGGCGTGCAGAATTAATTCGTGCTCGCCGGGCATTTCAATGCCGTGACAGGCGCGCAAAAAACCGCCGTGGGCAAATAGGGCTTCTGGTGGAATCAGGCCGTGGCGGATCAGCTCTCGCGGGCCATACAAATCTTTTAGCATGGCATTGAATAGCTCTGCGCGTTCGAGCAGGCCGGATTCAATTACCCCCCACTCTTCGCTGCTGATTAGCGTTGGTACTAGGTCTAGCTCCCAGGTGCGGCTGGGGGCGTTTTCGTCGCCGTAGATATTGTAGGTGGCGCCATCATCACGAAGAATGCGCTGGGCTTTTGCGTGACGCGCGCTTAGCGCTTCAGGCCCTAGGGTTTTCAGGCTGTCGAGGAGGTAGGTCCAGTGAGCTTTGGGTTTATTGTCTGTGCCATAGACCTCATCAGCCCCCAGGGTACTGGGGCTGTAGGTCAGTTCAGACGACTGGCTAGAAGATTTAACGGCTTTAGACACTGGGTTCTCTCATTGATCGGTAAAAACTGCTTTCAAGCATAGCAATTTTGGGGAGCGAGAGAATACCTGATCACTGCCCCGGTGCCTATCGCGCTATTTATTCCATACTGGTTTGGTCATTGCCCACTGCGGTTTACAGCGTAGATCCAGTGTGTGGGGGTATTCGCCGGGTGGATCTTCCTCTGGCGGTGCCATGGGCTCGGGCGGATGCTGATTGGGGAAGAACTCGCGCAGGGCATCGGTGTCGGGCCTGGGCGTTACTGGCCCGGGTGTATGGCCCATGGGTTCGAAGCGGTTGACTCGACGGCTTTCTGCTTCAAAGGCATTGACAGGGAAGGCGTCGTAACTGCGCCCGCCGGGGTGCGATACATGATATGTACAGCCGCCAACGGATTTGCCATTCCAGGTATCAATTAAATCGAAAACCAGTGGTGTATTTACGCCAATAGTGGGGTGCAATGCCGAAGGCGGCTGCCAGGCCCGGTAGCGAATGCCGGCAACATATTCACCTTGTTTACCGGTGCTGTTAAGCGGAACACGGCGTCCGTTGCAGGCGAGAACATGGCGGTTATCGGTAAGGCCGCTGAGGCGAACCTGTACCCGTTCTACAGAGGAGTCCACATAACGTGCGGTGCCAAAGCTGCCGACTTCTTCGCCCAGTACGTGCCAGGGTTCGATTGCCCATCGTATCTCGATTTCCATATCGTTAACTTCGACGCGGCCGTAGTGAGGGAAGCGGAATTCTTCGAAGGGTAGCAACCATTCTTCACGGAAGAGATAGCCGTGGTCGTTCAGGTCTTGCACAACCTCTTTGATATCGGCCCATACGTAGTGGGGCAGCATAAAGCGGTCGTGTAGCAGGGTGCCCCAGCGTACCAGCGGTTTTTTGTAGGGCTCTTTCCAGAAGCGGGCCAATAGTGAACGAATAAGCAGTATTTGCACGAGTGCCATGCGGCTGTGGGGCGGCATTTCAAAGCCGCGAAACTCGAGAATGCCCAGGCGGCCACTGGCGGAATCCGGCGAGTAGAGTTTGTCGATGCAGAATTCTGCGCGATGGGTGTTGCCGGTGATGTCGATAAGTAGGTTGCGCATCAGGCGGTCTACCAGCCAGGGTTCGGTCACCTCACCATCGGGCATCTGCCGGAACGCGACTTCCATTTCATAGAGCATTTCATCCCGGCCTTCGTCCATGCGCGGTGCCTGGCTGGTTGGCCCGATAAAGGCGCCAGAAAACAGGTAGCTGAGGCTGGGGTGGTGCTGCCAGTAGGTTACTAGGCTGCGCAATATGTCGGGGCGACGCAGAATAGGGCTGTCGGCTGGAGTGGCTCCGCCGAGTGTAATGTGGTTGCCTCCGCCAGTGCCGGTGTGGCGACCATCGAGCATGAATTTCTCGGTGGCCAGGCGCGATTCGCGCGCGGCTTCGTAGAGTTCTGTGGTGGTGGCGACCATTTCGTCCCAGTTGTTGGCGGGGTGGATATTCACCTCAATTACGCCTGGGTCGGGGGTTACCAGCAGTTTTTGTATTCTTGGATCTCGTGGTGGCTCGTAGCCTTCGATAACAACGGGGATATCCAGTATTTGCGCGATCGTTTCGATGGCGGCGATTAATTTAACGTAAGCTTCCAGAAATTCTAGCGGTGGCATAAAAATATGTAGCTTGCTGTCGCGAACTTCCAGGCACATGGCGGTGCGCACTACTTCATGCGTTTCTTTAACCTTGGTTTTTTTGTTTGTTGTTTTATGGCTTGTATCTTTATCGAAATCGACTTGTAGATCCTGCTCTATCGATTCGAAGTGCATATCATCACGCTTCTCGAGAGCGGAGCGCTCTTCAAAAGGGTCGCGTTCTACGTCCTGCTCACGCTCTTCTGTCCAGGGCAGGGATTCGAGAGGTAAGCGCAGGCCCATGGGCGAGTCGCCGGGAATCAGTACAATGCGTTCGCGGCGCATTTCCCAGATGCTGCTTTGCCACTCTTGGGTTATCGGGTTTAGGGCGATGGGCAGAACAAAGCCGGTGGGGCTTTCGAATCCTTTTTCCAGCAGGCGCGAAAGCCGCTTGCGGGCAAGATCATCTTTCATCACTTTGCTGGTTAGTAAATCGATATTCGCCGGCAGACTTTGTGCCTGCGCCAGATAGTGCAAACCATCTTCATAGGCCGCTTGAGCATACTCGGGATTGAGCCCCAGAATGCGCGACAGGTATTTGGCGAAGCGGTGGGATGTTTTTACATCGTGGTCGTATTGCTTGTCGATACGCGCCAGGTATTTCGGGTTGCGCCAAAGCGTTTCGCCATCCTTGCGCCAGAACAGGCCAAGCGCCCAGCGCGGAACTTCTTCTCCGGGGTACCATTTACCCTGGCCGTAGTGGAGTAGGCCCTTTGGTGCGAAATGATCGCGCAGGCGCAGCAATAAGGATTTGGCTAGGCTGAGCTTTTCTTTGCCGAGTGCGCCGGTGTTCCACTGCGCTGATTCCATATCGTCGATGGAGACGAAGGTGGGCTCTCCACCCATCGTTAGGCGTACATCGTTTGCGTCTAGTTCGGCGTCGATGGCCTTGCCCTGGGCCAGAACTTCTTGCCACTGGCTTTCGCTGTAGGGCTTGGTTACGCGTGGGTCTTCTAGGATTCGTTTAACGTTGTTTTCAAATTCAAACTCTACTTCGCATTTGTCGGTATAGCCGGAAATGGGGGCTGCTGAGGAGGGGTTGGGGGTGCAGGCAAGGGGAATATGACCTTCGCTGGCAAATAGACCGGAGGTAGGATCAAGCCCTACCCAGCCAGCTCCGGGTAGATAAACTTCGCACCAGGCGTGGAGATCGGTAAAGTCTTCCTCTGTGCCAGAGGGGCCGTCCAGCGCTTTTACGTCGGCTTTTAATTGCACTAGATAACCAGAGGCAAAGCGCGCGGCTAGGCCGAGGTGGCGAAACAGCTGAACCAGCAGCCAGGCGCTGTCCCGACACGAGCCTTTACCTTTTTCCAATGTTTCTTCCGGGCTTTGTACTCCGGGTTCCATACGAATAAGGTATTTGATTTTCTCTTGGATTAACTGGTTAATCATGACCAGGAAATCGTTGGTGCGTGTTTTTGTGAGCGGAACGCTTTTTAGCAATTTTTCAAATAGTGGGCCGCCCGGCTTTTTTTCGAGGTACAGCTGTAGTTCCTGTTTGACATCATCTTCATATTCAAACGGACACTCTTCGGCGTATTCTTCCAGAAAGAAATCGAATGGATTGATAACCGTCATATCGGCCAGCACTTCCACTTCTATGGAAAATTCGCGGGTGCGATTGGGGAAGACCAACCGTGCCAGGTAGTTTCCAAACGCATCCTGCTGCCAGTTAATAAAATGGTCGGCTGGTTTTACCTTCAGGCTATAACCACGAATAGGCGTGCGGCTGTGGGGAGCCGGACGTAATCTCACAACATGAGGTGACAGAGTGACCGGGCGGTCAAAGGTGTAGTAGGTATTATGATTAATCGCGACGCGTATGGTCATTGGGCACCTGATAAAGTGAATTCAGTGTTGATATCGAAATATTGGGTTACGGCTATTCAAGCTTATGCTTTAGGGCCGCGCTTGCAGCCCTTGGTGTTATTCAAAAGCAGGGAACCAGGTTTCAGCAATTTTCTGGTGAATACTGCCAAGTTCTGTTTGTAAATCGTTAAGGTAGTCGCGAAGCGGTTCACCCAATTGTTCGTAGTCGACCTCATCGAATATATTGACTTGCTTTTCTTGCAGGAAACTCACAATGGTTTTCGAGTGCGGCAGGCGACCGGCCGAGGAGGTAATGGTGTGCAGGTTGTGGGCAATGGTGCGCGGGTAGACTGGGTCTTCGAGCAGGTAGTACACCACGGCATCTCCTTTTACCGAGTTGCGGGTGGTGCGGCGGTAGGATTGGTCTGCACCCAGTGAGCGCAATACATTGCCCCAGATAATCTGGCGGCTGTTTACCGCGTTATCATCGTCTACGACTTGTAGCACCGCCGCTATGCCTGCATCCAGTATGCGGGTGGTCATGTCGGCGCGCTCCAGACTTCGGCCGAGCCGCAAGAAATCCCAGGCGGCATCGTGAGCCATGGTTGTATATAGCAGCCCCTGTATTTGATGGCAGCCTTTTATTACGCCATCTAAATATTCGTGGCGCTTGCTGCGGTTAATACCCTGTTGCAGGTGTTCGTGAACATAGAGGCTCAGTTCGTTTGTCAGCTCCCAGGTATCTTCCGGAATAACATCCCGGGTGGTTCGCACGTTTTCGCGAATCATTTTTAATGCCGAAACGATCGAGGATGAATTGGATTCGTCACCAATTAAAAACTTTACCACATTGCGTTCGTCGTGAATTTTGTAGCGCTCTTGAAACTCTTGTTGCGCACTATTAATGGCAATTAGGTTAAACCAGCCAAAGTTTACTGATCGAGGCAGGTCAAACAGTAAATTGTCATACACTCGAATCAGTCGAGCGGTATTTTCTACGCGCTCAATGTAGCGGGCTGTCCAGTAAACGCGTTCAGCAACTTTTGATAACATTAATTTATGCTCCTTAGGCGTCCACGATCCAGGTATCTTTACTGCCGCCACCCTGTGACGAGTTGACTATCAGCGAACCTTTTTTCATTGCCACGCGGGTTAATCCTCCTTTGGTAACATAAGTACTTTTCGATTGTAAAATAAATGGGCGTAAATCCAAGTGGCGCGGCTCTAGTTCGTTTTTATCGACAATGGTCGGTGCCGTAGACAGTTTAAGCGTTGGCTGGGCTATATAGTTACGCGGGTTTGCCTTGATGAGTTCGGCAAAGGTTTCTCTTTCTTTCTTTGTGGAGTGCGGCCCTATCAGCATACCGTAACCACCGGATTCATTTGCGGGCTTTATTACCAGTTTGTCCAGGTTTGCGAGCACATAGTCGCGCTGCTTTTCGTCGTAGCAAAGAAAGGTTTCCACGTTGGGAATTAATGGCTCTTCATCGAGATAATATTTTATTACCTGGGGTATAAAGGCATATATGACTTTGTCGTCGGCCACGCCTGCTCCGGGGGCATTTGCTAGGGCGACGTTGCCTTTTTGCCAAACGCGCATTAGCCCGGGTACGCCCAGCACCGAATCTTTTTCGAAGACTTCTGGGTCCAGGAATAAATCGTCGATGCGTCGATAGATAACATCTACCTGCTGCAGACCAGAGATGGTTTTCATAAAGACATGATCGTTCTGTACCACTAGGTCGCTGCCTTCTACCAGTTCGGTGCCCATTTGTTGGGCGAGGAAGGCGTGTTCGAAATAAGCGGAGTTGAAAATACCGGGGGTGAGAACGACGATTACGGGCTTTTTGATTTTTCGTGGCGACAGCGCTTCCAATGTATCGAACAAGCGCGCGGTGTAATCGCCTACGGGCAGGATATCAATTTCTTGAAATAGCTCCGGCAATACACGCTTGGTGATGGCTCTGTTTTCGAGCATGTAGGATACGCCAGAGGGGACGCGCAGGTTGTCTTCCAGCACATAAAACTCACCATCGTCGGCGCGCACCAAATCAGTGCCGCATATATTGGCCCACACGCCAAAAGGGGGCGTAATGCCTTCGCACTCTTTGCGATAATTCGCAGACTGCTTGAGTACGAACTCGGGAATGACTCCATCTTTAATGATTTTCTGTTCGTGGTAGATGTCATTAATAAACAAGTTGATGGCGGTCAGCCGCTGCTCCAGACCTGCAGCGGCAACTGCCCACTGTTTGCTGGAAATGGTGCGGGGAATAATATCGAAGGGCCATGCTCGGTCGATATTGCCGCCTTCTGTGTATACCGTAAACGAAACGCCCATTTCTTTTATGGTGCTTTCCGCCGCCAGCTTGCGCGAGGCAATATCTTCCTCGCTAAGCGAACTCAGGTGGGAAACCAGTTTTTTAGCGGGTTTTCGGGCATTGCCTGGGCTACTCATCAATTCGTCGAAAAAGTCGTTTGGAGAATAGTCTTTCCAGTTAATTGTCATCGGTCTAAATGCGTCCTTTTGCATCGATTACATTTACGGGCTGTCGTTTGATCGGTGAGTCCGTACTTGAGCAACGACTGTCTGGAGTGTGTGAAGGCCGATATATGGCGCGCTCCAGGCAGGTGGTGAATAAATACGACATTTTGGTTTCATTTATATGTCATAGGCCGTTATTACCTATCTTGGTTACACAAAAATGTCACTTTGTACTTTATAGCCTATGCAGGCATTGGGCCAAAAATAAAATCTCGGTTTAGCCGGCTTTTAAGCTGTACATCCGGAAGGACAAAAAGTCTCGAGTGAAATTTTCAGGCTAGACTTAAGTACTTATCTGAGATGTTTATTATGGCTAAATGCCTTACTAAAAAAGCGGTTAATGGGAAAATGTTCTTTGCGGCATTGTTGGTTGCCACATGGGCATTGTTAACGCTGCTTACCTTTTGGTGGTACGACATTCGTTTGTTGCGTCCCTTTGCTGAGACAACGGTTTTTTTTGAGGCGAAGTCGATTGCCGTGCCACAGGAGTTTTTGGGTAAAGCCTCCGTTAAGGTGGTCCATTTTTATGAACCGGGTTGTTACTGCAACGGCCCCAATCTGGAGCACCTAGAAAAGCTTATACAGCTTTATGGGGAAAAAAACATCGAATTTTTTGTTTTACATAAAGAAAAGCCAAAAGTTCATTCTTCGGTGGCCGATAGCTTGTTGGTTGTTGATGCCGCGACCAATCACGAGTTGTATCAACTTGTTCCCAGTAGCCCGGGTGTTGCCATTTGGGATGCAAACAACAAGCTGACCTATTTTGGCCCCTATAGCCTTGGGCCCACCTGCAATAGTCCCGATGGGTTTGTGGAGGGGGTGTTGGACGATCTCATATTGGGGCGGTCCCCGGTGGTTACATCTACAATTGGTTCAGGCTGCTTTTGCAACTGGAAAGAAAACAGCGCTTAGAGAAGTTGTGATTAAGTCAGTATTTGAGATCGAGCAGTATCTGTCTGGACTTGATCAGAGGTTTATCATTCTTAATTAAGAAGATACGTTTATGGAATCACCAAAGTCTGCTCTGCATGGGCATTACGTTAAAGCCGATAAGTTGATGCTGATTATTAGTTATCTACTTGCCGTGTTCGCGCTTGTTCTTGCGCCGCGCTATGGCACCTGGGGGCCCGCATTAATTATTGGTATCGGAACCCCCGTGATGTTAACGGTGTTGTTTCAAATTGCGTCCGGTACGCGTCTTATGCGTGTGGTGACGGCTGTCGCGTTTATGGTTATGACGGCGCTACATATTCACCAGGGGCATGGCATGATCGAATACCATTTTGGTGTGTTTGTGCTTATTGCCATATTGCTTTTTTACCGCGACTGGGTACCGACATTAGTTGCGGGGCTAACTATTGCCGTTCACCATGTTTCGTTTTTTATATTACAGAGTGGTGGCAGTGAAGTTTATTTGTTGAGTGAAGACAACAATACTTTTTCTATCGTGATGCTGCATGCAATGTATGTGGTGGTGGAAACGGCTTTGATTTGTTGGATGGCTCTGGATTCCGAAAATGATGCGCTGGCCACTGTCGGCCTAGCAATGGCTATTGACGAAATTACCACTGATCCACAATCGTTGGATTTAACTTACCGTTTAAACAACGAGGCGGTGAAAACCAGTGTTGAGTTTGACGAGTTTATGTCTACCACTGATATTTTTATTGGTAGTGTAAAAGGTCTATGTGGTGAGCTGGGGGCTTCTGGTGATGAGCTGGCTTCTATTATTTCGGATATGAAGCAGGATGTAGAAAGGCAGCATAAAGAAACCGATATGGTTGCTACGGCAGTTGAAGAAATGTCTATGTCTATACGCGCTGTCGCGAATAACGCTGCGAATGTATCTCAGTCTTCCGAGAGTATAGGTCTGGATGCTCAGGAGGGCGCCAAGAACAGTCAGTCGGCGTTGTCGGCAATTGAGAATCTGGCTGCACAAATTAACGATACTTCGAGTGCGGTGGAATCGCTTGCAAATGAATCCAGTAGTATCGGTTCGGTGCTCGATGTTATTCAGGGTATTGCGGAACAAACGAACCTTTTGGCTCTTAACGCGGCGATTGAAGCGGCAAGGGCAGGGGAGCAGGGCAGAGGCTTTGCCGTGGTTGCCGATGAGGTTCGCACCTTGGCTTCTAAAACACAGGAGTCTACCGGTGAGATTCAATCCATTATTCAGAAATTACAACAGCTCAGTAATAATTCCGTAGAAAGTATGCACAGCAGTCAGGCGCTGGTAAATCGGTGCGTGGAATATAATCGTAAAGCTTATGATGTGTTGCTGAGCGTAAGTGGTAAATTGGAGGATGTTAGCCGCCTGAACTCTATGATCGCTCAAGCGACTCACGAACAGGAATCGGTTGCAGACAGCGTCGCACAGAATATTACGCAAATTGCCGCTTTTGGAAATTCGTCAGCCGAAGACGCTAGAGTTTTGGACGAAAAAAGTAAGCGTATGACGGCGATGACGCAGGATGTTCAATGCCGCGTAAGCAAATTCAAAACGTCCTAATTTATATAGGTTCTGTCGTTTTGATACTGCACCGTACTTGAGGCGACACCTTAAATAATCGATACGTGCTTACACTGCTCTCGCCAGTGTAACGGTATTGGTTTGTTGTAAAACGTTACAAAACTTTACCGATCCTTAACGCAACTTTTCGAACCCTTAACCCAACTTATTGGTCTTATCTTTCAAACTGACTCGTTTCGATAGTGTTTGCTGTCGACCTCTATTTGACCAAGAAGGGCTTTCCATGAAAAGAGTATTGTTGGGTATATCTATTTCGTTTTTACTTCTACTGCTGCAGGCGTGCGGGGGAAGCGGTGGTTCTAATAGTGATGATGAAACAGACACTACACCCGATGCCTTTTATTTTACCGATCAATATGGTTTAGGTTTAGGGATTTATGTCGAGTCCAATACTCTGGAAATTAGTGGTATCGATGCCGAAACGGATATTAGTATTGAGGGTGGCGAATATTCGATTAATGGAGGTGAGTTTACCGATCAGGATGGGACGATTATCGAGGGGCAAAATGTCACTCTTCGCGTACTGTCTTCGGAAGATTTATATACGTCTGCGTCTGCCGTTCTGACTATTGGTGATGTGTCTGACACCTTTTATGTGCGTACGACGTCACTGGGTTTGAATGTACGTTACAATTTTAAAAGCTTAAGTTTTTATTGGCAGGAAGTGGGTGCGGCGACCTACTATCGCTTGTGGTATCAGCCCCATGCAGATGCGGATTTCGAGCAGGTTGGTCGCGATTTGGATGCATCAACTACCGGTACGCGAATGGAAATTGCGGTTCATACGTTTGACTGGTTTAACGCACAGTTTAAGTTGGAAGCCTGTACTAATACTGAATGTTTCTCAACCCGAAGCGTTGGCGTTGTTAACGAGCGCAGCAATGCTGTGGGTTATGTTAAATCGGCCAATACCGAAGCGTTCGATAACTTTTCGTTTGTTGCCTTAAGTGCTGATGGCAATACCCTTGCGGTTGGCGCGCCAGCGGAAGATGGTAATGCTGGTATTGATGGTGATCTGGGTAGCAACGCCGCTTCTGGTGCGGGTGCCGTTTATATCTACAGGAAAGAAGGGCTGGATTGGACGTTCCAAACCTATATTAAAGCGTTAAATGCCGAGGCGGGCGACGCTTTTGGTTCGGCTTTGAGTTTAAGTGGCGACGGGAATACCTTGGCTGTAGGCGCACCCTTTGAAGCGAGCAGCGCTCTTGGGGTTGATGCTGACGATGCCGATAATAGCGCTGCAAATGCTGGGGCCGTATACGTTTACAAGCGTATTGGGGATATCTGGCTGGCGCAGAGTTATATCAAGGCGTCTGATACGGCTACGGGTGATTTGTTTGGTTCGTCGGTAGCTCTGAGCACTTACGGTGAAACCCTGGCGGTGGGGGCGCCGGGTAAAGCTAGTGGTGAAGGTGCTGCTTATATTTATACTGCCGGTGAAGAGAGTTGGTTACCCCAGGCGGATTTGTCGGCAAGTAATGCCGAGGCGGGCGATAGTTTTGGCTATGCGCTGGCATTAACGGCTGATGGTGATGAGTTGGTTGTCGGTGCTCCCTATGAATCATCCAACAGTACCGGTCTTAATATGGATCAGGCCGATAACAATGCACCCTTTGCCGGTGCCGCTTATGTGTACGCTCGCACAGGGAGCGATTGGCAATTTGACAGTTATATCAAAGCCTCCAATACGGCTGAAAATCAAATGCTCGGTTCAGCCGTGGCGATAAGTGCTAACGGTAAAACTCTTGCTCTAGGGGCGCCGGGTGAAGCCAGTAATGCTTACGGGGTTAACGGTGACGAGAGCGATACGTCTTACCCTGGCTCTGGCGCGGCTTATGTGTTTTCTCGTGATGCCTCCAATGGCCTAGTTCAGCAGGCCTATATAAAGGCGTCCGACGGCGATCTTGGCGACAGCTTTGGTTCCGCCCTGAGCATTAACGCCACGGGTAAGCTGCTTGTGGTAGCGGCACTCGGTGAAGATAGTGCTAATGATGCTGTCGACAGCAACGACTCCGATAATTCCGCCGTGGATGCGGGTGCAGCTTACGTGTTTGCGTTGGATGAGAGTCAGTGGCAACAGCTACGCTATGTAAAAGCGCCAAATACGGATGCTGGAGATAAGTTTGGTTCTTCAATCTCTCTGGACGCCTCTGGAAAGGTGCTGGCGATAGGGGCTCCGGGCGAGGACAGCCACTCCACCGATGTGGCTTCTAGTCAGGGTAGTGATGTTGAGCAGGATAGCGGTGCCGCTTATCTGTTCTAAAGCTTGGTAGTATGGTGTTCAGAGCCTGATAAGGGCTCTGGGCACACTTTCCTATCTCCTACCTTTCTGAAGTGGGTTGCTTACCGATCCCGCGGAATATCGATGGCTTGGTATGGGCGACATGTGCTGCAGAAGTCATTTTTATCGGGCTTTTCGTGGTGAATAAGGCGGTATATTGAAAAACCTTCCGCCGCGAACCTATTTCGTGCTCGACTTCCCCGTGTAAACAGCTATCTTTTATAGAGGCCCCAGTTTTGTTGGCGTGGCCTTAAACATAAATCTTCCCTTCTTTGCTCCAGGATAGGTATGGCGTCTGGCGCGCTAGTCTTCTTGTTGCTACTACTGTAAAGTCGCACGCCCGATGCTTGTTGAGTTAGAGACGTTTCGATGAAGTTTGTTGTTCAGCCCTTGTTATGTGCCGTGGTTTTTCTGGCTACTACCGGCGTAACAGCATTCTCCTACGCCGAAAAACAACGGGTCCACCCTCCTGTTCGCGCACATTTCTATAATAAACATCGAGAGGCATTTCGCCCCTTTGTTATCAGTATTTCCAAGCGTTTTAATGTGTCGCCAGCGCTTACGGAAGCCGTGATTCATACGGAGAGCTACTACGACCCAGAAGCCGTTTCCCGCGTTGGAGCTATGGGGCTAATGCAGCTTATGCGGCCCACTGCACGCTACTACGGTGTTTACAACCGCCGTGACCCGATCAAAAACATCGAGGCGGGTGTTCAGTATTTGCGGGACTTAATGGTCATGTTTGATAACGATCTCGAGCTGGTGCTGGCCGCCTACAACGCCGGCGAAACCGCCGTCAAACGCTACGGTAATCGCGTTCCCCCCTACGCCGAAACACAAGACTATGTGCGCAAAGTACGTCGCAAGATGAACCAGCTAAAGGGCACCATCTAAAAATCTCTTCCGGAACAAATCCACAATTGCAAAGCTAAATGATAATCTATACTATTTAGATCTAAAGCAAAGATTAGCTATATTTAGGAGTGGCATATGGATTTTCGTAACTGGTTGGCGGTGTCTGCCGTAACTTTCACTTTGGTTGCCTGTGGTGGTGACGATGGTAAAGATGGTGTTGATGGCCAAAATGGTGCTAATGGCGCCGATGGTAATAACGGCGTCCCTTCTCTGGTAACCGTCGGTGATGTGGTGCGTACCAACGCGAATATTGCCTACGCCAGTTACAGTGATTCTCTGGTTTCCGCTGTTCAGCTACAGTCAAAACTCGAAGCCTTGGTGGCAACGCCTAGTGAACAGACGCTGTCTGCAGCCAAAGCCGCTTGGGTTTCGGCGCGTGAACCCTACGGCCAAACCGAAGTTTACCGCTTTCGCGAAGGCCCTATCGATGCGTTGAAGGACGATGGCACGATGGGTAGTGATGGTGATGGGCCTGAAGGTCGCATCAACGCCTGGCCACTGGGTGAAGCCATTATCGATTATGTCGCCAATCAGGTAGACGGTGATTCCCGCCCTGAGAATGTTTCCTCTACTGACGCGATTAGCGGCAACATTATTGCCGATAGCGAAGGTTTTCCCATTATCAATAAAGCTGCTCTTGTCGCTAATTTCGAATTGGGTGGCGATGAGCGCAATGTGACTACCGGTTATCACGCGGTTGAATTCTTGCTTTGGGGACAGGATCTTAATCAGGATGGCGCAGGTTCAGGTGAACGTGATGCCTCTGCGGGTCAGCGTCCTTATACCGACTATATCGACAACGCCAGTTGTACCAGTGGTGATGCGAACTCTGCGGCAAGTATTTGTGAGCGTCGTGGTGATTACCTGTTGGCAGCCGGTGAGTTGCTGATCGATGATTTACAGCGGTTGGTCGATGCATGGAACCCAAGTGTTAGCGATAACCACTATGCCGAAGTCGTGGCGGGCGGCAGTGCCAGCTTGGCAGCGATTTTGGAAAGTATGGGACGTTTAGGTTTTGGTGAGCTGGCCGGTGAGCGAATGAATATTGCGCTGCTGCAGGATTCTCAGGAAGACGAGCACTCCTGTTTTAGTGATAACACCCATCGGGATATTTACTTGAACGCTAAGGGTGTCTACAACAGTTTCCACGGTGAATATACGCAAGTGAATGGCGATGTTGTGAGCGGTGCGGGGATTGATGATTACCTGGTTTCAATTGGTGAGCTAACACTGGCCAATAATCTGCGAGCGGCATTGGAAGATACCATGATAAAGGTGTCTGTTATCAGCCAGATCGCCGAAGCAGGATTACCTTTTGACAATCAAATTCAGACAGCCTCTGCTCGCAGCGCGGTTGACGCGGCGATTAAAGCGCTTGCCGGCCCACAGACTGAAGCGATTGAAAATGTTGTGCAAGTACTGAGTTTGAGTACCGATGACCTGCGTCAGGATACAGAAGAAGATATTTAATCTTAGCCAATAGCGCGTTTGATAGCTCGGTGCAGAAATGCCCCGGGCTTTTTGCGTTCAATAAGTCTGGGCAGAGTTGTAATTTTCTATAGTAGAGAATGTAAATGAAAAACCCCCGTAGATTAGTTGTACTTGCCGCTGTTTTGCTCCTTGTTGCCTGTGGTGGTGGCGGAGGATCGACAGCACAGCCTACTGTAGAGCCGACCGCCGCTCCGACACCAACGTTGCCGCCCGCGTATTTACAATACGAGTATAAGTCTGGCGGCGAAGCCAGTGTTGCTCGTAGTGATGAGGACGCATTCAGCCAAAGCCCGGACGCTATCACCAATGACCTTAATGATGACGCGGTGTTTAAGCAGGGGAATTTTCTGTTCCGTAATGCTCACAAGGGCGAAGGTCCACTGTTGAATAATCATACCTGCCAGGGCTGCCATATCAAGGATGGTCGTGGGAATCCCCCTTTGAGCGAGGATGAAGCATTCACCTCCATGCTGGTGCGCTTAAGCCTTGGCAACGATGGCGATAATAATCCGATTCCCGATCCCATTTACGGTACCCAGTTACAGACCTTCGGTGCCGGTTTGTCGGGCGAACTGGTAGAAGCCAGCTACCGGGGAGCGCTTGATGAAATAACCACTACCGGTGAGGCTTACGCGTTTATTCGCTACGACAATATTGACGGCCAATACGCCGATGGCAGCACTTACCAGCTGCAAAAACCGATCTACTATTTGAAGAAACCTGCGTACGGGGATTTTTCCGAGGGCCTTTTAACCTCCCCGCGCGTTGCGTCGCCGATGATTGGTTTGGGTTTGCTGGAAGCCATTCCTGAAACTGAGCTACTGGCGTTGGCCGACCCCAATGACAGTAACAACGACGGTATTTCAGGTCGCGCAAGAATGATCACCAATAACACGACAGGTGTAGCTCAGGTGGGCCGTTTCGGCTGGAAAGCATCTACCGGCAGCGTGTTACAGCAATCCGCCGGGGCCTATCTGGGTGATATTGGTTTGACCAATAAATTTAATGCCAGCGAAAACTGCACAAGTCTGCAGGTAGCCTGCAACGCTCGCGCAGATACCGAAGAGCTGCGCGGGGCCGACGTAGATATTCGCGATATCGAACTGGCCTTTGTTGAGTTTTATTCACGCCTGCTAGCCGTTCCCGAAAGACGGGGTTATGACTCGGCAAGCGAAACCTGGGATGAAGGTATTGCGGCCGGCAGGGATCTTTTTGATCAAAGCGGCTGTGGTGGCTGCCATGTTCGTCATCATCAAACCGGCGCAGCCGTTGCCAGTATTTTTGGAACGGTAGAAACGTTATCTACATTGGTGGAGTCCGACGAAACCATTAGCGTATTAAGCGATCAGCATATTTGGCCACATACGGATTTATTACTGCACGATATGGGCGGCAGTTGTCAGGCAAGCGTGCGCGAAACGCTCGAAGGTGAAAGTTGTACTGAAGGTGAGAGCTGTCTGTGGGTGAAACGCTGCGAAGGCTTGGCCGATGGTCGCCCCGATGGCGAAGCCAGTGGCAGTGAGTGGCGAACGTCTGCGCTCTGGGGGCTGGGTTTAGTTAAAACCGTAAACCCCAAAGCCGGCTTTTTGCATGATGGTCGCGCACGCACGATTGAGGAAGCCATTTTGTGGCACGACGGCGAAGCCGCAAATGCGCAGCAGACTTTTGTACAAATGCCCGCAACCGACCGGGAAAATTTGCTGGCCTATTTACATTCGCTGTAAATGAAAGCTTTTTACGTACTGCTTTTATTTTTCGCTAGCAATCTATGTTTAGCCTCGCCCCAATGGGTGAAGCCGACAAATACGTTAACCGTATCGGAGGGCTTGGCTTTTTGGGCGGGGTTCTCACTGTTTCGCGATCCCTGGGTAGCGGCCCCGGCCTCGACTCTCGGTCGCGATGGCTTGGGCCCGTTATTCAATGCACGCTCGTGTGATGCTTGTCATCACAATGGTGCCCAGGGTGATCTACCCGAATACGGCCTAGGTGCTGTTGTACGCTTGGGAGAGATCAGCGAATCGGGTGAGGGATCGAATAACATTTACGGGGAGCAGCTGCAAACGCTATCTATCGATTCGCTCACTGGCGGTAACGAAATTCCCGCTGAAGCGAAATGGGCCATACGCTGGCAGCCTGTAACTTTAACCATTAGCGAGCGGGCCTTTGAGCTAAAAAAACCATTGTTGGCTTTCAGCGATTTTGCCTATGGACATGTGGATACATCAGTAGCGCAATCGCTGCGGCTCGCACCACCATTATTTGGTCTTGGTGATATCGACACGCTGAGCGATGCCGAAATTTTAAGCGGCGAAGACCCGCAGGATAGCAATGCCGATGGTATTTCCGGCAGAGCCAACCGAGTACTGGACCGGCAAACGGGGAAAATGACGCTTGGTCGCTTCGGCTACAAAGCCGAACAGCCGAACCTGAGGCAGCAAATTGCAGGGGCCTTTTTTCAGGATATTGGCATTAGTTCATGGCTATACCCGCAGCAGAATTGTTCGCCGGTACAGACAGCATGTCTAACAGCGGTAACGGGAAATTCTTCTGCGGAGAAAACTGAAATTAGCCGTGAAAAACTGGAATTAGTTACGGCTTTTTCCCGCGAGCTAAAAGCGGCGAACGGCACAGAAAAAAATGCCCGAGGCGAAGCACTATTTTCGGCGCTGGGTTGTAGCGGCTGCCACCAAACGTTTAAGCGTGCTGCGATCTACAGCGATCTCTTGCTGCACGATATGGGACCTGGTCTGGCGGATAATCGGCCGGTCTATAAGGCCAGTGGTGACGAATGGCGAACCACGCCCCTGCGCGGATTAAATCGAAAACTTATGCAGCAGCCGGTACAACTGTTGCACGACGGTAGAGCGGCAACGCTGACCGAGGCGCTGCTATGGCATGGCGGTGAAGCCGCTAAGGTACGAAAAAACTTTGTAGAATTAACATCAGCACAGCAGGCGGAATTAATCGAATTTCTTCGAGCACTTTAAGGACGCTGCAAATTTAGTATGAGGAGTGTTACGTGAAATTAGTATCGATAAAAACAGCCTTGAAATGGCTTTCTTTAAGCTTGCCATTCATTATTACTGCCTGCGGGGGAGGTGGCGGCGGTGCGTCCGGTGGCTCTAGTTCCAGTGCTAGCAGCAGTTCAAACTCAAGCTCTTCTGCTGCCAGCCAATACTCGATGGCAGACTTTAGTGGTGATCTCGGGCGTGCAATTACGGTGGAATATCAACAGCTGAATACCGATGTTGCGGCACTCGAAAGTGCAGCAAGTACTTTTTGTGCTGATACGGCCAGTACTGTAGCTTTCGAGCAATTACAAACTGGCTGGGTTGTTGCGCAGCGTCAATGGCAGAGAGTGCAGGGTATTAATTTTGGCCCGGCAAATGATGATAATCGCCGCTACTTGATCGCCTTCTATCCTATTGATGACGCCAGCTTGAGTAGTCGCGTTGAAGCCCTTATTTCGGGCACCCAGAATATTGCGGAAACTATCCCCGCGAGCGCCGCGGAGCTGCAGGGCTTCCCTGCACTAGAATATTTACTGTTTCGGGAAAATGCACTGACATTAATACGTGTTCCGGCCGAAACCGCCCGCCACTGTGAATTTATCTCGGTGGTTGCAGGCAACTTGGACTCGCTGATTGAGCCGATAGCGAATGAATGGGCCGGCAGTTACGGTGCAGCATTTTCTGCCTCTGATAATAGCCAGGCTTCGCTGGAAAACTGGTTTGGAGGGATTGCCGAGCTTTTACAAATTGTTGAGGACAGTAAGCTGCGGCAGGTGGCAACGGGCAATACCGATAATATTGAATCTGCGTTGGCTCAGGTGTCTCGCGATAATATTGCACAAAATCTTGATAGCCTCTTTTCCATCACGACGATGGGAATCGATAGCGGTTTGGATTACCTCCTTATCGAATCTGATCTTGCCTCGCTGAATACCGAATTTGCGATGCGGCTGGCTCAGTTTGTTACTGCGGAATCTGCCAGTGATTTATCTTTGCTGGCATTAAGCGAAACCAGCGCTGGCGTAACGGAAATGGAAATCCTTGCCGATACTGTCCACCAGGTACTGGAGTTTTTTGCCAGCGATATAGCTGATGCCTTGGGAATTTATATTGGTTTTAATGGTGCAGACGGAGACTAATCGTGAATCGTCGTAGTTTTCTCGGCTGGGGACTTGCCACCGGCGCGCTGGTAACGCTAGGGGGCGTGGGCGGTTATTTTTATCGTCGCCCGCAAGTCGCCATGCTCAGTGCTGCATCCTCTGGTGGAAATCATTATGGTGTTTTGCTTGACGCATTGGGCAATATTATCCAGCAGGCTCCCTTACCCTCCCGCGCACATGCTGCAACATTTAATACTCGAACCCAGCAGGCGCTTTTTTTCTGTCGTCGACCGGGTGCCCAATTATTTATTGTGGAGCCAGAGAGGGGCTTAACCTCGACGGTAAATAGCGGGGTGGGGCGGCATTTTTATGGCCACGGAATTCTGACAGCGGATCAACGGTATTTGTTGGCAACTGAAAATGATTACGAGTCGGGCGAGGGCGTTATTTCCATTCGCGATGCCGAGCGGGGCTACCAATTGATCGAAGAAATTCCCAGCTTTGGAATTGGTCCGCACGAGTTGGCGTTTGTCGATGCGGCGACCGATACTTTGATTGTCGCCAATGGTGGTTTACGCACCCATCCACAGCATTCCCGTGTTCCCATAAATCTGGACACGATGCAGCCTAACGTCACCTTTATTGATTGGCAGAAGGGGAGCGCTCTGTCCCAGTGGCAACCACCGATGCACCAATTAAGTCTGCGACATTTAACCGTGCACGAAGGTACCGCCATTATTGGAGCCCAGTACCAGGGCGCGAAAATGGATTCTGTACCGTTGGTTTTCTCTGCCGGTGAAAATAGCCCGCTGGTAAGCTATAGGGCGAACGGAAAATTTAGCGCCGAACACAACCAATATACAGCAAGTGTTTGTGCTGTAAATTCAGATAGCGTGTTAATTTCGTGCCCAAAAGCTAATCGTGTAACGCATTGGTATCAGCAGCAGCTGATCGAAAGCGTGGCTGTGCGAGATGTTGCCGGCGTGGCCAAGCATAAAGTCTCTAATGCGATTTACTATAGCAGCGGAGACGGATCTATTGGTCGCGTTGAGATGGCTGATCGGACATTGAACTTTAGCCCCTTGTTTACGCATAAGGGATTACGTTGGGATAACCACCTTGTTACGGTTTAGCGGTTTGTTAGCCTGAGTTGGTTAATTCTCTACGATGTTAATGAAACAGTATTTGACGATTGCTGGCGCTAACGGTAGCAGAGTCACAAAATTAAGGAACAAAAAACGGTTCACTCCTATGTTGAAAAAAATGCTTTTCCCCCTTGTTGTAACCGCCTTCACTACCAGCGCTTTCGCCGCTGATGATATAGCCTCCGACCCCCGAGGTTTAATCGAAGAGATGATGGTAACCGGTGGCGCTGATGCCATTTATTCCTTAAGCGGCTCGGCAACTTTTATTGACGAAGAGCAGATCGCTAAATTTGAAATAACCGATATCAATGCTTTGTTAAGGGATGTTCCCGGTGTTTACATTCGCCAGGAGGATGGTTTTGGCTTGCGTCCTAATATTGGTTTGCGAGGAACGTCCAGCGAGCGCAGTTCCAAAATCACCATGATGGAAGACGGTATTTTAATTGGCCCCGCACCTTATTCTGCACCTGCAGCTTACTATGTTCCTAATATTTCTAGAATGTCTGCAGTTGAAGTCTTTAAAGGCCCGGCGGCGATTGAGTATGGTCCCCATACGGTGGGTGGTGCCGTAAACTTTGTGACTCGCGCGGTACCAGAAAGCGAAGGCGGCGAGCTGAACGCCGCACTGGGCAGCTTTGGTTTTGAAAAATATCGGGCGTTTTACGGTAATAGCTTCGAACAGTGGGGTTTTACTATTGATGCGCTACATTTCGGTTCTGATGGGTTTAAAGAGCTGGATACTGGTGGTGATACGGGGTTTGATCGAAATGATCTCAATGCAAAACTGCGTTGGCATTCGGGTGCTTCTGCGAGAGTGTATCAGGAGCTGGAGATTAAGCTGGGCTATGCGGATGAAAGCTCCAATGAAACCTATTTGGGGTTAACGGAAAGTGATTTTCTGGAAAACCCTTTGCGTCGTTACGCCGCGAGTCGGCTGGATAAATTCACCTCTGAACATACCCAGCTACAGCTGTTACACAGCGCTGAATTTAGCGATAGCCTGAAAATTATTTCTCGCGCTTACTACCACAGTTATGAACGCGCCTGGAATAAATTCGATGGCTTTATTAACGGTGTGGAGTTGCGTACGGTTTTGGCTAGCCCGGATATTTTTGCTTCGCAAATGCAAATACTGCAAGGCGAAGCAGACAGTAATCGCAACAGCAATCAGCGACTGGACCTTACCAACAATGATCGCAGTTACGAGGTTAATGGCGTGCAGGTGGAAGCCAAATATGAGCTGCTGACCGGAGCGCTACAACATACACTTAACGCGGGTATACGTCTTCATAACGATTGGGTAGAACGTCACCACAGCCAGCGCGGTTATTTTATGACGGCGGGTGAACTGGTCTTCGATGATGATGAAACGCGATTGCCGAAAGCGCTGAACCGCGGCGAAGCGAGCGCGCTTGCCCTGTTTGTTCGTGACGAAATGGCGTGGGGTAATTGGTTGTTGAATGCAGGGTTGCGGCACGAAACGATTGAATCAGACTTTGTCGAGGAGGCTGGAGCTGGCGCGAATTTTAGTCACACGCAAGAGGTGTTAATGCCGGGTGCTGGTGCGTTTTACCACTTTAATGATTCCTTTGGCTTTTTGTTTGGTGTAAACAAAGGTTTTTCTGCTAAAGCGGCATCCGCCGCACCGGAAGTCGAGCCGGAAGAGAGTGTTAACTACGAATACGGTCTGCGTTACCGCAATAAGGAAACGCGCATAGAAGCCATCGGTTTTTATAGCGATTACAAAAACCTACTGGGTCGCTGTCGTATATCCGACCCCTGCTCTGGTGAGGAATTTAATGGCGGCGAAGTCGATGTTTTTGGATTGGAGTTTAATGCGTCAACATATCTTCAGTTGAGCCCAAGCCTTTCTATGCCGATTAGTGCAGTTTATACCTTTACGGACGCTACATTTGCGACGGGATTTGAATCGGGCTTTGATATTTGGGGGGATGTGGAAAAAGGAGATCAGTTACCTTATTTGCCAGAGCATCAGGGCCGCATTCAATTCGGTTTAAATTCGGGAAGAATCAACAGTAGCGTGGCCATTAATTATATTGGTGAAATGCGCGAAATAGCGGGCAGTGGGGATTATGAAGAGGCTGCGCACACCGAGGCTCTTACGACTTTTGATATATCCGTTAGCTATCAATTATTAAATGATCTTACTTTGCGATTGGTCGGAGAAAATATTACCGATCAGTTGGAAGTCGTTTCACGCCGCCCCTACGGAGCGCGTCCCAATGCGCCACGTATAATTAAGGCGAGTGTTAACTGGCTTTTTTAATTACAAAATGTAAGTTGGGGTAAGCTAGGCGCACCCCAACGCATTTGTATCGAACGAACCTAGCGCCGAATGTCCCAGTTTGTACGCTTTTTCTAATCCTTCCTTCCAAGTAAAAACGCTTTTCCGCTATACTCCGGCAGTACATATAGTGAACATGACTATATATGTACTGAAGTATCCCACAAGTTGTATCCGAAATCTTATACGACTCCTTTCACCGAGCAGTGGCAGGTGGCTTCGTCGTAAATCCAATAAAAAAATAAAACGGAGTTTTCGATATGAAAATTGAACAATATGCACGTGCGAGACGTTGCCGATGGTTTAGCCGGTTATTCGCAGTTATCAGTTGTAGTTGTATCTATACCAGCATGGCCCAGGTGGCCGTAAATGAAATTGAAGTTCGTATGCTCGGTGTTACCGGCGATGAACAAGTGAGTTTAGACGTTGGTGGTAGTACCGTTCAGAGCTGGACACCAACAACCTCAATGGCCAGTTACAGCGCCAGTACCAGTGCTTCGGGTGAAGTGCGAATTGTCTTTAGTAACGATAGCGGTGATCGCGACGTCCGGGTCGATTATATCGTTATTAATGGTGAGACCCTGCAGGCTGAAGATCAGCAGGATAATACCGGCGCCTGGGATAATTCCTGTGGCGGTGGGGAGTACAGTGAATGGTTGCACTGTGATGGTTCCATTGGCTTTGGGTATCTGGATGCGCCTGTTAGCAGTTCATCCAGTAGCTCCAGTAGTAGTTCCAGCTCCAGTGTCTCAAGTTCATCCAGCAGCGTAAGCAGTTCCAGCTCTGTTGCTGGAACCTGCGAAGAAATGTGTCAGTGGTATCAGGATGAGCCTCGTCCGCTTTGTCTGAATCAGGATAGCGGTTGGGGGTGGGAAAGCTCCGAGAGCTGTATTGGTCGGACCACCTGTGAGAGCCAGAGTGGTAGCGGTGGAGTGGTACAGGTGTGTACCGGTAGCAGCAGCTCTTCAAGCTCTAGTTCGAGTAGTTCTTCAAGCTCTAGCTCGAGTAGCTCTTCGTCCAGTTCAAGCAGTTCTTCTAGTTCGAGCTCCAGCAGTTCCAGTGTCAGCGGAAACCTGTTGAGTAATGGCGGTGCAGAAAACGGTTTGAGCCCATGGGATGGTCACTACACAACAGTAGAACTTAGTCAGACCCGTGTTCACTCTGGCTCGTACAGCGTTCTGGCGGCGAACCGAACGGCCAACTATCACGGCGCACTTTACCCATTACCTGCCTTGAGTGTTGGTCAAAATTATACGTTTTCAATCTGGATTCGCCTGGCCGATGGCGAGGGTTCGAATACCGTTAAGATGACCGTTCGCAACGTAACTGGCTCGGGTACCGACTATTACAACCTGCCTTCTGCAAATGTAAATGATAGCGGTTGGGTGGAGTTGACCGGTAGTTACACGCATGAAAACAGTGGTGATGTTGATGTGTATATTGAGTCTGACGATGCCAGCCTGGCGTTTTATGTAGATGACTTGGTTCTGACGACTGAGGGCGGTGTTAGTCCAACGCCAACGCCAACCCCGACACCTGATCCCAATGGTAATCCGCTAGAACCCAGTGGCATTGAAAACTCTGGGGCCGGTTGTTACGTGCCCAATCTCGGTAGCTATTCATCGCTGCCGGTAATTAGTGAATTGCCAGATCCGTTCCAATTAATAGATGGCTCGGAAATGAGTTCTGTTTATGACTGGCCTTGTCGACGTGCGGAAATGAGCGCTCAGTTACAGAAATGGGTTTACGGCGAAAAACCTGCTCCGACAGCAACGGTTACGGGTTCTGCCAGCAGTAATAGTATTACCGTCAATGTCTCTGATAATGGTAATTCTATTTCCTTTAATGCCAGTATCAGTATGCCGACCAGTGGCTCTGCTCCCTATCCGGCTATGATCGGTATTGGTGGCTCCAACCTGGATAATACCGCGTTGCGCAACAAGGGCGTTGCAGTCATTACCTTCCCCAATAATGAGATTGGTGAGCAGACGAATTCCAGTTCGCGTGGTCGCGGTAAGTTCTTCGATATTTACGGCAGTAACCACAGCGCCAGTGCCACCGTGGCCTGGGCCTGGGGAGTAAGCCGCTTGATCGATGCGTTGGAAAACAGCTCTGGGCACAATATTGACCCAAGCCGTTTAGGTGTTACCGGATGTTCACGCAACGGTAAAGGCGCCATTGTTGTCGGTGCACTGGACGAGCGTATTATGCTGACTATTCCGCAGGAAAGTGGCTCCGGTGGTGTCGCTGCATGGCGTGTTTCCGATGCGCAGAAAGCGGCTGGGCAGAATGTTCAAACCGCCAGCCAGATCGTAGGTGAAAATGTTTGGCTGCGAAATGATTTCTCGCAGTTCAGTAATAGTGTCACCAGACTGCCGGTCGATAACCATCAGTTGTTAGGGCTGGTCGCCCCGCGCGGCTTGCTGGTTATTGAAAATACCGATCAGGAGTGGTTGGGTAATGTCAGCACCTACACGTCGTCGTTAGCGGCGCGGGAAATCTGGAAGGCGCTGGGCATTGGTGATCGTATGGGCGTTTCACAGATCGGTGGTCACAACCACTGTTCTTTTCCCTCCTCACAACAGCCCGAAGTGGACGCATTTGTTGAGAAGTTCCTGCTGGGCAATAACTCAGCAAATACCAGTAATGTGGAAAGAACCGATGGTAGCTTCTCGGTAGATCGTTCCCGCTGGATGCCCTGGAATACCCCCTCGCTGTAATCGTACCCTCCTAAAAACCGGCTGCTAGCGGCAGCCGGTTTTCTCCCCCATTTTTTTATTTTACAGTAGGTGTGATTGTTGTTCCTGTCATTGCCCACTATTTACTGAACATCTTCATTGTTGGTTCTGAACGTCTGCCCGATAAGACATTTTTGGCGCCGTATTGTAGGTAACGACAATCTCCTCATTTTACTTGTTGATCACACCTGATTTGTCCGTATGTGGCTGGGGTAACAATAGTCTGGAGTTCAAAAGACCGAGTATGCGATAGATATTACGGTTCCCCCTTATTGAAATGTCATCGAAACGAGCTATAAACGGTATAGAGATTTTGTTGTTGTGAAATAGATAGCAGTCATATCAACGACAAGCGTAAAGCGGTGTATTACGCTGGCTGAATATGGATCAATGCGCAAATAGATTCTTCGATGAACTAGGCTGTTACTGGAAACAAGATTGTTATGTCAGGCGCTACAGAGCACTATCTTTCCCCTTTGTTTGAACCCGAATCGGTCGCAGTTTTTGGCGCCAGTCAACGTTCTAATTCCGTTGCCACGATTGTGCTGAATAATATTGTAGAGGCAGGTTTTAAGGGCTCCCTCTACGCGATTAATCCCAAGCACAAGCGAGTGGGCTATTTGCCCTGTTATGCCTCCTTGGCACACGTGGATGCGCCGGTAGAGCTGGCAATTATCGCCACCCCTGCGGCAACGGTACCGGCCATCTTTCGGCAGTGCGGTGAGCATGGCGTGAAAGCGGCGGTGGTTTTATCCGGTGGTTTTGGCGAGGCGGGCGAAGCGGGACAGCGGCTGGAGCGGGAATTACTCGATATCGCCAAACACTATGGTATTCGCTTTATCGGACCCAATTGCCTGGGGGTTATTCACCCGCCAAACGGATTCAATGCCACTTTCGCCGGTGGTAATGTGAATAGCGGCAATATCGCGCTTATTTCTCAATCGGGGGCCTTGTGTACAGCCATTTTGGACTGGGCCGAAAGTAAGGACATTGGTTTTTCTACTGTCGTTTCTACCGGTATTTCAGCCGATATTGATTTTGGTGAAATTCTAGATTTTTTGGTAGCCGATGCTAAAACCCGCAGTATTCTTATGTATGTAGAAGGCATCCGCGATGCGCGCTCCTTTATGAGCGGCCTTAGAGCGGCGGCGCGGGTGAAGCCGGTTATTGTGGTAAAGGCGGGGCGCCATAAGTCCGGCATTAAAGCCGCCTTGTCACACAACAGCGTCAATGTGGTGGCCGACGATGTGTTTGATGCGGCGCTGAGCCGAGCCGGGGTCGTGCGCGGTATGCACATTGGCGATTTGTTTTCTGCGGCAACCGTGCTCACAGAGGGTATTCGTCTTAAGGGCGTAAACCTAGCCATTATTACTAATGGTGGTGGGCCGGCCGCAATGGCGTGCGATAAAGCCAGCGACCTGAATATTCCCCTAGCGAAGTTACAGCAAGACACATTGGAGCAGCTTGATCGCTCTCTCCCGCCAATGTGGTCGAGAGCTAATCCGGTCGATGTACTGGGGAATGCCGATGCGCAGCTATACCAGAAAGCACTATCTGTCGTCCTGGCGGACGATAATGTCCATGGTGTTATGGTACTGCTAACACCCCAGGCGACAACGGATCCCGTTGCTGTGGCAGAAAAGTTGGTGGAATGTAGTCGGACCAGCAAAAAGCCGATTATCGCCTGTTGGATGGGGGCTCGTAGAGTTCGAGAGGGGCGTAATTTACTGACGAATGCGGGTATTCCCAATTACCGCCTGCCTGAGCTAGCGATTCAGGGCTTCGCTTACTTAACGAGTTTTTATCGCAACCAAAAATTATTGCTGCAAACCCCGGGACCACTGTCGCAGGACCACAAACCGGATATTGCGAAGGCACGATCCATCATTAAATCGGCCTTGGACAACCATTGCTATATCTTAAATGAAATTGAATCCAAAGCCATTCTCTCTGCTTTCCACATTCCTGTTGCTCCAACAATGGTCGTTGATAGCTCAGATCAAGCGGTTGCCGAAGCCGATAAGCTGGGTTACCCGGTAGCGATGAAAACGCTCTATAGTGATGTGAGTGATAACGCGGGTATTGGTGGTGTACACCTTAATCTCAGCAATGAAAACGTGGTGCGCACAACGTTTGAGGCATTGAGCCAATGGCTTGATGGGATAGAACCGACGCCTCAGAACAAGGGCATTGTTGTTGAACCCATGGTGAGTTCCTATACCGGACGAAAACTGCGTATGGGAATTACCGCGGATGATGGCTTTGGGCCCATCATCAGTTTCGGCAGTGGGGGTGCCTCTGCCAAAGTTGTTTCCGATAGCGCTGTATCCTTGCCACCGCTCAATCGCCTGCTGGCGAAAGATATGATTTCGCGTACTCGGGTTTCGAAACTATTGGCGGCCTTTCGCGATACTCCAGATGTAGATAGTGTAGACATAGAAAATTGCTTACTTCGGATCTCCGAAATCGCGTGTGAATTACCGGAAATTGTCGAGTTGGACATTAATCCCATTATTGCAGATGCCAACACCGTGATGGCGGTTGGTGCGCACATTGTTATCCGACCTTACGATTCAGACATAAGTTATTCGCACACCGCTATCCACCCCTACCCCAGTCATTTGGATATCTTTGTCACAATCGCGGGTGATGTGAAATGTAATATTCGGCCTATTCGTCCGGAAGACGCAAAAATTGAGCTCGACTTTGTCGAAGGTTTATCCGATAGCAGTAAGCATTTTCGCTTTATGAATACCTTCCGTAAATTTCCACCGGAAATGCTCGCCAAGCTTACGCAGATAGATTACGACCGGGAGATGGCGTTTATTGCAGTCATTACTCAGGATGGCCAGGAAGAGGAAATTGGTGTTGCCCGTTATGCGATCAGTGTCGATAGGGAGAGTTGCGAATTTGCCATCACGGTTGCCGATGTGTGGCAGGGGAAGGGGGTTGCCCATGAATTAATGTCGGCACTTATTCAATACGCCGCTCAGCGCGGTCTAAAGCGTATGACGGGTGAAATTCTCGCTGACAATACTCGTATGCAGCAGCTTGCGCGACGGTTTGGTTTTAGTGTGCATCGATCAAAGGAAGATTCCAGTATTATGAATGTCGCAAAAGAGCTTCCCTAGAGGAATTAGAAAATCTTTAAAGGTTGCTCAACCAGGCGAATGCCGATGGACTCACCCAGTTCGAATTCTAAGTGGTTGGCGCTGGCGGTTGTTAATTGTGAGCGATCATCCAGTTCCAATGTATAGCGGCTGTCGGCCCCGCGAAACAGCTTTCTTTTTATCTCGCCGCGAATTTCACTGCTTTCATCAAAACAAATATTTTCTGGACGCAATAAAACGTTAACTGTGCTGCCGATGGCTTTATTGTGGTGGAAGACTGGGTGGAGCCCCAGTACTGTTGTAACTCGGCGCTCATCTATAACGGTACCGGGAAGGTAACTGCTTTCCCCCACAAAATTGGCTACTTGCTGGCTAGCGGGTTGTTGATAAACGTTGATGGGGGTATCCCACTGCAATAGCTGTCCTTCCATAATTACGCCCAGCTGGTCGGCCAGACAAAATGCTTCAGACTGATCGTGAGTGACCATCAGTGTAGTCACATCCCGTGTATTTAAAATATCGCGTAACTCGTGTGAGAGCTGGCTACGCAAGCCCGCATCCAGATTGCTAAACGGTTCGTCCAGCAGAAGTAGGTCCGGTTCGGTTGCCAGGGCTCGGGCAATGGCAACACGCTGCTGCTGCCCGCCGGAAAGTTGGTGGCAGTAGCGTAGGGCATTCTGTTGCAGCCCTACCAATTCCAGCATTTCTGCGGCTTTTTCCCGGGCAGCTTTTGCCGACAGGTGCCGTAAGCCGAAACGAACATTTTCTTCTGCGGTTAAATGGGGGAAAAGCGCATAGTCTTGAAATACCATACTGAATTTTCGATGTTCTGGCGGCACCGTGCTGCGACTGTCACTTACGGTTTTTCCGCGTAAGGTAATACTTCCCGAGTTCAGTGGTTGAAAACCTGCGAGTGCACGCAACACGGTGCTCTTGCCGCTGCCTGAAGGTCCGATAAGGCATGCGGTTTCCCCGGCTTTTAGGTCAAAGCTAAGGTTCTTTACAACGGCCGCTTTATCATAAGCGAGAGTGATTTGGTCAAGTTTGAGCATAGCGTTGTTCGTGAGACTGAATAGCGTGGGTAAGTAAAATAACGGGAATTAGGCTTACGAACACAATGGTCAGTGCGGGTAGCGCTGCGTGGTGCAGGCGTTCGTCTGAAGCGAGTTCGTAAGCTTTTACCGATAAAGTGTTGAAATTAAACGGACGTAAAATAAGTGTTGCTGGGAGTTCTTTTAATACGTCGACAAAAACCAGTAATAAAGCACCGAGAATACTGGTTCGTAAAATTGGAATATGCACTTGTGTCAGTACGCCTGCTTGACTTAGCCCCAAGCCTCTTGCTGCGTGATCCATGCTGGGTTTTATTCGTCCCAGGCCCACATCAATTTGTTGCAGGGCTACGGCCAGAAAGCGTACGGCATAAGCAAAAATCAGAGCGAACAGGGAACCGGAAAGCAATAGGCCTGTGCTGATACCGAAGGTTTCGCTGAGGAAGGTATCGAGTGTTTTGTCGAAAGCAGTTAAGGGAACAATGACACCAACGGCAATCACCGTTCCCGGCACGGCATAACCCATGCTTGCAAGATTAACGGCAGCAATCGTGAACTTGTGTTGCAGTCGTCGGGCATAGCCAAAAATTATTGCCAGGGAAACAACTGTGATACTGGCAAATGTGGCGAGGTAAAAACTGTTACCGAGAGCTTCAAAGAATCGTGGGTTTAATTGTTGTGGCCCGAGTTTGATGGCCCAGCTAAGCAGCAGCCAAACGGGGATTAAAAAACCCAACATAAAGGGTAGTAAACATATTGCGACAGCACCTACAGCCTTAAATCCACGCAGTTGTATTCGCGCTGGTTTTTGAGTCTTTACGCCTAAGTAGTAATACTGAATTTTGCGCCGTGAATATTTTTCCAGCATTAACAGCATTAGAACAAAGGTAACCAGTACAGCGGAAAGTTGTGCTGCTGCGGCACTGTTACCCATGCCGAACCAGATGCGAAAAATACCGGTGGTAAAGGTGTTGACACCAAAATATTGAACTGTGCCAAAATCAGCAAAAGCTTCCATCATCGCGAGAGCAACACCCGCCAAAATTGCGGGGCGGGCAAGGGGAATGGCAACGCGAAAAATATAGTGACGGTGACTGTAGCCTAAAGCGCGGGTTGCCTCGTAGAGCGAAGCCGATTGTTCAGAAAAGGCATTGCGAGCCAGCAAATAAACATAAGGGTAAAGCACCAGTGACAGCATAGTGATAGCACCGGTTAGCGAGCGTATCTCGGGAAACCAATAGTCGCCGTAATGCCAGCCAAAAATTTCCCGCAGCCCTGTTTGCACCGGACCTGCAAAATCTAAAAAGCCGGTATAGCTGTAGGCGATTATATAAGCTGGCATCGCCATTGGCAGAAGTACCAACCAGTTAAGTGATTGGCGTAGGGGAAACTCATACCGACTACATATCCAGGCTAGGGTTGTTCCGACAATAAAAGTACCGGCACCGACACTCAGGGCAAGTATTAATGAATTACTGATATAGCTGAAGAGAACCGTATCGGCGAGGTGTCGCCAGGCTTGTGGTTGCGGATTAAAAAAACTGAACCCAATAACCACCATCGGGAGCAAAAGCAGACAGGCCAGCAGGAGCGAAAAGCCCTGCCAGCCGAAGACGGTAGATTTGCGAATTACAGGAAACTTCAACGGATAATTATTTCCAACCGGCCCTGTCCATTAGTTTAACCGCAGCACCATTGAGTTCGCCGACTTTTTCCAGAGGTATTTGCTCGGATTTAAAATCGCCAAATGATTTTAATACGGAGTTTGTTGCTACGTTAGTGCGCACCGGATATTCAAAATTCGTATCTGCATACCAGCGTTGAGCTTCTACGCTAAGCATAAAATCGATTAGCTGTTGCGCTTCCTTAATATTTTTACTGTGGCGAGCGATGGCTGCACCGGAAATATTAATATGTGTTCCCCGGTTCTGTTGATTCGGCCATATAACGCTTACTTTTTTTGCCGCAGCTGTTTGAGCTACGTCACTACCCGCCAGCATACCGGCGAGATAATAGGTGTTGGCGATGGCGATATCACATTGGCCTGCGGCAACTGCTTTGATCTGATCTCTGTCTCCACCCATTGGTGGGCGGGCAAAATTATCAACAATGCCTTGTACAACCGAGGCCGTTTTCTCTTCGCCCAGCTGCTCCAGAAGGGCTGCAACCATTGATTGATTGTAGATATTGCCGGATGAGCGAATACAGATTTTACCTTTCCATTTGGGGGCGGCAAGATCTTCCAGGCTGGTGAGAGACCCAGCGTCTACACGGTCGGGGGCGATCATTAGGGGGCGAGCGCGAAGTGTGAGCCCAATCCAGTGGTTCTGGGAATCACGTAAATGCGAGGGGACGGCTTGTTCTACAATTTTGGATGTGTAGGCTTGCGTTAAACCCTGTTCTTTGGCTCGCACCAAGCGGCCAACATCGGTTGTTAGTAAAATGTCCGAGGGGCTGAACTTGCCTTCATTCGCCATACGCACAATCAATGCGTCGGCGTTACCGGTAATAAGATTGACCTTGATGCCTGTTTTTTCGGAAAAAGTGTCAAGCAAAGGGAGAATTAAAGCCTCTTTCCGGGCAGAATACACGTTAACTTCTTGAGCCGTGGTCCACTGGGGCAGTGAGATCAGGCCAGCGAGAGAGAATAAGGCGATAATACGTTTGAACATGGCTATTTCCTGACGGGTAATGTTGGCTGCTATGTTACTAGAAACGAGAATCAGTCTCAATTACATTTGACTGATATAGCGCTCGATTCAGTTATTGGCAATGCTTGTGGGTCGCTATTAGTGTAGCCCCACTGCAGCTTTCGGTGGCAACAGCGGTTGGATAAACCAGCGGTTCCCTAGATTTTATGGCGGCTCCCAAAACAACAAACCTACAATAATGACAATAGGTCGATTTAGATGGCTGTAGATATACCGGGGTATAAAGTTCTTCGCACGCTGGGGCGAGGAGGCATGGCTACGGTTTATTTGGCGCAACAGGACATTTTCGAGCGGGAAGTGGCGCTCAAGGTCATGTCTCGCGCACTGGCAGATGATGAAAGCTTCGGCAAACGCTTCTTTCGTGAAGCTAAGATTGTCAGCCAGTTAGTGCACCCGAATATTGTCACTGTTTACGATGTCGGTCTGCACGAGGGAAATTATTATCTCTCTATGGAGCATATTGGCGGCAGCGATTTGAGAAAGCTGCGTAAAACCCTCACGCTGGAACAAAAAATTAAGGCCATTTGCGACATCGCCAGAGCTCTGGATTACGCTGGTGCTAAAGGCTATGTTCATCGCGATATCAAGCCCGAAAATATTCTCTTCCAAAGTTCCGATGGTCGGGCAGTTTTAACTGATTTCGGTATTGCGCGTGCAGCAGAAGCCGACACCAGCATGACCCAAACGGGTATCGCCATCGGTACTCCCCATTATATGAGTCCGGAGCAGGCTAAGGGCAAGGCTGTCGATTCACGCTCCGACATTTACAGCTTGGGTGTGGTTTTCTTTTTGTTGCTCACCGGGCGAGTTCCCTACGACGCTGAATCTGCAGTGGCTATTGGGATCAAACACATTACCGAGCCTGTGCCGCTGCTACCTGATAATATGGCCGTTTTACAGCCTATTATCGATACTTTGATGGCAAAAAGGCCCGAAGATCGTTACCAGCAGGCGGGTGAACTTGTCGATGATTTAACGCGCCTCGATTTGGAGTTGCTAGAGCAGACCCTTTCTTACGATCGAAATTTACAGGCTCAATCTGTAGATAGCGAAAGCCCAACGGAACCGGGGTTTGGCGCAATTGATAGTGATTTGGCTTTTGAAGACCAGGACACGATTATTAATGAGAGGAGTGGGTTTTTCTCTTGGTTGGTGTGGATTTTGATTTTCGGTAGTCTGATTGCCTGGATTCTTTACTACCAAAAACCCGAATTGGTCCTTCCCTGGCTGGAGAAGAGTAAAGTGTTTGTTGTGAGCAAACACGAGGATACTCGACAGTTGCTGGACGAGTTTTTTGCTGAAGAAAAATCACCTCTGGCATCAATAATATCACCGGTTCAGAAGGAAGAATCCGAAAAACGAGATCCACCGATAGAGGCAGTAGACGCGAGAGAAAAGAGCGACAAAGTCGCTGCTGAACCAGAGCCTGTTCCCGCCAAACCTCTAGAGCCGCAAAAGCTGCGGGATCAACCGGTGGCACCTGCAACCTCTATCGCGGAATACCTTAGACAGCTGGAGGCTCTTCAGGCACTTTATGTTAATGATGCAGCCTTCCTTTCGGAGCTTGTTGCTTTGCATAAGCTGATTCTGAAGGATTACCCCGTGCATGCTTCAACGGAAAAATCGCTGGGGCGATTGCGCACTTCCGAACTGAACTCCGTTACTGGCTTACTTTCGGAGGGAAAAACAGAAATGGCGGGGAAAAAGCTCGCCCAGCTCCAAGTGCTGTTTCCCGCTACGCCCGGAAGTATATTCATTCAATTGCAGCGACAGGTAGAAAACGCAGAATCTATTGAGCGCCTGTTTGCAGAGGCTGAGGGCTACCGCAAGCAGGGGCGACTCGCCTTGCCGCGGGGTCGGAGCGCGCTAGATAACTATAAAAAAATTCTGCAGTTGGATGCCGACAGTCGAGCTGCAAAAAAGGGTTTGCAGGACATTGCCGGAATATTCGTCGCGCGAGCGCAGAAGGATTTTGATCTGGGGCGTTTAAGTTCTGCTAGGGTGGGATTAGATAAGGCTCTAAAAGCGGATAGTACGTACCGGCCAGCGGTGAAGTTAAAAAACAGCGTTGATCAGGCTATTCAGCGGCAACAGGAGCTCAATACCTGGTTGTCACGCGCACAGACTAGACTTGATCGCAAAGCCTTTTTTTCCCCCGTGAACGATAATGCCTACTATTATTACCAGCGGGTTCTGGAGCGGGAGCCGGGTAATAGTCAAGCGCTTACAGGGCAGAAGCAGGTGGTCGATAGTTTTGCGCGCAATATCTGGAGCTTGGTGGGTAACGAGCAATTTGACACTGCCCGCGATCAGTTGGCAATGGCGCTGCGTTCCCTCCCCAAAAATCAACGCCTGCAATCCCTGTCGCTCGCCGTTGAAGAAGTGGTTGCGGAAAAACTCTAGCCGTTGTCTCCAGAACCTTCTTTCTGGGTTCTATTCCTGTGATTGCCAGAACTTTTGCTATTCTTCGAAGATTAGAGCTGAAGTTAAATACTCTTTCCTGAATATCTTTTTCTCTCTCTCCCGCTTAAACGGGAAGCCGTTGTTCGTAAATCAATGACAATACGTAGAGCAGCGTTGGCTAATACGCAATTCGGAAATGGACGTGGTGAACGGAGACTTAACCGTGGCTTCAAAAGCTTTTGTCGCAGGGATTCCCAGCTCGGTGTCGACTGTGTTTGTAGAAATCTGCAAACAGCAGGGCTATGACGTGACCTGCTGCGAGGATAGAGCCACAGCTTTGGTCGCCATTGAGGAGCAAAGCTTTGATTTGGTATGTCTTGGGAGTGGCATAAAAAACGCTAGCCCGTTTGATCTTTGCAAAATAATGCGTAGGCACTCGAGCTGGCGTGATTGCCTGATAGTCTTGGTTACTGATCGGCCGGAATCTGGTCTGATCGAAAAGGCATTTTCAGCCGGATTTAGCGAATCTTTTAGCTCCACGCAGCTGGATGCCTTAGCAACATTTATTACCCGTTACGGTAACTACCGCCGTTCCATAGAGGGGCGTGTGTTGTTAGTAGAGGATTCGGCCGTGCTTCAGCAGGTCGTTAAGTTGATGTTGGTACAGGTTGGGCTAGAGGTGGTGTGTAGCGAATCGGTCAAGGCTGCGCAGGAAGAACTGGAGAGCGGATCATTCGACCTTATTATCACCGATGTGGTACTGAAGGGGGATTTGACCGGGCTGGATCTGATCGCCCGGGTCAGGCGAATGGAAGGGGTTCGGGGGGACGTCCCCGTACTGGTGATGTCTAACTATCAGTCGTCCGCGCAACGTTTAGCGCCGTTCCGTATAGGGGCAGACGATTATATTTCCAAACCTGTTGATGGTGATGCGCTAACGGCGCGTTCGCTTCGTTTAATCGAATCCTACCAACTGCTGGTAACCGTGCGTGACCAACAACGAAAGCAAGAGAAAACCAACCATCTGATGGGGCAAATGCTTAGCCGTGTGAGCCACGAGTGTCGTAACTCGATGAATATCATCTTGGGTATTTCGAAGCTGTTATTGCGTAAAAACGATGTTAATAAAGACCAAACAAACAAAATAGAAATGATCATCAATGCTGGGAAGCACCAGTTGTCGCTGCTTAACGATATTTTGGATTACACCAAACTGAATTCTGGGGATATTGATTTTCGGCCCAGTATCACGGCTGTTGGTGAAATTGTGAGTGAGGCTGTTGGACTGTTTGAGCAAAGTTGTGAAGATCGTGGCTTAACGATGGAGTTTTCGGTTTCTCCTGAGGTGCCGGAGCATTGTTTTCTCGACGTGCGTCTGGTCAAACAGGTTTTGATTAACCTACTGGCTAACGCAGCTAAATATACTACTGAAGGTAGGGTTTCGGTATCGGTGGCGGTTGATAGTGTATTAAACAAAGGTCCCATGCTCGTATTTTCAGTGCGGGACACCGGGCGGGGAATTGCTCGAGAGGAGCTTAGGTTGTTGTTCTCAGAATTTAAGCAATCCCGTATAGGTCATGAAGTGGGCGGCGGAACGGGGCTGGGTTTGTCTCTGTGTCTAGGTTTCGCCCAAGTGATGGGCGGAGAAATAGATGTTCGATCAGCTGTGGGAAAAGGTAGCGAGTTTTTGCTTCGCTTGCCTTTGGTAGAAAAAACACGCTAAGAGAAATGCTCTAGCATTAGGCTACATTGTAGTACACAGAGTTGTAGGAGGAACTCGTTCCACTACTGCCAAGCGCATCTGAAATAATTTCGTGTGCCAGACAAGTACATTTACCGCACTGGGTGGCAACACCCAATTGATCTTGCACAGCGGCAAGGCTATCGGCGCCGTTACTCACCGCATCGCGGATATCGGAGTCTTTAATGCCTTTACACAAACATACGTACATAGCTTTTCTGAATACTCTTAACCAGTATGGACTAACGGGTGGTTAGTTAGTGAACAATACCAAGGTTAGTGCTAATGGGAATGATTGTCAATTAGTTTTGTGATTGGTTTTTGCCTTGAATCAATGATTTCGGTTATAAGCTGTGCCACGGGTAAAGCTGTTTTCTCGTGTACTTGGCGGCGGTAATAGCTCTATGTCAGTTATATCCAAGTTGGTAAGGCTATTAGTATTTTTCGGCCTTAGTGATATATAAAATTAATGAAGAGTTGGTGAGTTGGGTGTGTATTATTACCCCTCACTATGAGTGTTGACGTGTTGATTGGCTGTTGTTTGAGCGCCGATAACATGTCAGCAGATCCATCCAAAGAACACACATCTTTTCCATTCGTTTTACTAACAGTTATCAAGGGAGATAAAAATGGGCGTACTAGTCGGAAAATCTGCTCCAGACTTCACAGCACCTGCCGTTTTGGGCAGCGGTGAAATTGTTGACTCTTTCAGTTTCGCGGAAGCGACAAAAGGCAAGAAGGCCGTTGTTTTCTTCTATCCATTGGACTTTACCTTTGTATGTCCTTCCGAGTTGTTGGCTTTCGATCACCGTATAGCTGAGTTCGAAAAGCGCGGTGTTGAAGTTATTGGTGTTTCTATCGATTCTCACTTTTCTCACAACGCATGGCGTAATACTGCAATTAACGACGGTGGTATTGGCCCAGTGAAGTACACTCTGGTTGCCGATATCACACACGCTATTTGTCAAGCCTATGACGTTGAATCGGAAGGTGGTGTTGCTTTCCGTGGCTCTTTCCTGATCGACGAAGATGGTTTGGTTCGTCACCAGGTTGTCAACGATTTGCCTTTGGGTCGTAATGTTGATGAGATGCTGCGCATGGTTGACGCGTTGGCGTTCCATCAGGAGCACGGTGAAGTATGTCCTGCGGGTTGGCAGGAAGGTGATTCTGGTATGGACGCTTCTCCAGAAGGCGTTGCCAAGTACCTGTCTGAGAATGCCGAAAGCCTGTAAGCTTTTAGCTATACGAAGAAAAAGCCAGTGTTACACTGGCTTTTTTTGGCTTTCATTTTATCGAAAGAGCCTTCGAGTTTGGAGTAGCCAATGGATTGCCCACAAGAGCTACCGCCAATTTTTACTCCACGCATCAATCACTTTGCTCGAATAGGTATAGCGTCCATAGCTGCCATTGTAGCGAGCCAGGGCGTTGGCCCAGTGGCCTTTTTCTTTGTCGAGATAATGTTTGAGAATGGTACAGCCGTATTTAAGGTTGGTAACTAGATCAATTAAATTGTCGCTGTCTCGTCCAATTTCATGCTTCCAAAAAGGCATGATCTGCATCATACCCTGCGCGCCCACGCGAGATACCGCATAGCGATTGAAGTGACTTTCGATTTGAATAACGGCCAGTACAAATTCTGGTGGCAACTTTGCCCGCTTGGCTGCGCGATGAACTTCTTTTAAGACGTTTAATCGGTAATCCGTGTCGGCTATATATTTTTCGAGAACAGTGGATTTTTGCATAAGCCAGACTTCGGCATCGAAACGGTCCTCAAAGCTGTCGGCTTCGGAAATAGTTTGCAGTAGTTTTTGGCGAAGCTCGTCGTCTACCTGCTCGAGATTGGCATGGCCAGGGAGAGAGCTCAGTAATAGGCCCGTATAAAAAACGGTGTAAAGTATGAGTTTTAGTGTACGGGCCGGGTTCATAGTTCTAAAGGGTTATATTGTTTTTTAGGAAATCAACAATTTGCTCAAGGGCAATTTGCTGGTTGTCGCTATCGCGGCGGCCTTTGTATTCGATATTGCCTTCTTTCAAGCCGCGGTCGCCAACCACAATGCGGTGGGGAATACCCATTAATTCAATATCCGCCAGCATGGCGCCCAAGCGCGCTTTGTTTTCGTCCATTAACAAAACATCGTAGCCAAGGGTCTGGAGTTCCGCGTAGAGTTGTTCACACTTTTCGGCAACGGCTTCAGATTTGTGCATGTTGATGGGCACAATCGCAATATGGAAAGGTGCAATGGCCTCCGGCCAAATAATACCGTTTTCGTCGTAATTCTGCTCAATGGCAGACGCCACAATGCGCGAAACTCCAATGCCGTAGCAGCCCATTATCATCGTGATATCTTTACCGTTTTCATTTAGTACGGTCGCTTTCATGGCCTCGGAGTATTTGGTTCCCAGTTGAAAAATATGGCCAACTTCAATGCCGCGTTTGATTTCCAGGGTGCCTTTTCCGTCGGGGCTGGGATCACCGACAACAACGTTGCGAAGATCTTCTACGCGTATGTAATTTGCCTGCCCTTCTTTCCAGTTCACATCAGTCAAGTGGGCGTCGGTTTTGTTCGCGCCGCAAACGAAATTGACGGCGGCAGCGGCGGAACGGTCAGCGATTACCGCGATGCCTAAACCAATTGGGCCAAGAGAACCGACTTCTGCGCCCAGTTCGTCTTTAATGCGTTCTTCGGGTGCAAAGGTAAGGGGCTCGGCTACTTCTGGTAGTTTCGCAGCTTTAACGGCGTTTAGCGTGTGATCACCACGCAGCACTATAGCGACCAGCGGTTGGGTTTCACCATCTTCAGCATCACCCAATACCACCAGCGTTTTAAGTGTGTTTTTGGCTTCTACGTTTAAGAATGTTGCGACTTCTTCGATCGTTTTTTGTCCGGGGGTGGCGACTTCTTTCATGTCATCCGCAAGTTCAGCATCGCTGGGTAGGGGGGCAACCGCCTCGGCCATTTCTATATTTGCGGCGTAGCTGCTCTCGGAGCTAAAGGCGATATCGTCTTCACCGCTATCGGCAAGAACATGAAATTCGTGGGAGCCAGAACCGCCGATGGAGCCAGTGTCGGCCAGCACGGGGCGATACTCTAGGCCAATGCGATCGAAGATCTTGCAGTAGGCGCTGTGCATGACATCGTAGGTTTGCTGCAGAGATTCCTGGGAGGCGTGAAAAGAGTAGGCGTCTTTCATCAGGAATTCGCGCGCGCGCATAACGCCAAAGCGGGGGCGAACCTCATCGCGAAATTTGGTTTGAATCTGGTAAAAGTTCGCGGGTAGCTGTTTATAGCTCTTTATTTCGTTGCGAACTAGGTCGGTAATGACTTCCTCATGGGTTGGACCCAGGCAGAACGAGCGATCGTGACGGTCCTTTATGCGCAATAACTCGGGTCCGTATTGTTGCCAGCGTCCGGATTCTTCCCACAGCTCGGAAGGCTGAACGACGGGCATTAGTAGTTCCTGGGAGCCGGATTTGTCCATTTCTTCGCGTACAATATTTTCTACTTTACGTAATACGCGCAAGCCTACCGGCAGCCAGTTGTACAGGCCCGAGGCCATTTTGCGGATCATACCCGCTTTTAGCATCAGTTTGTGGCTAATAACCTCGGCGTCGGCTGGGGTCTCTTTTTGGGTGGCAATCAGGTACTGACTGGTACGCATGTGAATCCTTAAGCTGTAGAATCAGGAAAAGTTATACTTACTTTGGCTAGACTTTAGATAGATCCAAAGATAGCCCGGTATTTTACGGCGCCTATAAGACTGTGGACAAGTCTAAAACTTCGGTGTTTGTATAAAGCTTACTGGTTTTAATGAGGAGATAATATGTTTGAACTTCATCCGCAACTCGTGCAAGACACGGTACCCCTGGGGCAATTTAAGCTATCACTGGTGCTGCTTCACAAGGATGCCAATTATCCCTGGTGCGTACTGGTTCCAAAGCGATCGGGAATTCGAGAAATCCACCATTTGAGTGTGGTTGATCAGCAGCAGTTGATACGTGAGTCGAGCCACCTGTCGGAGGTTATGACATCCCTGTTTGCACCTACAACTATGAATATTGCGGCATTGGGTAATATTGTGCAGCAGCTTCATGTCCACCATGTGGCCAGATATGACGGTGATGCAGCCTGGCCCGCATCTGTTTGGGGTGTCAAAGCGCCCGTCGAATATGAGTCGGGTGCGCTTGCTCATCGAGTGGAGCGCCTGCAGGATTCACTGGTAGGAGAAGGTTTTGAGGCGCAGACCATGGTGGATGACAGTAATAGTTCGCCAGGTTTTACGCCTTAGTAGAGCAGCAGATACAAAAAAGCCCGCTTCTGCGGGCTTTTTTGTATCTGCTGAAGAGTCGAAAGGCTTATTCTGCCATTTCTTTCAGTTTCTTCAGTGGGCGCAGTTTAACCTGGATGCTGGCGGGCTTGGCAGCAAACATGGCCTCTTCACCGGTAAAGGGATTTATTCCTTTGCGAGCTTTGCGGGCAGGCTTTTTCACGGTCACAATTTTGAACAGGCCGGGCATAACGAATTCACCGCAAGCGCGCTTTTTGATGTGACCTTCGATAATGTCGGTCAGCTGGTCTAGAACCGCACTAACGTCCTTCTTGGGGAGTTCAGTGCTTTCGGCGATCTGGGTAAGAATTTGTGTTTTTGAGAAACGCTCTTTAACCGCTACGATCTTTTTAACAGGAGCGGCTTTTGCAGCGGCTTTTACTGGAGCTTTCTTTACGGGTGCTTTACGGGCTGGGGCCTTTTTTGCTGGTGCCTTACGTGCTGCCATAGGTAAACCTCGGGTTTTATTTGTTATCAATAGAAATTGTTGGCGGCATATTCAGTCTGTTATATACGGAGCAAATACGTCCTTTATCGAGCGGTGCCGCGCCTGGGGTATATATAGTGTATTCAAACCCGTGCAGCAACAAAAAAGTGCTATATATAAGGACTTTTTGCCTTTTTGGCTGTTTTTAGCTCACCGTATAGGGGCCTGGCGCTGGAATAGTTGCCGTATTAGGTAGTGTGTCGTCACAAGATCCCGGTGCCGTGATTACACTACCGCTGGTCACGCCTTCATCAATGCCGGGGGCTGGGGTATAATGCCCCGCTTTTTTTGTGAGATCGAAGCTGTTGAGCAATTTTGGGGTTTAACAGCGTGGAGTTAGAAATTTATGCCCATTTATGAATATCGCTGTGAGAGTTGTGGCCACGAGCTGGAAGCTCTACAGAAAATGAGTGATTCACCTTTGGTGGATTGCCCTGAATGTAACGATGCCGGTTTGAAAAAGAAGGTCTCAGCGGCGGCTTTTCGCCTGAAAGGTGGTGGCTGGTACGAGACTGATTATAAGTCGGGAAAGAAAAAGAACCTTGCCAGCAATGATTCTTCCTCGCCCACGAGCAGTCAATCGGATACCAAAGCGCCTTCTAGCAACGGTACCGGCAAGCCGAATAAGAGCTAGGCAGGTGTTAATTGCTAAATGAAATTATTAAACTTACGGGAATAGAAACCATGCGCAGTGTCTACTGTGGCGTATTAGAAGCGTCCAATATTGATGAAGAAGTAACCTTATGCGGTTGGGTAGATCGCCGTCGTGATCACGGTGGAGTAATTTTTATTGATCTGCGCGATCGAGAGGGCATTGTGCAGGTCGTGTTCGATCCCGACGGGGAAGAAAACTTTGCGCTGGCAGATAAAGTGCGGCCCGAATATGTCTTGCAGGTAACCGGTAAGGTTCGCGCACGCACGGAATCTACCGTTAACTCTAATATGGCAACCGGTGAAGTAGAGGTCTACGGTACCGGTCTGCAAATTCTGAACAGTGCGGAAACACCTCCTTTTCAGCTGGACTCTCATATTTCCGTTGGTGAAGATGTGCGCTTAAAGTACCGTTACCTGGATTTGCGTCGCCAGGAAATGCAGCGCAATTTGTATTTCCGCTCTAAGGTGACAACAGCCATCCGGAATTATATGGATGAGCACGGCTTTCTCGATATCGAAACTCCAATTTTGACTCGGGCTACCCCAGAGGGGGCTCGCGACTACTTGGTGCCTTCCCGTACTCACGACGGCAAGTTCTTCGCGTTGCCGCAATCTCCCCAGCTGTTTAAACAGTTGCTGATGGTTTCGGGTTTTGATCGTTATTACCAGATAGCCAAGTGTTTTCGCGATGAAGATTTACGTGCTGATCGTCAGCCAGAATTTACTCAGATCGATATTGAAACATCGTTCATGGATGAAGACGGCATTATGTCTGTTACCGAGGACATGATTCGCAAACTATTTAAAGACTTAATGGGTGTGGACCTCGGCGATTTTCCGCGTATGCCTTATGCCGAGGCGATGGAACGATATGGTTCCGATAAGCCGGATATGCGTATTCCGCTGGAAATGATCGAAATAAAAGATTTGATGAAAGATGTAGAGTTTAAAGTTTTCTCTGCTCCGGCGAACGATCCGAAAGGTCGCGTAACCGCGATGAAGGTACCTAAAGGTGGTGAAATCCCTCGCAAGAAAATTGATGCTTACACTAAGTTTGTGTCTATCTACGGTGCTAAAGGTCTGGCGTACATCAAGGTTAATGATAAAGACGATCTGGAGAATGGCCTGCAATCACCCATTGTTAAGTTCTTGCCCGCAGGTGTGTGTAAAGCCATCCTGGAGCGTGTGGGAGCCGAAAACGGCGATTTAATCTTCTTCGGGGCTGATAGCTATAAAGTGGTTTCTGAGGCGCTGGGCGCGCTGCGCTGCAAACTGGGTGAAGATCTGGAATTGTACACCTGCGATTGGTCCCCTCTTTGGGTTATCGACTTCCCCATGTTTGAAGAAATCGATAACGGCGGTTTAACGGCGCTGCATCACCCGTTTACCGCTCCATCCTGTACACCTGAAGAACTGAACGCTAACCCTGCTGTCGCGCTCTCCCGCGCATACGATATGGTTTTGAACGGCTGCGAGTTGGGCGGTGGCTCTGTGCGTATTCACGATCAGAAAATGCAGCAAGCTGTATTTGAGATTCTCGGGATTGAAGAGGATGAGCAGCGCGAAAAGTTTGGTTTCCTGCTGGATGCATTAAAATACGGTGCTCCACCCCATGGTGGGCTGGCCTTCGGTCTTGACCGTTTGATTATGTTGATGACTGGTTCTGACTCGATTCGCGATGTTATTGCTTTTCCGAAAACGCAGTCTGCCGCTTGTGTGATGACAGATGCTCCGGGAGCCGTGGATAGTGATCAACTGAAAGAGTTACATATTCGCCTGCGAGCGAAGCCTCAGCCCCAGAGTGCTGAAGGTTCAGGCGAAAAAACGGAAAAATAAAACGGGTAAAAAACAATGGCGGGTCACAGTAAGTGGGCGAACACCAAGCACCGTAAGGCTGCGCAAGATGCTAAACGCGCGAAGACATTTACCAAAATTATTCGCGAGTTAACGGTTGCGGCCAAAGCTGGAGGTAATCCGGAAGACAATCCCAAGCTGCGGGCAACCATCGATAAAGCGCTGGGTGCAAATATGAAGCGCGATACTATCGATAAAGCGGTTGCCCGCGGTGCCGGCGGTGCGGATGGTGAAAGCTATGATGAGATTACTTACGAGGGGTACGGTGTCGGTGGTGTTGCAGTGTTGGTTGAATGTCTTACCGATAATCGTAACCGTACTGTTTCCGAAGTGCGCCATGCCTTTGTTAAGCGCGGTGGGAATTTGGGAACCGATGGATCTGTGGCCTACCTGTTCACCCGCAAGGGGCAAATTAGTTTTGCTCCGGGTATCGATGAAGATCAGGTAATGGAGGTTGCGTTGGATGCCGGGGCAGAAGATGTCGAGTCTAATGACGATGGCTCCCTGGATGTGACTACAGCTTTCGAGGGTTACCTGGGGGTTAAAGAGGCGATGGTTGCTTCTGGTCTGGAGCCCGCCAATGCAGAAGTCGCTATGATTGCTTCAGTGCAAGTACCTATTGCTACGCAGGAAGATGCTGATAAAACCCTGGCGCTGATCGATATGCTCGAAGATCTGGATGATGTGCAGAGTGTTTTTACTAACGCCGATATTCCAGACAAATTTTTCGGCGAATAGCTCTTTTTCTTAGCTGCGAACTCTTCTCTGTTAAAAATGACCGGTAAACAATTGTTTGCCGGTCATTTTTCTAAAATTCCCCTTTAAACTTGCCTCTCTTTGTTTTCGCTCTATTGCTCTTTTAGTGTGATTTCATGCAGACTGTTTTTATCTTTCAGCCAAGCATAAGTCTTCTATTGTGAACTCTGATCTCGTTATTCATCTTAATGCCATTGCCTACAATTGGTTGCAGTTAAAGGCCAAATTAAATCCGACTGTTGAATGCGGAGCCGTTGTTAAGGCCGACGCCTATGGTTTAGGGGTTATCCCTGTTGTTCAGGTACTGCTTAAAGCGGGCTGTAGGCACTTTTACGTTGCTAGCTTACAAGAGGCGCTTTTCGTCCAGGGGCAGTTGGACGAGATTGTTGAGGCGCACGGGCTGAGTACGGCTGATTGTCAGTTGTATGTGCTTTCGGGGTGTGCTCCCGGCGAAGAGTTGGTTTTTGCGGAGCATCGTATAGTGCCGGTGCTTATTAGTGGCGAAATGTTTTTTCGTTGGTGTTCTGCGTTGAGAGGAGCTGGCTTGCGATCCGGTTCTGTTTCCTCCGTATTGAAAGTGGATACAGGGATGTCGCGTCTGGGCTTGAGTCAGGACGAGTTTGATCTGGTCGTAGCATCACCAAAAGATTTACAAACAGCGGGAGTTAAGCGCTTAATGAGCCACTTGGCTTGTGCTGACGAGCCGAATCATCCGCAAAATGAACGGCAGCTTCAGCGCTTTCAGCGTTACGCTTCTCGGTTGAAAAAATTACTGCCGAGTCTCAAGTGCGGTCTGGCCAATTCTGCCGGTATTTTGCTAGGTGATGATTATCATTTTGATACAGTAAGGCCAGGTATAGCGATTTATGGCGGTAATCCGCAGTTGCGGGCGGAAAATATATTTCGGCCTGTGGTTGAATTAAAGTTGCCAGTACTGCAGGTGCGAGAGATCTCCAGTGACGCTTGTGTTGGCTACGGTGCAACATATTGCTTTAGTTTGCCTGCGCGGGTGGCGGTTGTTGCGGGCGGGTATGCCGACGGCTTATTTCGTGCGTTATCTAATCACGGTGAGTGCTGGATTGAAAAAAAAGGCGGGAAGGGCTGGCGGGCACCAATAGTGGGGCGAATATCTATGGATAGCACCATTGTTGATATTTCTCATCTGGCCGAGGGCACGGTTAAGGCTGGCGATCGCTTGGAGTTTATAGGTAAGAATATTTCACTGGATGAAGTGGCGGAAAAGGCGGGAACGATCGGTTATGAAGTTCTCACCGCTCTGGGGCATCGCTATTTGCGAACATACAAAAGCTAGCGACGGTTTAACACGCTTATGAATTCAAATCAATTATTACTGATTCAGTGTTTGGCCGATGGTGAGTTTCACTCGGGAGAAAAGCTGGGCGAGTTGGCGGGTATCAGTCGAGCCGCCGTGTGGAAGCAGTTGCAATCGTTGCAGCCGCTAGGAATTGAGGTTATCAGTCATAAGGGTAGGGGCTATGCGTTAGGTGCTGCCCTCTCCTTGCTTGGGGGCGACAAAATATTAGGGCGGCTCAGCGAGGCGTCCCTGCCGCTTGTATCAGCGCTTGACGTCATTCAGCAGGTCGAGTCCACCAATCAAACCGTGTTGCAACATATTGGCAGGGGCGGTGGTCATGGCTACATCTGTCTGGCAGAGCAACAAACCGCTGGTCGCGGTAGGCGTGGCCGGGTCTGGCAAAGCCCCTATGCGGCGAATGTATACCTCTCCATCGGTTGGCGCTTTTCCCAGGGGGTTGCAGCGCTTGAGGGGTTAAGTTTGGCTGTAGGTGTGGCGGTCGCAGAGGCGCTTTGCGCCCTTGGTTATGATCAGCCGCGTTTGAAGTGGCCTAACGATGTGCTAGTAGAGGGGCGAAAGCTTGGCGGCATCTTGCTGGAAATGTCTGGTGATGCCAGTGGCGATTGTTATATTGTCGTTGGTGTTGGGCTAAATGTTCGCATGCCTGAAGCCCTTGGCGCGAGTATAGATCAAGCGTGGGTCGATTTGGCCTCTTTGCCTGCTAAAGATGGTCTTAAGGCTGGCCTGGATAGAAATGCGGTTGTTGCTGCGTTGTTGAATGAGCTTATACCCCTGTTGTCGAATTACGAACAGAGCGGTTTTAGCCGTTATAAAAAGCGATGGGAAAAATTGAACGCTTATCGTGATCGGGAGGTTTCCCTGGTTATGCCCAATAGCACCCTGGATGGCAGGATGCTGGGTGTCACCGAAAGCGGAGGTCTACGCCTGCTGGTGGGCGCGGAAGAGCGCGTTTTTCTTGGGGGTGAAATCAGTGTTCGCGAGCGTCCAGTGGGGAGGGGGTAATGCAGCTTCTTCTTGATGCGGGAAATAGTCGGCTTAAGTGGCAGTTGGTTGATGATAAACGCAAGCATGAAGGTTGTTGCGCATACTCGGATCTTGGTTGCCTTGCTGAACTCGTTGGCGCGACCCGTTTGGATAGGGTGCTGGTATCGTCCGTACGAGGGCCAGAGTTTGATCGTGAGCTTGTCTTGGCGTCTAGAGACCAGTTTGGTATTGAACCTTTTTTTGCGGTGGTTGAGCAAGAGTGTTTGGGTCTCGTTGCCGCTTACGATGATTTCCGTCGTCTCGGGGTGGATCGCTGGTTGGCAATGTTGGCTGCTTTTCATCGGGAAAAATCTGTTTGTGTTGTTATTGATGCGGGCACCGCTATAACGGCGGACTTTGTGGGTTTGGGGGGGCGTCATCAAGGTGGCTTGATCGTTCCGGGTGTGCAAGCCATGACCAGAGCACTGCTTTCAAGCACTAGCGCTATTGATGTTAAGTCGTTAACTCCACCGCAGACGTGGCGGCCTGGTTGCGATACTTTAGCTTGTGTTGAGCAGGGGGTGGCGGCCGCTTTAAAGGGTTTGATGTCGGAGGTCGTTGCTTATACTGATACTATGGCGAAGGAGCTGCCTAGCGCTTCAGCCGCTACAATTTATTTGACTGGTGGCGATATGGCGTTGCTTAGATCCTGGCTGCCAGCATCAGCCAAATGCGAGTCTGATCTGGTTTTGCAGGGGTTACTGCTAAACCAGTGTTGGGATATACGACAATAATAAACGGGGGAACTTCCAATCCAATGAGGTGGATTTTCTTTACACTGCTGTTTTTTAATGTGCTGGCCTTGGCTTGGGGGGTGGCTTTTTATGAGCCTGGCCAGCAAGTGGTTACTTCAAAGCCAGCACCTTTTGCGTACAAACGGGTGGCGCCGTTGGTTCTGCTGTCGGAAGGGGCGTCTCTGGTGGATGGAGAGCAGAATCTGGTGGGTGTTTCCTCTGTGGTGAACACCTCTTCAGGGCCTAGTTACCCGACAAAAGACGGTAAGCCGCTTTGTGATATGGTGGGTCCGTTTAAAGATCGGGAGCAGGCGCAGACTTTTACCGAGCGCCTTGCTGCGATCGATATCCGTAGCGAAATAAAAGAGTTGGAAATTCCTGCGGGTGCGCGCTACCAAGTTTATTTGCCTCCAGAGGCCTCACATAAGGCCGCGCTGCGTAAGTTAGCTGAGCTGCAGGCAAAAAAAGTGGATAGCTACATCATTCCCAAGGGTGAGTTGGCAAATGGTATTTCGCTAGGTATGTTTAGCCGCGAAGAGCTGGCAAAACAGCAATTAGTTGAGGCGAAAGCCATCGGTCTCGATGCGGAGGTCAATATAATCGAGCGCACTTATTGGGAGATTTGGACCATGCTAACACCCGGAGAAGGTGGAAAAATGAGCAATATGGCTTGGTCGCGAGCAATGGAAGGTATAAATGGTCTCGAGAGACGACAAAATTTCTGTTTAGATGTTGCTTCGCAGGACAACATTCACTAGAATCCCGCCTCCACATTAAGGGAGCAGGCCAAAGTATCCCATAATGAGGTTAGAGAGCTGGTGTAGCTCAGTTGGTAGAGCAGCTGACTTGTAATCAGCCGGTCGGGGGTTCAACTCCTCTCGCCAGCTCCATTTTTAAAATTAGCGCAGGGGTTCCCGAGTGGCCAAAGGGATCAGACTGTAAATCTGACGCGCAAGCTTCGGTGGTTCGAATCCACCCCCCTGCACCATATTGAAGTCCGAGAAGGTGGCTTTCACTGCAATGCCTAGTTAAGTATTTGTAGTGTTTTGCTTACGTCAGGCTCTTCGGATAAGAGTTTAGTCTTCGCGTTGGTAATGCTCACGCAAAAGGCTAAAGGTAAGTCGAAAAGTTGTAAGCGGGCGTAGTTTAGTGGTAGAACCTCAGCCTTCCAAGCTGATGATGCGGGTTCGATTCCCGCCGCCCGCTCCATTAAGCGATAAATGCCGAAAGTGCCCTCTGAGGGTGATAAGTGAAGAGTTCAAGCTCATGTAGCTCAGATGGTAGAGCACACCCTTGGTAAGGGTGAGGTCACCGGTTCAATTCCGGTCATGAGCTCCACATTCCGGTATGCAGTGACCAGTTAGCTTCTGGTGGGAGGAAAGGTTGGTGTTAGTGCCGGCCTTTTTGTGCGTCGGAAGAAGTAATACAGGCCAGTAGTTCAATTGGTAGAGCGTCGGTCTCCAAAACCGAAAGTTGGGGGTTCGAGTCCCTCCTGGCCTGCCATTTTAAGGCGAGAGAAATATTCGCCGTCTGCGTTGAAACTTGTCGACGCAAAAAATGTACGTTGAGAAAATTATGAGCACTACTAAAGTCGAAGAAGCAGATTTTCGTTTGGATGGTCTTAAGTGGCTAGTTGTGGCTGCCCTTGTTTTGGGTGGTGCATTTGCCAATTCATACTATGCTGGCGATTTTGCCCTGCTCTATCGTGTTCTGGTGTTGTTGGTGCTTGGTCTGTTTGCTGCGTATGTCGCGGTTAACACGGCTAAGGGTAGCTCTTTTTGGGCTCTACTAAAGGCAGCTCAGGTTGAGGTGCGTAAAGTGGTTTGGCCTTCTCGTCAGGAGACGACTCAGACAACGTTAATTGTATCCGCAGTTGTTGTGGTTACGGCTATTATCCTCTGGGGTCTGGATGCAGGCCTTGGTTATTTGGCTTCACTCATTATTGGATAGGGGCGCTCACTATGACTAAGCGATGGTATGTTGTTCACGCTTACTCAGGATACGAGAAGAAAGTGGCGCAGGCTCTTAAAGAGCGTATTGAGCTGCACGGGATGCACGATAGTTTTGGCGATGTGTTGGTGCCAACCGAAGAAGTTGTCGAAATGCGAGGGGGTCAGAAGCGCAGGTCCGAGCGTAAATTCTTCCCAGGTTATGTGCTCGTGCAGATGGAGTTGAATGATGATGCTTGGCATCTGGTTAAAGAGACTCCCCGAGTAATGGGTTTTATTGGCGGTAAGGCTGATCAGCCTGCACCGATTACCGATAAAGAAGCCGATTTGATTCTGCAGCGAGTTGATGACTCCGCAGATAAGCCTAAGCCCAAGACTTTGTTTGAGCCGGGCGAAATGGTTCGCGTTATTGATGGCCCCTTCAACGACTTTAATGGAGTGGTTGAAGAGGTTAATTACGAAAAAAGCCGCTTGCAGGTTGCGGTTCTCATCTTTGGTCGATCTACTCCTGTTGAGCTGGAGTTCGGGCAGGTTGAAAAAAGCTGATTTGGCGCCACTGCGACGAATTAAGTTTGGTAGTGTTGAGTAACAGTATTGTGCTCTCTCCCGCGTAGCGGGGGAGGGCTTTTCGCGTCTTGTTGAAGGAGGTTCTTTCGTCAAGACAGGGGAGCCTGGGAAGAACAGTTTGCCAACTGTTTGGAGGCGCTAAAACCCATAATCGGGAGTACATAGTATGGCAAAGAAAGTTGAAGCTTATATTAAGCTACAGGTAAAAGCCGGTCAGGCTAACCCAAGTCCACCCGTTGGTCCTGCTTTGGGTCAGCACGGTGTGAATATAATGGAATTCTGTAAGGCGTTTAACGCGCAAACTCAGAGCCAGGAGCCTGGTGCGCCAGTTCCTGTTGTGATTTCTGTTTATAGCGACCGTAGCTTTACCTTCACCATGAAAACCCCACCAGCATCTTATATGTTAAAGAAAGCCGCTGGAATCAAAAGTGGTAGTGGCCGTCCCAACACTGAAAAAGTTGGCAAGGTTAATCGTGCCCAGTTGGAAGAGATTGCTACTGCCAAGGCGCCGGATTTGACTGCTGCCGATATGGATGCAGCAGTTCGTACTATCGCCGGCTCTGCCCGTGCGATGGGTATTGATGTGGAGGGTGTGTAACATGGCGAATCTGACTAAAAAGCAAAAAGTAATCAACGAAAAAGTTGATTTCACCAAGTCGTACGGTATTGACGAAGCTGTAGCGTTATTGAAAGAGCTGGCAACCGCCAAGTTTTCAGAAACTGTTGACGCTGCTGTCAATCTTGGTATCGATCCCCGTAAATCCGACCAGTCTGTTCGCGGTGCAACCAGTTTGCCGCACGGTACAGGTAAAGCTGTGCGCGTTGCTGTATTTGCTCAGGGCGCAGCTGCCGATGCAGCGAAAGAAGCCGGTGCGGAATTTGTCGGTATGGATGAACTCGCGGCTGAAATTAAAGGTGGCATGATGGATTTTGACGTGGTCGTAGCCGATCCGGCAGCAATGCGTGTTGTGGGTATGCTTGGCCAGGTGTTGGGTCCACGCGGACTGATGCCAAACCCCAAAACCGGAACTGTAACCCCCGACGTTGCTGGAGCTGTTAAAAAAGCTAAAGCCGGTCAAGTGCGTTTTCGTGCGGACAAGGGCGGTATTGTTCACGGTGGTATTGGTAAGGTTTCTTTTGACGCTAGCGCGATCAAGGAAAACTTGGAAGCCTTAGTTAACGATTTGAAAAAAGCTAAGCCTGCAGCGGCCAAAGGTGTTTACCTGAAGAAAATATCTTTGAGTACCACTATGGGCCCCGGCTTGGTCATCGATCAATCTAGTTTGGAAGTTTAATTCCGCTGATTGATTAACCAGAACTTTGGGGTCTGGTTTTTTGGTTCACTTAATTTTTAAGTGTTCTGATGAGCCGGGCTGTCAAAGACCGTAGGTGCGGAAGAGACTTTTAGTTTTTACTGCTTAATCCAGATCGAAAGGTCAAGCCTACGCAGACGGTGTGTCCCAATTCAGATTTTACGGATTTGAATGTGATCACCGATAATCGGAAATGGCAAAATCACAATGTAGTAACTGTGGTAGCGTTATTTCTTAACTTCAAATCCAGGAGATTTTATTAGTGGCTATTGGACTCGAAGACAAAAAAGCGATCGTCGCTGACGTTAACGAGACTGCAGCTAACGCGTTATCTCTGGTGATTGCCGACGCACGTGGCGTGACTGTTGGCGATATGGATTCCCTGCGCAAACTGGCTCGTGAGAACAACGTAAATTTACGTGTTGTTCGAAACACCCTAGCCAAGCGCGCTATGCAGGGAACCGATTTTGAGTGTGTGAACGAAGCCCTTACTGGCCCAAGTCTGTTTGGTTTTTCTATGGAAGACCCAGGCGCGGCGGCGCGAATTTTCAAAGATTTTGCTAAACAGCAGGAAAACTTTGAAGTAAAAGCGCTCTCTATTGGCGGTAAGTTGCTGGAATCAAGCCAAATCGACACTCTCGCCAAGCTTCCGACTTTGGAACAGGCGTTGGGTCTATTGGCAAGCGTTATGATCGCACCGGTCACCAAATTGGTTCGTACTTTCAACGAGGTACCAACCAAGGTTACACGCGTAGTTGCGGCAGTTCGCGACCAGAAACAAGACGCGGCATAAGTTTCGGCTCTTTTTAATAAAAGTATCGAACTGGCTGTATCTATTGTCCGAAATTGTTCCTGACAACTTTCGGAATACTCCACATCCGTGTGGTTAATTAACAAATTTAAATTGGAGATAGAGTAATGGCTCTTTCTAAAGAAGATATCTTAAATGCAATTGCTGAAATGTCTGTAATGGACGTTGTTGAGCTTGTTGAAGCAATGGAAGAGAAGTTCGGTGTATCTGCTGCTGCTGCTGTTGCCGTAGCTGCTCCTGCTGCAGGTGGCGACGTTGCTGCTGCTGAAGAGCAAACCGAATTTGACGTCGTTCTTACCGCTATCGGCGAAAAGAAAGTTAACGTGATCAAAGCTGTACGTGCTATCACTGGTCTGGGTCTGAAAGAAGCCAAGGCAATGGTTGACGGCGCTCCAAGTTCAGTTAAAGAAGGCGTTTCTAAAGATGACGCTGAAGAAGCTAAGAAGCAACTGGAAGAAGCCGGCGCATCTGTTGAGCTTAAGTAAGTTGTGGTTTGAAGGTTTTCTCTGCGGAGAAAACCTGCGAAGACAAGGTCAGTGGGCTTTTTGCCCTCTGGCCTTTTCCCGTTTGCGATCAACGTAAGGTCGAAGTATTTGGCTGGAATTTTTACTTTTCCACTCATGCGCATTTTGTAAAACACGGTTTAAAAAAGGCTCACCCGGCCTTTAAGTCGAAATAAGCTCCGTGCTAAAGCTGAGGAACACTAATGGCTTACTCGTATACTGAGAAAAAACGTATCCGCAAGGATTTTGGCAAGCTGCCAAACGTCATGGATGTACCATACCTCCTGGCAATCCAGTTAGATTCCTATCGAAAATTTACCCAAGCTGGCAGGCTTGATGATGCCAAACTGGATATCGGCCTGCAGGCCGCTTTTAAGTCGGTATTCCCAATTGTTAGTTATTCCGGAAATGCTGCGCTTGAATACGTAAGCTATTCCCTTGGTAAGCCCGTATTTGACGTTAGTGAGTGTGTGTTGCGTGGTGCGACTTATGCTGTACCCCTACGCGTTAAAGTACGATTGATTATTTATGATCGCGAGTCGTCCAGTAAAGCGATTAAGGATATTAAAGAGCAAGAAGTTTATATGGGAGAAATCCCATTGATGACCGATAACGGTACCTTTGTTATTAATGGCACCGAAAGAGTTATCGTATCTCAGCTACACCGTTCACCGGGTGTCTTTTTTGAGCACGACAAAGGTAAGACTCATTCCTCCGGTAAACTTTTGTACTCTGCTCGTATTATTCCTTACCGTGGTTCATGGTTGGATTTTGAATTCGACCCGAAAGATTTGGTTTACGTTCGAATCGACCGCCGTCGCAAGCTGCCGGCAACGATTCTTCTGCGCGCGCTCGGTTACAGTGCCGAAGAAATGTTGGCGATCTTTTTTGAAACTTCCAAGTTCGTGTTTAACGTTGAAGGTAATGCGAAACTTGAGCTGGTTCCTTCGCGTCTGCGAGGGGATGTAACCACCTTCGAAATTAAGGATGTGAATGGCGATGTTCTCATCGAAGAAGGGCGTCGTATTACGGCCCGCCATATTCGCTTGCTTGAAAAAAGTGGTGTAACTGAGCTGGATGTTCCGGTGGAATACCTGATCGGTCGCGCTCTGGCGAAAAATATTATCAACACCGAAACCGGAGAAGTGTTATTCGAATGTAACACTGAAATTACCGAGGAGGTGCTGGAAGGTCTGACCGCAGGGAATATCACCGAATTTGAAACGCTTTACACTAACGAATTAGATTGTGGACCGTTTGTCGCAGACACCCTGCGAGCCGACCCGACTCGCACCGAGCTGGAAGCTCTAGTCGAAATCTATCGAATGATGCGCCCCGGCGAACCTCCCACTAAAGAGTCTGCCGAAGCTCTGTTCCAGAATATGTTCTTCAGCTCTGATCGTTACGATCTTTCTGCGGTAGGCCGCATGAAATTTAATCGTCGACTCGGACACGATTCTGAAACGGGAGAAGGCACTTTATCTCGCGAAGATATTGTTTGCGTATTGAAAACCTTGATCGAAATTCGCAACGGTAGCGGTACGGTTGACGATATCGACCACCTGGGTAACCGTCGCGTGCGTTCTGTGGGCGAAATGGCTGAAAACCAGTTCCGAGTTGGCCTAGTGCGTGTTGAGCGCGCGGTTAAAGAACGATTATCCATGGCTGAAAGCGAAGGCTTGATGCCTCAGGACCTGATTAACGCCAAGCCTGTTGCGGCGGCGGTTAAGGAGTTCTTTGGTTCCAGCCAGCTGTCACAGTTTATGGATCAGAACAATCCGCTGTCTGAAGTTACTCACAAACGTCGTGTGTCTGCTCTCGGCCCTGGTGGTTTGACTCGAGAGCGCGCTGGTTTTGAAGTGCGCGATGTACACCCAACACATTATGGTCGTGTCTGTCCTATTGAGACACCTGAAGGCCCAAACATTGGTCTGATCAACTCTCTGGCTACTTACGCCCGTACTAATAATTACGGTTTTCTGGAGAGCCCACATAGGAAGGTAGTCGATGGTAAGGTTACCGACGACATCGAATACCTGTCGGCGATTAACGAAGCTCAGTATGTTATTGCACAGGCATCTGCCGAGATGAATGAGGCCGGTGAGCTGACTGACGAGCTAGTATCCGTTCGCTACCAAAACGAATTTACATTAAAAGCCGTATCAGACGTTCAATATATGGACGTTTCGCCACGCCAGGTTGTGTCGGTGGCAGCGTCGTTGATTCCATTCCTGGAGCATGATGATGCCAACCGTGCTTTGATGGGATCAAACATGCAGCGTCAGGCGGTTCCAACCCTGAAGGCAGACAAGCCTGTTGTGGGAACCGGTATGGAGCGCAATGTTGCACGCGACTCCGGCGTGTGTGTCGTTGCCAAGCGTGGCGGTAAAATCGAAAGCGTTGATGCTGCTCGTATCGTTGTTCGCGCTTCCGATGAAGAAACCGAGGCGGGTGATGCAGGTGTTGATATCTACAACCTGACCAAGTACACCCGCTCCAACCAGAATACCTGTATTAATCAGCGTCCAATCGTTAAGCCTGGCGACGCCATTACTCGTGGTGATATTTTGGCCGATGGGCCATCAGTGGATCTTGGTGAGCTAGCGCTGGGTCAGAATATGCGTATCGCGTTTATGACCTGGAATGGTTATAACTTCGAGGATTCCATTTTGGTGTCCGAGCGCGTTGTACAGGAAGACCGTTTTACCACTATCCATATTCAGGAGCTGACCTGTATTGCTCGTGACACTAAGCTGGGTAGTGAGGAAATTACAGCGGATATTCCTAACGTGGGTGAAGGTGCGTTAGCTAAGTTGGATGAATCTGGAATTGTATACGTCGGAGCTGAAGTTAGTGCCGGCGACATTCTAGTGGGCAAGGTCACGCCGAAAGGTGAAACCCAGCTGACGCCAGAAGAAAAACTGTTACGTGCGATTTTCGGGGAAAAAGCCTCAGACGTTAAAGACACCTCTCAGCGCGTCCCTTCCAGTGTCAAGGGTACCGTGATTGATGTGCAGGTCTTTACTCGTGATGGTTTGGAAAAAGATCAGCGCTCGTTGGAAATCGAAAAATCTCAGTTAGATCAGGTACGTAAAGATCTGAACGAAGAGTATCGCATTGTTGAAGGCGCTACCTTTGCCCGTCTGCGTTCTGCTCTGGTTGGCCAAACGGTCTCCAGCGGTAGAAGTGTTAAGAAGGGTGATACGGTTACCGATGAAATGCTCAACGATTTGGTGAAAGAAGACTGGTTTAAAATCCGCATGTCTGACGATGTGCTCAATGAGCAGTTGGATGCCGCTGAGCAGCAGCTGATAGACCGTCGTAAGGAACTGGACGAGCGTTTTGAAGACAAGAAAGGCAAGCTGGAAACCGGTGATGATTTGGCTCCGGGCGTGCTGAAGATAGTCAAGGTTTACTTGGCTATTAAACGTCGCATTCAGCCCGGTGACAAGATGGCGGGTCGTCACGGTAACAAGGGTGTTATCTCAGTCATCATGCCGGTCGAAGATATGCCTTACGACGAAAATGGTGATCCAATCGATATCGTACTCAATCCTCTGGGCGTGCCTTCGCGGATGAACGTGGGGCAGATTCTTGAGACTCACTTGGGCCTTGCGTCCAAAGGTCTGGGGCGCAAGATCGAGAATATGCTACAGCAGCAGAATGCGGTTATACAGCTGCGCGACCTGCTCGGTAAGGTCTACAACGATATTGGTCAGTCCTATAAAAAGGAAGAGCTGGATTCCTTCACTGATGAAGAACTGCTCGAGTTGGCTGAGAACCTGAAAGGTGGTGTGCCCATGGCTACACGCGCCTTTGATGGTGCTGCCGAGTCTGAAATCAAAGAGTTGCTGCGCTTGGCGGATATGCCGGACTCCGGTCAGATGACTTTGTTTGACGGTCGTACTGGCGACGCTTTCCAGCGTAAAGTTACCGTAGGCTATATGTACATGCTTAAGCTCAACCACTTGGTTGATGACAAGATGCATGCGCGATCTACAGGTTCCTATAGCTTGGTTACCCAGCAGCCATTGGGCGGTAAAGCTCAGTTTGGTGGTCAGCGATTTGGTGAGATGGAAGTGTGGGCATTGGAAGCATACGGTGCTGCATACACGCTTCAGGAAATGCTCACGGTTAAGTCGGATGATGTTAATGGTCGAACCAAGATGTATAAAAACATCGTCGATGGTGATCATCGTATGGAGCCCGGCATGCCTGAATCATTTAACGTATTGGTTAAAGAAATTCGATCGCTGGGCATCAATATCGAACTTGAGCAAGACTCGTAAATTTCACAAATCAAACGGTGGTGGGCGCAGCTCTATTAGGCTCGCCCGCTGTGCATAGGCACCCACTGGAGGAGCAGCTTTGAAAGATTTATTAAATTTATTGAAAAATCAGGGGCAAAACGACGAGTTTGACGGTATTCGTATCGGTCTCGCATCGCCTGAGATGATCCGTTCCTGGTCGTTTGGTGAAGTGAAAAAACCAGAGACCATTAACTATCGAACCTTCAAGCCTGAGCGTGAAGGTTTATTCTGTGCCAAAGTATTTGGCCCGGTTAAAGACTACGAATGTTTGTGCGGTAAGTACAAGCGTATGAAGCATCGCGGCATTATTTGTGAAAAGTGCGGCGTTGAAGTCACGTTGGCAAAAGTTCGTCGTGAGCGTATGGCTCATATCGAGCTGGCCTGTCCTACGGCGCACATCTGGTTTTTGAAATCCCTGCCAAGCCGTATCGGTTTGTTGCTGGATATGACCTTGCGCAGCATCGAGCGAGTGCTTTATTTTGAATCTTTCGTGGTTACCGATCCCGGTATGACCACGCTTGAGCGCGGCCAGCTACTGACTGACGAGCAGTACTTTGAAGCCATGGAAGAGTTTGGTGACGAATTCGATGCCAAAATGGGTGCAGAGGCTATCCAGCAATTGGTGAAGGATATCGATCTGGAGCGTGATGCTCAGGGAATCCGCGAAGAAATTCCAAACACGAACTCTGAAACCAAGATCAAAAAGCTGTCCAAGCGACTGAAGCTTCTCGAAGCCTTTATTCAGTCTGGTAACAAGCCGGAGTGGATGATTCTGGAAGCTCTGCCGGTTCTACCGCCCGATCTGCGTCCATTGGTGCCGCTAGACGGTGGTCGTTTCGCAACTTCCGACCTTAACGATCTTTATCGCCGTGTTATTAACCGCAATAATCGTTTGAAGCGTCTGCTTGATCTTAACGCTCCGGACATTATTGTTCGCAACGAAAAGCGTATGCTGCAGGAAGCTGTGGACGCATTGCTGGATAACGGCCGTCGCGGTCGCGCCATCACTGGTTCCAATAAGCGCCCACTGAAATCTTTGGCCGATATGATCAAAGGTAAGCAGGGTCGTTTCCGTCAGAACTTACTGGGTAAGCGTGTGGACTATTCCGGTCGTTCCGTAATTGTGACCGGTCCGACTTTGCGCCTGCATCAGTGTGGTCTGCCTAAGAAAATGGCGTTGGAGCTTTTCAAACCGTTTATTTTTAGCAAGCTTGAGCTGCGCGGCCTCGCTACCACGATTAAAGCAGCCAAGAAAATGGTTGAGCGTGAAGAGCCGGTTGTATGGGATATCCTTGACGAAGTGATTCGCGAGCACCCTGTATTACTTAACCGAGCACCAACACTTCACCGTTTGGGTATTCAAGCGTTTGAGCCGGTACTGATTGAAGGTAAAGCAATTCAATTGCACCCATTGGTGTGTGCGGCTTATAACGCCGACTTCGATGGTGATCAGATGGCTGTTCACGTGCCGCTGACAATTGAAGCTCAGCTAGAATCACGTGCGCTGATGATGTCCACCAATAACATCCTGTCACCAGCTTCTGGTGAACCAATTATCGTCCCGTCGCAGGACGTTGTATTGGGTCTGTACTGGATGACCCGCGAGCGTATTAACGATCTCGGCGAAGGAATGGTGTTCTCCGACAGCAAAGAAGTCTCTCGCGCTTTCTATGCGAAAAAAATTGGCCTGCAGGCACGAATTAGAGTGCGAGTTCGCCAGGTAAAATTACGCGAAGATGGCGAGAAAGAAGAGAAAACTGAGCTGCTGGAGACGACTGTTGGTCGTGTTCTGTTGTGGGAGATTGTGCCCGACGGTATTCCTTTTGACATGGTTAACAAGCCAATGGTTAAAAAGGCCATCTCTGGCGTCATTAACTTTTGTTACCGCATCGTTGGTCTGAAAGCGACGGTTATTTTTGCCGACCAGCTCATGTACATGGGGTACGACTTTAGTACCAAGTCGGGTTCTTCTATCGGTGTAAACGATTTTGAAATTCCCGCTGCGAAAGCCGGTATTGTTGACAGCGCCGATGATGAAGTGAAAGAAATTGAAAGACAGTTCGCGTCCGGCCTGGTAACCCAGGGTGAGAAGTACAACAAGGTGATCGATATTTGGTCTCGCGCCAACGACCTAGTTGCTAAGTCAATGATGGAAGGTATTTCCAAAGAGGCCGTGATTAACCGTGACGGCGTAGAAGAAATGCAGGATTCCTACAACTCTGTCTTTATGTATGCCGATTCCGGCGCTCGTGGTTCGCCCGCACAGATTCGTCAGCTGGCTGGAATGCGTGGCCTGATGGCTCGCCCGGACGGCTCCATTATTGAAACGCCGATTGTTGCGAACTTCCGTGAAGGTTTGAACGTACTTCAGTACTTCATCTCTACACACGGCGCTCGTAAAGGTTTGGCGGATACCGCACTGAAAACAGCAAACTCTGGTTATCTAACCCGTCGACTCGTGGATGTGGCTCAGGACGTTGTTATTACGTCCAGCGACTGCGGTACCGATGAGGGATTGGTGATGACCCCGGTTATCGAGGGTGGTGACATCATCGAAACCTTGGGTGATCGTATTCTGGGTCGCGTCGTCGCACAGGACGTTGTACGCCCAGGTAGCGATGAGATTTTGATCCCAGCAGGTACCATGATCGACGAAAAGTGGGTTGTACGTGTTGGCGATATGAGTATTGATGAGGTCATTGTTCGCTCGTCGATTACCTGTGAATCTCGTTTTGGTATTTGTGCCCAATGTTATGGTCGCGATCTGGCGCGGGGGCATCGTGCTAACATCGGCGAAGCCGCCGGCGTTATTGCTGCCCAGTCTATTGGTGAGCCGGGTACCCAGTTAACGATGCGTACTTTCCATATTGGTGGTGCGGCAAGCCGGGCGTCTGCAGCCGATAGTATCCAGGTGAAGCAAGAAGGTACCGTTCGTCTGCATAATATTAAGGTTGTAACCCGCGAAACCGGAGACCTAGTAGCGGTGTCCCGATCTGGCGAACTGGCGGTTGCCGATGCCGCCGGTCGTGAACGTGAGCGTTACAAGGTTCCATACGGGGCTGTTATCTCGGTTAAAGATGGCGAGCAGATCGAGGGCGGTGCTGTGATCGCTAAGTGGGATCCGCATACGCACCCAATCATTACCGAGGTAGCCGGTAAGGTCGCTATGACCGGTATGGAAGATGGTCTTTCCATTCGCAAGCAAACAGATGATCTTACGGGTTTGTCCAGTATTGAAATTCTGGATCCTACCGAGCGTCCTGCAGCGGGTAAAGATCTGAAGCCAGCGGTAACCCTTGTAGATGGAAACGGAAACGAGCTGACTTTGGCGAACTCTAATCAGCCGGCGCACTACATGTTGCCTGGTAAAGCTATTTTGAGTTTAAGCGATGGCGACCAGATCGGTGTGGGTACCGTAATAGCACGTATCCCTCAAGAGGGATCAAAAACTCGTGATATTACCGGTGGTCTACCTCGTGTTGCCGACCTGTTTGAAGCGCGTAAGCCGAAAGAGCCTTCAATTCTGGCTGAGATTTCCGGTGCGGTTTCCTTCGGTAAAGAAACCAAAGGTAAGCGTCGCCTGGTGATTACTCCGGCTAACGGCCAGCTGCTTCCGGATGGCTCGACTCACTACGAAGTACTGATCCCTAAACATCGTCAATTGACCGTGTTCGAGGGTGAAACGGTCGCTAAGGGTGAAGTTGTGTCTGATGGGCCAAGCAACCCGCACGATATTCTGCGTTTGCAGGGTGTGGAAGCCTTGGCCCGCTACATCGTCAACGAGATTCAGGAAGTTTACCGGCTGCAAGGCGTGAAGATTAACGATAAGCATATCGAAACTATCGTTCGTCAAATGCTGCGCAAGGCAGAAATTACTTTCATGGGTGATTCCGACTTCGTTAAGGGTGAACAGGTTGAGTATCATCATGTATTGGAGAGTAATGAGAAGTTACGCGCCGATGGTCGCCAGCCTGCGAAATTTGAGCGCCAGCTGCTGGGTATTACAAAAGCGTCGTTGGCAACTGAATCATTTATATCTGCCGCATCCTTCCAGGAAACAACCCGTGTTTTGACCGAGGCTGCCGTTACGGGCAAGCTCGATAGATTACGTGGTCTGAAAGAGAACGTGGTTGTTGGTCGACTGATCCCAGCGGGTACCGGTCTGACTTATCACAATGAGCGCCGTCGCAAGCGTGAAGAAAAGTCTTTACCATCGGATGGCGTAAGTGCAGCAGAAGTAGAAGCAGCATTAACCGAAGCCCTTAAGTCCGGTTCATAGTCTGTATATAAACCTTCTTTATTGAGGTTCTAAGATGTTGACGATAGCGGGTGGTGTCATTACAATGCGCCACCCGCTGTTATTGGCGGGGGGCACTTGTTGCCCTTTTTAAGTGAAATAGTTTCTGTGTATCCGTTTTAAGCGGGCAGAAATAAAATTTATTTTTTGGAGTTAAGTTTCATGGCAACGATCAACCAGTTGGTTCGTAAGCCGAGAAAACGCAAAGTTCAGGCTAGTGACGTTCGTGCTTTGGAAGCATGTCCTCAGCGCCGTGGTGTTTGTACTCGTGTTTACACTACAACACCTAAAAAGCCAAACTCAGCACTGCGTAAAGTATGTCGTGTGCGTTTGACTAACGGTTTCGAGGTGTCTTCCTACATCGGTGGTGAAGGTCACAATCTACAGGAACACAGCGTTGTATTGATCCGTGGCGGTCGAGTTAAAGACTTGCCTGGTGTTCGATACCACACTGTTCGTGGTTCTTTGGATACGTCTGGCGTTAACGACCGTAAACAGGGTCGTTCTAAGTACGGTACTAAGCGTCCTAAGTAATTGACGCAGGTGCGCGTAAGCGTTTTACGGTAGAACCAGTAAGGCCGGGCGGCTTTCTCTAAACAAAGAGTTTACTCAGCGTCCCGGATAAGCCTGAATTTTTGAGTAATCGGTGAGTTACAAACATGCCTAGAAGAAGAGTTGTCGCCAAGCGCGAAATATTACCAGATCCCAAATTTGGTAACGTGACATTGGCAAAATTTATGAACCACGTGATGATCAGTGGAAAAAAATCCGTAGCTGAGCGTATTGTGTATGGCGCTCTGGAACAGGTTCAGGAAAAACTGAACAAAGATCCTCTGGAAGTCTTCGGTGAAGCTCTGGAAAACATCGCACCGCTGGTGGAAGTTAAGTCCCGCCGCGTGGGTGGAGCTACCTATCAGGTGCCTGTAGAAGTTCGTCCTTCTCGTCGTGAAGCACTGGCAATGCGTTGGTTGGTGGAATATTCCCGTTCTCGCGGTGAAAAATCCATGCCTCAGCGTTTGGCTGGTGAATTAATCGATGCTTCCCAAAGTAAGGGTGGCGCGGTTAAAAAGCGTGAAGACGTTCACCGCATGGCAGAAGCGAACAAGGCCTTCTCGCACTTCCGCTTCTAAAACCTCTACTGCGTTTCGCAAACTTTTTAGTGTTTTTTAAGATTTGCAGCAGAAGGCAGCCCTCAGCTGCCTTTTAGCGCTTTCATAAAGCATAAAAAGAGCAGTTAAAGTTAAATTGCGAAAGTAGAAGTCGATAATGGTAACTGGAGAACACAATCGTGGCACGTAAGACCCCAATCGCACGCTATCGAAATATCGGTATCTGCGCGCATGTTGACGCGGGTAAAACCACCACGACCGAGCGTGTTCTTTTTTATACCGGTTTGTCGCATAAAATTGGTGAGGTCCATGATGGTGCTGCCACCATGGACTGGATGGAGCAAGAGCAGGAGCGTGGTATTACCATCACTTCTGCCGCTACCACCTGTTTTTGGGCGGGAATGCAGAAGCAGTTCGATCAGCATCGGATTAATATTATCGATACTCCTGGGCACGTTGACTTCACTATTGAGGTGGAACGCTCCCTTCGCGTACTTGACGGCGCTGTCGTTGTTTTATGCGGTTCCTCGGGCGTGCAGCCGCAAACGGAAACCGTATGGCGTCAGGCCAATAAGTACGAAGTTCCACGCATGGTGTTCGTGAATAAAATGGACCGTGCTGGAGCCAGCTTTGAAATGGTTGTGAAGCAGCTCAAAGAGCGGCTCGGTGCTGTTGCAGTACCACTGCAAATGACAATCGGCGCAGAAGAAGATTTTAAGGGTGTTGTTGACCTAGTGAAGATGAAAGCGATCCTGTGGAATGAAGATGACATGGGCATGACCTTTACCTACGACGACATCCCCGAAAATATACGGGATCAGTGCGAGGAAATGCGAGAGCATTTAGTGGAAGCGGCAGCTGAAGCAAACGATGAGCTAACAGAAAAATATCTCGAAGACGGTCAGCTCTCGGAAGATGAGATAAAGGCGGGCATTCGCGCTCGGACCCTGGCCAATGAAATTGTGCCGGTATTGGGTGGCTCGGCCTTTAAGAATAAAGGCGTACAGGCTGTGTTGGATGCGGTTGTTGAATATTTACCCGCGCCGACGGAAGTAAAAGCGATTCAAGGCACCTTGTTAGATGGTGAGACGGTCGCGACACGTGAAGCCAATGACGACGAGCCGTTTGCAGCTTTGGCTTTCAAAATTGCAACAGACCCTTTTGTGGGTACGCTGACATTTTTCCGTGTGTATTCTGGAAAGCTTGAAAGTGGTACAGCCGTTTATAATTCGGTTAAACAAAAAAAAGAGCGTGTTGGTCGTATGGTGCAGATGCACTCCAACAGTCGCGAAGAAATTAAAGAAGTGTTGGCTGGTGATATCGCCGCCGCCATTGGTCTTAAAGATGTGACCACAGGCGATACCCTTTGCTCTGAGCAGGGTAAAATCGTGTTGGAGCGTATGGAGTTTCCGGAGCCAGTTATATCTGTTGCAGTTGAGCCCCGCTCTCAAGCTGATCAGGAGAAAATGGGCGTCGCTCTCGGTAAGTTGGCTCAGGAAGACCCCTCTTTTCGCGTAAAAACAGACGAAGAAACGGGGCAAACGATTATTTCCGGTATGGGTGAGTTGCACCTGGATATTCTCGTTGAGCGTATGCGCCGAGAATTTAGCGTGGAGGCCAATATTGGTAAGCCGCAGGTCGCTTATCGAGAGCGCATCACACGCAGTAGTGAAATTGAAGGAAAGTTTGTACGACAGTCTGGTGGTCGCGGTCAGTTTGGTCATGTGTGGCTTAAATTTGAACCAGCAGATGATACAAACGCGGAAGGTCTTGAATTCGTCAACGAAATTGTTGGTGGTGCTGTTCCAAAAGAATACATCCCGGCAGTGGAGAAGGGTATATCCGAGCAAATGCAGAATGGCGTTGTCGCGGGTTACCCGTTATTGGGGCTGAAGGCGACGCTTTATGATGGGTCATATCACGATGTTGACTCGAGCGAAATCGCCTTTAAAATTGCAGCCTCAATGGCGACTAAGAAATTGGCGCAGGAAGGCGGTGCTGTACTGCTTGAGCCAATGATGAAGGTAGAAGTCGTGACACCTGAAGAAAACATGGGAGACGTTGTGGGAGACCTCAATCGTCGTCGTGGTTTGATTCAGGGAATGGATGAAAACCCTTCAGGTAAAGTTGTAACCGCAGAGGTGCCTCTGGCTGAAATGTTTGGCTATGCCACTGATCTGCGGTCTGCAACACAAGGTCGTGCGACCTTCACCATGGAGTTTGAGCGTTACGCTGAAGCACCTAATAAAATTGCGGAAGAAATCATCGCTAAAAATTAAATCGGTGAGACATTTCCTTTTTCTGTTTTCAAGTTCAAAAATTTAGAGGAATAGAACAGTGGCTAAAGAAAAATTTGAACGTAATAAACCCCACGTAAACGTTGGTACCATTGGTCACGTTGACCACGGCAAAACCACTCTGACTGCAGCCCTAACCCGTGTATGTGCGGAAGTGTGGGGCGGTACTGCCGTTGCTTTCGATGGTATCGATAATGCGCCAGAAGAGCGTGAGCGTGGTATTACTATTGCAACTTCTCACGTAGAGTACGATTCACCTTCTCGTCACTACGCACACGTTGACTGTCCTGGACACGCCGACTACGTGAAAAACATGATTACGGGTGCTGCTCAGATGGATGGCGCTGTTTTGGTTTGTGGTGCTACCGATGGCCCTATGCCCCAGACTCGTGAGCACATCTTGCTGTCTCGTCAGGTTGGTGTACCTTACATCATCGTTTACCTGAATAAAGCTGACCTGCTCGCGGAAGATTGTGGTGGCGTTGGTTCCGACGAATACAACGAAATGTTGGAACTGGTTGAAATGGAGCTGCGTGAGCTGCTCGACACTTACGAATTCCCAGGCGACGATACCCCAATCATCGCAGGTTCAGCGCTGATGGCTCTGAATGGTCAAGATGACAACGAATTGGGTACAACTTCTGTTAAGAAGCTGGTTGAAGCCCTGGATGCATACATTCCCGAGCCAGAGCGTGCTATCGACCTGCCGTTCCTGATGCCTATCGAAGATGTATTCTCTATATCTGGTCGTGGTACTGTTGTTACTGGCCGTGTAGAGCGTGGTATCGTTACCGTTGGTGAAGAAATCGAAATTATTGGTATCAAAGACACAACCAAAACGACCTGTACCGGTGTTGAAATGTTCCGCAAGCTGCTGGACGAAGGCCGTGCTGGTGAGAACGTTGGTGTTCTGTTGCGTGGTACTAAGCGTGATGAAGTTGAACGTGGTCAGGTACTGGCTAAGCCAGGTTCTATCACTCCACACACTAAGTTCGAAGCAGAAGTTTATGTTCTGTCCAAGGACGAAGGTGGTCGTCACACTCCATTCTTCAAAGGCTACCGCCCACAGTTCTACTTCCGTACGACTGACGTAACCGGTGCTTGCGAAATGCCAGAAGGCGTTGAAATGGTAATGCCTGGCGATAATATTCAGATGGTTGTTACTCTGATTGCTCCTATCGCAATGGAAGACGGTTTACGCTTTGCAATTCGCGAAGGTGGCCGTACCGTTGGTGCTGGTGTTGTTGCCAAAATTATTGAGTAACTAGCCGCTCATCTAGAAAAGGCCGCTTTATGCGGCCTTTTTTGTGTCTGAAATACGTCAGTTTTCGATTTTTGGTGTTTTCTTCGGGGCAGGTCAAATACTTACCTTTGATGATGCGTACTTGTATACAAATAAATTGATACACCTTGTCTCGAGCTTTTTTTTATCTGTTAGAATACTACGCAAATCAATTCACTCAACACTAAAACAATAAAATGATGTATGTGCGTATAGTCTTTAGATTATTGATGGTTGCCTTTCTGTGTTCGCTTATCGCTGCTTGCGGAGATAAAACTGGAGTACGGGTAATCAAAATGGCCCATTCACTCGATACCGCTCATCCAGTGCATAAGGCTATGGTCTTTATGTCCGAGCGATTAGATGAAATATCCAAGGGCAGTATGCGGTTAGATATTTATCCCGGCGGGCAACTGGGCTCCGAGCGTGAGAGCATAGAGCTGCTACAAATAGGGAGTCTCGCCATGACAAAAGTGTCTACGAGTCCTCTTGAAGGCTTTGTTCCTGAAATGAAAGTCTTCAGCATGCCCTACGTTTTTCGCGATCACGAACATTATTGGAGCATGCTGAATAGCCCTTTGGGTAAACAGTTATTGATGTCTGGTGAAAAGGTACGTTTACGCGGTTTGGGTTATTTTGATTCGGGAAGTCGCAGCTACTACACCGTCGACAAGCAGGTATTATCCCCGGCCGACCTTAAAAGTATGAAAATTCGGGTGATGAACAGTCAGACTTCTGTGCGAATGGTTAAGGCAATGGGGGGATCTGGAACGCCCATTTCATGGGGAGAGCTGTATACCGCTTTGCAGCAAGGTGTAGTGGATGGTGCCGAAAATAACCCTCCCAGCTTCTATTCATCCAAGCACTTTGAAGTCGCCAAATATTACACCCTAAACGAACATACATCGGTCCCGGATATTGTGCTGATCAGCAGCTATGTATGGAACTCCCTAACTGAGCTGCAGCAGGTATGGTTGCAACAAGCTATGGATGAAGCCGTAATCTACCAGCGACAGCTATGGCTGGAGGCAACAGAGGACGCCTTAAGTGCAGTGCGTGAAGCGGGGGTTGAAGTGGTGTATCCCGATAAGCAACCGTTTATGGATGCCGTTATAGAAATGCACGAGTCTTATAAAGGCACTCAAGCTTACGACATTCTTAAAAAAATACAGGCGATGTAGGGGACCAGATGAAAAATTTCCTATCAAAAACCGAATTTGTACTGGGCCATTTTCTCGGCCTGTTAATGTTTTTAATCGTGCTCGACGTTACCTGGCAGGTGGTTACTCGCTTTATTTTAAGCGAGCCGAGTTCCTATACCGAAGAGGTCGCACGTTATTTGTTGGTATGGATCGGGTTGCTAGGCGCAGCTTACGCTTATCGTCGCCACGCACATTTGGGGCTAGATATCGTTACCCGCGCCTTGACGGGTGTAACAGCGCTGGTTGCCCAAAAGCTGGCGGATAGTCTATGCCTGCTTTTCGCTTTATCCGTAATGGTAGTGGGTGGTTGGAATCTGGTGAGCCTAACGTTGGAACTCAATCAATTGTCTGCAGCGTTACAGATTCCTATAGGTTATGTCTATAGTGTGATTCCGCTTAGTGGGGTTTTAATCGTGTTATTTGCATTTGAACGGCTGATAACAGCGCCGGCCGAAATTGCCGAGCACGATTCGTTTACGGCGATAAAATAATACATAAAGGTGCTTTAAGTGGAAATTTCTGTTGTTGTCTTACTGGTTTCATTTGTTATTTTACTGCTGATTAATGTTCCTGTTTCTATCAGTATTGGTGTGGCGACCCTACTTGCTATGCTGCTCACTATTGATTTTATCCCTGCAGTAACTACCATCGCGCAGCGCATGGGTGGAGGAATTGACAGTTTTGCATTACTGGCGATTCCATTTTTTGTGTTGTCGGGTCTACTGATGGGGCGAGGTGGTATTGCGCATCGGTTAATTGAGTTTGCTAAAGCTATAATCGGGATGCTGCCGGGCGGTCTGGCATTCGTCAATATTATTAGCTGTACTTTGTTCGGTGCTATTTCTGGTTCGTCGGTTGCGGCCACTTCCGCTATTGGTGGTTTTATGATCCCGGCGATGGAAAAAGAAGGTTACGATCGAAACTTTACCGCTGCAATTACGGTAACGTCCTCCACCACCGGCCTGCTAATTCCTCCCAGTAACATTCTGATTATTTATTCTCTTGCGAGCGGCGGCGTATCGATTGCAGCGCTGTTTGTCGCTGGCTATTTACCCGGCCTCCTCGTTTCTCTTGGGCTAATGGGCGTTTGTGCTATTTATGCAAAAATAAATGGTTATCCTGTTGGTCGTGCTCCGACGGCTAGAGAGGCCGTGGTTAAAACTCTGGACGCATTGCCCAGTCTTTTTTTAATTGTTCTTGTGATTGGGGGTATTATTGGGGGCTATGTCACTGCGACCGAGGCCAGTGTGATTGCGGTCCTTTATTCGCTGTTGCTTTCAGTCGTTGTCTACCGAGAGGTAAAGGTTAGCGATTTGCCAGAAATCTTTACCAAATCTGTAGAAACGACGGCAATTGTTATGTTGCTAATTGCAACATCCACCGCTATGTCGTGGATGTTAAGCTACGATAATATTCCTCAGGCGATCAGCAATGCGCTGATGCACATGAGCGATAACCCCTTTATTATTTTGCTTACCATTAATCTGATTCTATTGGCTGTGGGTATCTTTATGGATATGACGCCCGCTGTGCTGATTTTTACACCCATCTTTTTACCGGTTGCGGTCAGTCTGGGTATGTCGCCCTTACATTTCGGTATTATGATGGTGTTGAACTTGTGTATTGGCTTGTGTACTCCACCCGTGGGGGCGGTTTTATTTGTCGGCTGCAGTATCGCTAAGACCACCATTGCACAATTAATACGGCCCTTGATTCCATTGTACGGAGCCATGTTTATTGCTCTATTATTGGTTACCTATATACCAGCCATCAGTGAATTTTTGCCAACTTACTTTGGCTTATACGGAAAATAAAAGCGTCATTTGTTACCCCCGGCGTGTGGCCGGGGGTAACTATTGTTAGAGTTGTAGTCCTTTATACTCCGCATCGAAATTGCTTTTCTTTACGATCGCGCCGCGATTACGGATAACAATGGAGGCCACATGAATTCCATGTTTAGCGGCCTCTTCGCTCGAAAGCCCCTGCATTCTTGCTGAAACGTAACCGGCATTAAATGAATCTCCCGCTCCGGTTGTATCGACTACGCCTTCGACCCAGGGAACAGGGATATGTACTTCATTTCCGTCTACCAGTGTTACCACTTCCTTAGCACCGCGTTTTAGTATTAGCTCTTTAACCGCGCAGCCTTTGTAGCGTTCAATGGTTGCCTCAATAGATCCGTCGCCCCACAGCATTGCTTCGTCATCAAGTGTTAGTAGGGCCATATCCGCATGGGCCATCATATCCATCATGATGTTTTGTGCCTGGGTTTGGCAATCCCACAGGCGTGGCCGATAGTTAATATCAAAGCAAAATACACCGCCCTGGCTGCGATATTCATCGACAAAATTTAAGAGCATCTCTCTTGAGTGGTCGCTGATTATGGCAAGGGTGATACCACTAAAATAGAGATAGTCACAGGTCATTAGTTGTTTGGTGAGTTGTTCGGTGTGGGCCTTATCCGCGAACAGTTCACGTGCACGGGCCTCTTTTCGCCAATAGTAAAATTCTCGTTCGCCGCAGGGGGCATTGCGAATCATATACATACCCGGTAAGCGCCCAGGCATTGTTTCAATCATGCCCGTGCCGACTTTTTCGGATGATGCCAAATTCAGAATTTGTGTGCTGTAAGGGTCGTCACCGAGCAGGGTTGCGTAGTCGGTTTGTATACCGGTTCGTGCCATATAAATTGCAGTATTGAAGGTATCGCCGGCAAAGCCCAAGGCCATGACTTCTTTATCTGTTGATTCTGTTGTTGGGAATGGAGATAGCTCCACCATAACTTCGCCAATTGCTGCAATTCGTGCCATTGTTTAGCCTTTAGAGAACTGTTTGTTTAGAGTGTTAAATATTGAGAGATTTGGTAGAAAATGTCAGAAAAAGGTCTGTTTTTGTCTGTAAATATTGCGTCTTCTAAGTGGCTTAGTGTCGAATTGACAATAAGTCGTTTGAAGCTTATATTACCCACCTATCCGATAGGTGGATGGCACCCATTATAATCATCCGGAATTTCCAATAGCAACCACCAAATGGCGGGCGAATATGGTTATGCTGACGCGGCTAAAGCCGCTAACCTTGGTAGATCAAGCGAATGAGCAGCTTTACCAATATATAGACCAAAACGGTTTGGAAGAGGGGGATAGTTTACCTTCTATCGCCGAACTGTCCGAAAAATTTGGTGCCAGTCGTGCGGTCATACGAGAGTCATTAAAAAGTCTAGAGGCCAAAGGTATTATTGAAATAGCCAATGGTAAACGGGCGAAAATCAAGCCGGTAACCTCTGAACCTCTCCTTGACTATTTTCAGCGCTTTATGCAGGTGGATCAGCGAGCCGCCTGGGAGTTTGCGGAAATACGCATAGCGTTGGAGATTCAGAGTGTGAGCCTGGCTATTCAGCGCGGCAGTGACGCGGAATTGCATGGTCTGTACGCGCTGGTTCGGGAAATGCGTGAAAACATGCACAATGCAGAAGCCTTTGCCGATCTGGATGTGAGATTCCATTTACTCATCGCCCACGCTACCCACAACACCATGATGGTGCATTTATTGGAGTCTTTGCGTGATGCGATTCGCGCGTCTGTGCGAAAAGGCTTGCATAAGCGCCTGAACCGAGAGCAGATGAGCGCAGTACAGGGCTTTCACGAACGGTTAGCAGAAAGATTAATTAAGCGTGATGTTGATGGTGCTACCGAGGCCATGCACGCTCACTTTGACGAAATAGCTATGTCGTTAGAGTAAAGCTTGAAACTAATTTTTATTAAACGCGATTCGAAAGAGATTAACTGGAGATTGAGCATATGCATATTGAATTGAAAAAAATCGAGAAAATTAAAGTTGTTCCCGTTGTCGCCATTAACAATGCCGCTGACGCTGTGCCCCTTGCTAACGCTTTGGTTGAAGGTGGATTGCCCTGTGCAGAAATTACCTTTCGTACCGAAGCGGCTTTGGATTCTATAAAGGCTATGGCCAAACTGGGCAATATCCAGGTGGGTGCTGGTACTGTTTCCAAAATTGATCAGGTTAAAGCCGCAGTTGATGCCGGGGCGACCTTTATGGTGTCGCCAGGTTTTAATCCAAAAGTGGTTCAGTACTGCGTAGAAAACAATATACCCATTGCTCCTGGGATTACTAATCCAACGGATATTGAAATGGCGTTGGATTATGATCTAGAGGTGCTGAAGTTTTTCCCGGCGGAAGCCTTCGGTGGTATAAACACGCTAAAAGCGTTAAGTGCGCCCTACGGCTCAATCAAATTTATACCCACTGGCGGTATTGGTGCAAATAATCTATTAGATTATTTGAAGTTTCCTAAAGTCCTGGCTTGCGGTGGCAGCTGGATGGTGAAATCCGATCTGATTGAAGATAAAAAGTTTGATCAAATAGCCTTGTTAACGAAAGAGGCTGTGGACTTGGTGAACAGTTTACAAGCGTAGAGATAAGTCATAAATTTAGGAATAAGCTATGTCGGTTTTAAATATAAAATCAAAAGAAAGTTGTCAATATGATCTAGTGTCGCTTGGTGAAGTTATGCTGCGTTTGGATCCAGGAGAGGGGCGTATTCGTTGTAGCCGTCAGTTTCGCGCCTGGGAGGGTGGCGGTGAATACAATGTCGCTCGTGGCCTGCGACGTTGCTTTGGTCAGCGTACTGCGATTGTTACTGCGCTTGCAGATAATGATGTTGGCCGTTTAGTGGAAGATTTAATTTTGCAGGGCGGAGTGGATTCCTCCATGATCAAGTGGGTACCTTACGATGGTCTGGGGCAGTCGGTTCGCAACGGCCTTAACTTTACCGAGCGCGGTTACGGTATCCGTGGCGCTGTCGGTGTTTCGGATCGCGGCCATACCGCGGTATCTCAATTAAAGCGAGGAGATATCGACTGGGAAGACTTGTTCGGAAATAAAGGTGTTCGTTGGCTTCACACCGGTGGCATTTTTGCTGCGTTGTCTGAATCTACCGCAGATGTTGTCGAAGAGGCTATGGCGGCGGCAAAGAAATACGGCACCATTATTTCTTATGATTTAAACTATCGTCCTTCGCTATGGAAATCTATTGGTGGCGAGGCCAAGGCACAGGAAGTCAATCGTCGACTGGCACAATATGTCGATGTCATGATCGGCAACGAAGAAGACTTTACAGCTTGCCTGGGCTTTGACGTTGAAGGTGTCGATCATAATTTGTCGAACCTGGAGATCGATAAATTCAAAGCTATGATCAACAAAGCCACAACAGAATTTCCGAACTTTAAAGTGACGGCGACCACCCTGAGAGCGGTTAAAACTGCCACAGTAAATGACTGGGGTGCTATAAGCTGGGCTGCAGGAGAGTTCTATGAGGCTACTCACAGGCCCAACCTGGAAATTATGGATCGCGTTGGCGGCGGCGACAGCTTTGCTTCCGGCTTGATTTATGGCTACCTTACCTTTGGTGATCCCGACAAAGCCGTTAATTACGGTGCAGCGCACGGGGCTTTGGCCATGACAACCCCAGGTGATACCACGATGGCTAACTTAAAAGAAGTTGAAAAAATTGTTGGCGGTGGTGGGGCCCGAGTAGACCGCTAACACGCCTATTGAAAAAGCAGCCACCTTTGTGCTTTTTTCAAGGGTGGCCTGTCTAGGGTGCTGGATAAGCGTGAAAAGTTTTTCAAAGAGAGGTAATTTACACAGATCGGTACCTCGATCAAATGTACGTTGCTTTGTCATCGTTGAAACCGTTTTCAGTGTGTTGCAGCACCTCTTGTCAATGATAGTGCTGTGGTAGAATTCCGTGTTTTCTAGAGGCGTTTAAAAACACCTCGAAAAGTGTTGCTTTGCCGTGACCAATGCAGAGCAACGTTATTGTATCTGGAGTAGTGATGAACCGTTTAAATCAGAATAACTTAGATCAGCTTCCAAAAAATATTGTTCGTCCCACCTACAATAGGGATTCGTTAAAAGCGGGTATTGTGCATCTCGGGATTGGCGCTTTTCACCGTGTTCATCAGGCGGTCTATACCGATCAAGTTTTAGCCGAGTTTGGTGGCGATTGGGGGATTGTTGGAGGCGATTTACGCTCTAACCGGATATATGATCAGTTAATGCCCCAGGACTGCCTCTATTCTGTTGCCGTCAAAGATAACGACCAGCAAAAGATTCAGGTTATTGGTTCTGTTATCGGTGTGTCGGTTGGCCCGGAGAATCCTGCCAAGTTAATTGCTCTAATGGCAGACGAAAGCATTAAACTGGTTTCTATTACGGTGACTGAAAAAGGCTATTGCCATGATCCAGCAACGGGCAATCTCAACCTTAGGCACCCGCAGATTCAATACGATTTAAAAAATATCGATGAACCTAAAAGTACACCGGGGTATATCGTGTCTGCGCTTCAGCAGCGCAGAGCGAAAGGGATTAAGAGTTTCACCTTGCTGAGTTGTGATAATCTGCCCAATAACGGCAAAGTCTTGCGCAATGTAGTCCTGCAATTTGCACGCTTATACGATGCAGATTTGGCCGATTGGATTGCAGAAAATACCACTTTCCCCTGCACGATGGTGGACCGTATAGCGCCTGCGGTGACGGACGATGATTTGACGTCTCTGGATGCTCAGTTGGGAATGCGTGACGAAGGCGGCGTTGTCTGCGAGCCTTTCCGCCAGTGGGTAATTGAAGATAATTTCTGCAACGACCGTCCGGCGTGGGAAAAAGTGGGTGCGTTGGTTGTGGAAGATGTAGAAATTTTCGAGCATATGAAGCTGCGTTTGTTGAACGGCAGCCATTCATTGCTGGCCTATTGCGGCTACCTTTCCGGTTTCGAAACCATAAGCGATGTGATGACAGAGCCATCGTTTGTCGCTATGTGTAAAGACTATATGGACAGTGCGGGAGATACCCTGGAAGCGCCTGAAGGCTTTGATATAGAAGACTATAAACAGCAACTACGAGTGCGCTACAGCAATCGCGGTTTGCAGCACCGAACTTGGCAGATCGCAATGGACGGTTCGCAAAAACTGCCTCAACGGCTGCTTGATACCTTGCGGGACCAGTTAAAAAACGCTGCTGATATCGATATTATCTGTATCGCCGTTGCTGCGTGGATGCGTTATGTCTCAGGTGTAGATGAAAAAGGTGAAGCGATTGAAGTGCGTGATCCTCTGGCTGCACAGTTACGCAAGTTGTGCGACGACAATAAGGGCGACCCCGCTGCCATGGTAAATGCACTAATGGGAGTAACGGAAATATTCGGCACCGATTTAAAAAGTATTCCTACGGTTGTTGAGGGTGTAACCGGCTGGTTGAATAAATTTTATGAACAGGGTGTATTGGCGAGTGTCAGAGCCAAGTTTCCCGCTTAATCTATAAGCGAATAAATAAAAGGAAAAGCCTCTTTAGAAATAAAGGGGCTTTTTTGTGTCCGCTTCGAACGAATAATCCCGAGAGGCGTACTTGATACATGCCCTGTGTACTGGTTAATCGTACAAAACAAACTTCAGCAGGGGTCCACCTGAACTTATGGCTATTCTGAGAACACAATGCCGGTGGTAACGCTTGGCATCGAGGTGGACTGTCTACGTCTCACGCTCTATGTAAATTTTTCGGTAATTTAAGCGTTAAACTCTTTTGGTAACCCGCTATAAATATATTGAGGTTCATAATCATGACGTTAACACTTAACAGCGATAAACAAAGGCGAGCAATCTGGTTAGCCTACGTTTCCAAACTCGATGCGTACTTGGCTTTTAGATTTCAAGCCGTTGCACTGATTGCAAAAATAGCTGGTTGCGCCACAGGCTTGAAGTGTCTCTAACTCGGCCTCACAGTCGGGGCAAAAAGCGCGTTTTTTATAGCTTACTTTACAGGGTTCGCATCGATAAAGGCCGTCTTGCCACGTTAATTTGGTGTGACAGCTTGGGCATGGGTTTGATTGAGCCATAGGGTTCTCTGTATTCCGTGTTGGGTAATGGGGTGGAGAATAGCGGGTATTTGTATTTATTACTTGGTTTGTATCAACTGGGGAGGCTGTGCGGTTAAGAGTTGATTGGTGGGTTGCGGGTGATTTTTTGATCGAGATTTAGGGGCTGTGTCGACATCCATTGCGTGCTTGCCCCACAACACCGCCGTAAATCCTTCCGTGGGGGCTTCACGTTCGCATCCCTGCAAGCGAGAGTTTGTGGAGTAAACCCCCAATCGATGTTTTGGAGAGTTGTGGCGATGGCTTAGTTGTGAAGCTGGTGTCGGGTTGGTCAGAAGCCTATCCGGGAGGGGCAGAGGCCTATCCGGAGGGGTCAGAAGTCTATCCGGAGGGGGCAGAAGTCTATCTGGGAGGGGCAGAGGCCTATCCGGAGGGGTCAGAAGTCTATCCGGAGGGGGCAGAAGCCTATCCGGAGGGGGCCAGAACCTTATCCGGGAGGGTCGGAAGTCTATCCGGGTTGGGCTAGAACCCTATCCGGGAGGGGCAGAAGTCTATCCGGATGGGTCAGAAGTCTATCCGGTTTGGGTCAGAACCTTATCCGGGAGGGTCAGAACTCTATTCGGGTTGGGTCATCGACATCAAGGAAGGGTCATCCACTCGTTCCCCTATCGTCTGTGGGCAGTTAGATTGCGCAGCGTTGATCAAGTTAGTGCCGACACCCATTGCGTGCTTGCCCCACAACACCGCCGTAAACCCATCCCTAGGGGCGAGAGTTTGTGGAGCAAGCCTTGCGAATAATGGTGGGCTTCCCTGGAAAGAAAAGGGTGTTGTTTTACGGTTAAGCAGCGGAAAGTGTTGAAGCTACTGGGCGTAACTTTTTACCTTGCGAAGGCCTACTAACGCGTGCGCATCTGGGCTTACATTACATCGAAAAACAACATTAAATTTACCGGTATAGTTAACCAGTACAATAATGATATTGGGGATTTTCAGCGAGTAGGATAATGGGAAAATAACAACAAAACCTATAACTGATTGATTTAAGAAAAAAACCTTGTCCAGTGTGCAGTATTGTGTATTACGTAATGGACAGAAGAGGCCTAAAAAGTAGCATTAAATGGCAAAGTGGGAAATGCCAATAATGCGCAGTATTCAGAAAATACCGCCTAAGTTATTTATCTTAATAGAAAGGAAAGTTTATCCAGTTTGTCTGATACAGTATATTAATGGACAAAGTGCCCGTCATAACTTGGTGATGCGTAAATTGGAAAGATGAGATATGAATATATATAGTGCTCCTTCATCAATATTGGGAGAGGGGAATAGTAGTTTTGCCAAGCAGAAGTACCCGTGGCTGATGGCTGCTGTAAATGTTCTTTTTTTTTGTGCATTTTTGCTTTTTGTTCAGGATTTTGAGGAACCTTCGAATGACAAATATAGTTTTCTGAAGTTCGTGGGTATCGGAATGCTGGTGGTGCTATTTGTACAAAACGTTATTGCGTTTATTGTTGGTGCCATTTTGTCGAGGATTAAAACCTATGGCATCGTATATGCTTACTATAAGAGCGCTAGACGGATCTATATTGGAGCACCATTTTTAACAGTTGTTTTTATTGTAGCTTCGTTTTTTTTGTGGGGGTAAGTGCATAACAGTGCGCATCAATACGCTCGCTTCGCGAGCCGGACTTCCGCAAGCTGCGCTTGCTACAGCCGTTGCGGAGCGTCTCTGTGAATCTGGCCTGATTCTGCATTCGGATCAAGGGGTTTGAGTATCGTGCAGCAGAATACGTGTTGGCGATTTTTAGCGGGTAAGACCACTAATTTTTTCCACGAGGGACGGAAAGGAGATAAAGGGAAAAATAATCCGACAGATCTCTGCCGGATTATTTTTAGAGGCTTATTGAACAGTACAGATGGGTGTATTCACACTACCATCTGATGTGCCTTGCAGCCCAAAAGATGCAGATTGACCTGGCGCTAGATTTCCATTCCATGAAACATTACTGGCTGTAACCACATCTCCCGACGTGGATAGCAATGCATTCCAACTCCCGGATAACTGCGGACTTTCGCCGAAATCTAGGTGAATGGTCCAGCCACTAATACTCACATCACTGCCATTAGTGACCGTTACGCTCATCTGATAACCAGATCCCCATTCATTCACAGTGTCAGCCGCACAAGTCACTCCGCCAGATGAACTACTCGAAGAAGAGCTGGAGGAAGAGCTGCTTGAACTTGACGAGGAGCTACTTGAGCTTGACGAGGAGCTGCTTGAGCTTGACGAGGAACTGCTTGAACTTGACGAGGAGCTACTTGAGCTTGACGAGGAGCTGCTTGAGCTTGACGAGGAGCTACCACCCACAATGCCATAAGGGGACGGCTGATTGCTACAGGTACTCGCAGCGATACAGCTTTGCTGGTCTTCCCACCCCCATCCACTGGTTGTCGTTACACATAACGGATAGGTTGTACCATACCAATTACATTGTTGGGATGTACCATCCGAGGAGCTTGAAGAGCTGCTGGAACTTGAAGAGCTACTGCTCGATGAAGAGCTGCTGGAACTTGAAGAGCTACTGCTGGAGGACGAGCTAGAACTTGATGAACTGCTACTTGAAGAAGAGCTAGATCCACCAAGCGTATCGGCCATTAATATACCGCGGCCATTGGTACCCAAATAAACACGACCGTATATACGCGGGTCGCCGGTCAGCGCTTCGCCCATATTGCCAAACTGATGCGCATCATCGTTAATACGCACCCAAGTTGCACCTTCATCATTTGAACGAAATACACCACGAACGCCATCAATTTTTGCGACGATATACACGGCATGATATTCACTACCTGGCGCTGCCATACCGAAACCGACGTTATCGCCTTGCTCTACATTTTCCAGTTTGCTAAAGGTCTCGCCCGAATCCGTTGACCGCCATAATCCATAAGGTTCGTCATCACCATTACCACCTCCGGCTAACCAAATATCCCCTTCATAGCCAGGCGCCGCCTTAAACTGTAGATGTCCACCGGTTGGCAAACCTGAGGCTAGAGACGAAACGAAGCTGGCACCACTATCACTGGAAATATAAAAAGTACCACCACTCAAAGCGTAGAATTTTTTAGGGTTAACGCGATCAGATCGAACTTTTGCGCCATCTGGCACTCCGGCAGACGCTGTCCAAGAGCTGCCATAAGTTGTCGAGTAATAAACACTTGATCCACCGGGGCTCCACACAATGGTGCTGCCATCTGCAGCTAGTGCAACCGTACCACCGCTAGTGGGGGCACCGGCATTAGAGGCTTGCCACCAAGCATCACCACTGGATGTTGAAACACCGATATACACGAAACCATCGGGCGTATCGCCCACAGGATGACCCACACGAACCATGGTTCCCGGATTCAATTCTGCAAAATCAATACTCGTTGTTGTACCAAAATCGGGGGCTTGGAACATCATCTCGGGCACAACGGTTAAATCATTATGTTTAAAGCCACCAATATCCCCCAGGGCAGAAAAAAGATGTGCTCCTTCCGGCGGGCTTACCAAATCTTGTACTGCGGTTTCTTCCAGCCCCTTCACCATGGTACGAATACTTATTTGCTCGTCGTTATCCCATGCGGTTAAATTAGTTGCGCCGTAAATAGTAGCGCCCGTTCCGTACATGAAGCGATCAGAATTAAACGGGTCGATTTCTACTGATTCATTCATCCAACCCAACTTGGGCACAGTTTCTGGAGGCTGAGGGTTTGCGCCCCACGTTAGCCAAGGTGTCTCCGAAATATCTATAGTGTAACGCTTGGTTTGTGATGGATAACCATCCCAATCCCAAATTCGAGTCCACGTATCACCACCATCGGTCGTCCGAAATAAAATCATGTCCGGCCACCAAGAGTTCACCGAAGCGACCATTAATGTCGAAGGATTTTGTCGGTCGATAGTCAAACCACCGTAGCCAAAATAGAGATCGCCACTTGCTATCGTCATGGGCGTAATATCTTTCCACTCGCCGGTCGCAATTGTGTACTTCCAAACTTCGCCAGCCTCACCATCATAAGGACCACCGGTATCACTAGTGGCAACATAGAGATATCCATTCTCGTGATCTACTACACCCTTGTGAGGAATATATCCCACCGGAGCACCAGGAATTTCTTCCCACGTTGCACCACCATCTGTACTTTGATAAAGCGCATTTTCCAAATCCGCAACGCCTACAAAAATACGGCTAGATCCGCTACCCGGTGTTCCAGAGCTTTTGTCGAAACTCACCCAAACCACGCCCTGAATTTTATTGAGATAATCAAACTCATCTTCTGGGTCTTGAATATAAGTTCCAGGATTAGGGAAATTGGTAACTTCATTCCAGGTTACGCCATAGTCGGTACTGCGCCATAAACCCTCGCCCAGTTCCGCACCGAAATAAATCGTACTGTTATCATTAGGGTCGATCCGCAGGCGCTCTCCCATACCGCGACCAACCATATTGCCACCCACTTTGAAAGGCAGCTCCGTAGCTTGCCAAGTGGCTCCCTTATCCGAAGATCGAACAATCGCGCCGTTGTTGGGGTCCCAACTATTGGTATACATACCCACTGCAGCGTAAACACGATTAGTATCAACGGGGTCAGTGGCCATACTTAACACGCCATTCCAGCCCCAGTTATCCCAACTTACCCAGTCCATAATGGGCAACCAGCGTTGGCCCGACTCTTCCCAACGGTAAGCGCCGCCGATATCGGTACGTGCATAAATCAAATTGGGTTCAGACTGGTTGAACACAATACCCGGCACAAATCCACCACCATCGATGCGAACATTTTCCCAGCTATGAGGCTCCGATGGAGCGGCACTCAGTATCCCAGGTAACAGCAATAATGCAGCCGACATAGTTGCAACCAGAGTGCGTTTTAATAAAGATTGATACCACATGTATGTAAAGGTCATAAAATATCCCCCTTTTTAATTAAAGAAAAGTGCTGCCTAAATCGCCTCGTAGGGCTTTTGTGAAAAGGCAGTAAGGACTGACTAACATCCAGCGAAAAATTCGTGAGTAAAAAGAGATGTGGTTCACTTTCGTTGAACAACCAAACCCGATTTATAATAGGGGTATGACGGCTGGCTGATTGTCATTGCACTGTGAATGTTGTATCCCAAAACCGCGTAATGGTTTTTTCTGACATTCACAGCTTGCTATACCACCGGTGTATGCGCGGGTGGCAATCATAGTAAAACTCATCCGGTACATGCCTGTCTAGCTTGGAATCGGATCACCGGGAGTTGGTATGCTCAATGTGACGACCAATACGCATTTTGGCGCCACATTCGCAAGCCCGACAATAACGATTACCGTGTTAATGTTTGACATTCGATCTAGCACGCTCTACAAAAAAGATAATAAGAACACCGTTCTTGTTGATATGAATTCTTCGATAGCTATTCAATTATGAGGATTAAATCGAATATTTCCGGAATTGTTGACGTATCCGAGTGACGTTAGAGCCTCACTGATTTGAATATTGTTTAATGTGGGTCTGGATTGAACAGCAGGCCGCCACGCTCAAAAAATCTGTGAAAGCGAACGATTCGGCCGCAGCTGTAATAGAATTAAATAGAAAGGCGCCTATGTCAGCGGAAAATAAATACCTAAAGAGTTGTGTTCGAAAATAAGCTTAACTATAGGCCTCGGAGGTGTTGTGAATGTTTCATTTCCTATTTGTAAGCTTATTTCGGTTGTTGTCATTGGGTTAGTAAGTTGTGCTTTAGATTCGTCAAATAGAAGCACAAATGATGTGCCTGTTCGTTGGCGTACAGATGTTTACAAGGCTAGATGTTTTTCGTTTCTGATGTTTTGTTCAAGAGCGCTGGCGACCTTTCTGAGCTGACTGGCAATCCGTAGCATGCAGGTGTCGATGTTAAACAAACAGAAGCGGGAGAGGTTAATTGCTCGTTTTGTGCTGACGACTTTGATATAGCTGATCCATCAGCAAGAACGATAAGAGAAAGCGAAATGAGGGTTTATCACGAGTCTAAAATTACGTGTGAGGAAGATCGGATTTCAATGGGCGCAAACAAATCTAAAGAGAGTTTCTTGCCAGACAATACTCTCAGTAGGATGGGCCAATCTTTTGACCAAAGAAAACAGCGTCGAAAATATAGACAGAAGAGCCGAGGCGAATTGATTATTTCCCAAGTTGAAAGCCTGGGCCGATATTACACCTATAATTAAATGTCAGTCATCTTCAGAAATAATGTCTATTTTTTCTCGCGATGGCGCAGCGAATAGGTCGGGGCCTTAGGTGGCAGGTTGGCAGTGATGGAGTTGAATATGTGTTCATCGTTATACGTGATTATTTAGACGGCGGAGATTGCGTAATATTAGGTTATTCGTTTTATCTGTAGATGTGAATAGGCGGCCACCGGTTGCCTTCCTTTACCCAAAACATGGGGGCAGAAGCTCTCGCCCGCTGGGAAGCACTTACGGCGTGTTTTAGGTGTCAGTACGTAATATAGTTCCGGCGCTGTGCCCAACTTCCGGAAAAAATTAGTGGCCCGTTGGGCTTTAGAGCCGTTAAATGTGGATCAACTGGGTAATACGGTTGACCTTAATAGTCGCTATAGAGTGTTAGTTATGGGGAATATTTTTGAATCAATTCCAGACGATATCCGCGATGAGGTTTTTTCGGATCTGGCTTTTGGGGAACATGTAAAAATTGAAAGAATTGTCTCTAAAGGTCACGCTTCTCCCAACGTTGGATGGTACGACCAGTCGGAGAATGAATGGGTGATTGTGTTGGAAGGTGAGGCAATGTTGTCATTTGAAAATGATAGTGATGTACATTTAGTGCCTGGTGGATATGTAAATATCCCGGCGCACAAAAAGCATAAGGTCACTTGGACAAAGCCCGATACGCGAACAATATGGCTGGCGGTTCATTACTAACCCAAATGGGGCTCACGTCTTTAGCTGCTTTTTTTGCCCGCACTGGGTTTTAGTTCATATAAGTGATTAAGGGAGTCTGATCAAGTCCAAAGTTTCTCCGGCCTCTTTTCTAAGGTAATGGCGCCTGTTTGTAGGAACTCATCTGTTTTTCAAAAAGAGACTACGCGGCGGTTGGGGTCGTGCAGAAAATGTCTGAGTTTTATCAGCGGTTCCCTTGCGAGATAAAGATGATAAGCGCCTTCCTGTAACTATTTTCGGAAACTATCACATATCAAAAGTGGGTTAACTCTGAATGAGACAGAAATAACATCGAAAAAACCAGGGCTAGCCTGCAAACCTACAAAAAATAACATTTAAAATGCTCGATCAGAAATAACATCAAAACGGACTTAGTTAAAGCGCGCATTTCTTGAGTTGAATGAGTAAATCGATTACTCTCCGATACCGGAATTGCCATCTTATGGGATGATAACGATCGTTCGGTTGTGCGGTGTTATTTTTATGATTTTCCAGTCTCTAACGTTAGAATCTGTAAGCCCTTGTTTGCACGCGAAGAAAAATTAACTGCGATTGGGGTCTTATCAAGCACTTTATTTAATACATATAAACCATGTTTTATTTTAGAGTGAATTTAATATCAATATTTGGATAGGATTGCTGTATGAAAACGGGTTTTTGTCGTTATATGTTTGGCTTGGCATGCTGTTTTACCCTCTCTTCTTGTGGTGGTGGTAGTGGTGGAACTAAAACACCCGAAAATGGTGGCGTCTCGAGTTCAGCTTCCAGCGCCTCAACGACTAGCTCTGCCTCCAGCAGCTCTGCCTCTTCTCAAGATCAGTCCGGTGACAAACTTGGTAATTGCGATGTTTCTGGTCGCAAATTGCTCGCGCTTATGGGGACGCCGCTTAATAAATTTGATGGCAGCAGCTTTTCCGAAAAAGTTTGGAATACTCAACAGAGCCTGTATGGCTGGTACCCCCTTGAGTTGGGGTTGAGCGAAAACCCAGGAAAATCGTCAATCTCCATTGATAGCGATGGTTTTGTATCCCAAGAGTGTATGGATTTGGCGAATTATTTTTTAGCCGATCGCTATCTCTACCCGGAAGTAGAAAACCAGTGGTCCATTGATATACGCTTGAAGTTCTCCAAGTTTGATTACAATACATTTTTTGAATTTAGTGATAGCGAAGAAATCACTATGGTCCACCCGCACGTTGAAATACAGTTCGAAGAACTTGAGCGTCTTGAGCAGAGCGGCTCCTACACTGTGGTAAGGCAAGTTATCCATTCGTCCGTTGAGTTAACGTGTGAGGTTCCTTTTTCTGTAACTTCATCCTGGATTGACCCGTTACAAAATTCTAACTTGGATCCAGAAACCACTTATGTTGACGTTGAGAATAATTTGTTCGCGCTCACCCACGTGGCCGATTTTAACGGTGATGGTTGTATATTTTCGTTAACTGATACATTTACACTTAAAAATGGGGTTGATATAGATGCAACTCTGTACGGTGAGCTGGAAGCGAAATATGATCAAGATATTTTGAAAGGCTATGACTTCAAGCTTAATGGTATTCACGTAGGAAGTCTTTGATTGATGTGTCTCCTTGCGTTACCTGCCTCCGAAGAAGTCTCAGGGCACCAACTATAGAGGAAAAGTGAGCTAAAACTCGAATGTAGAGAATATTCAAAACGCGAGCTTTCTGAGGGAAGGTAAGCTTGTTGTTTTCTAGCTGAAAGCGGGGGGTATTCAAAGGCGAATGCGTGAATTCTAAGCCGAGCTTAGACCTGCTAGCTTAAGTGGATTTTTTTTTCATTGAAGAAAGACGGTTAGTGAAAAATTTCTTTGCAGCTTAAAAGCGCAGTTCGCAACTGCTAGCCCAATCCCTAGGGCTCCTTTTACTTCGTGAACGCAGTAACCTGGTTAGCGAGCGAACGCCACTTGGCGTAAAATGAGCGACAATATAGGCCCTGTCTTTACTGGTAAAGTCTCTAGCCAGAGATGATTGGGCTTTTTGCTTAGATAGAATACACATAATCCTCCAGGCGGTTACTCTCAACGGTGGCTTCTCCGTCACTTACGCGTAGCCAAACGTTTATCGTATTTCCCGATACGAAAGTCTTGGATTACAGCGGCACTTTACCCCTTGCAGCCGTAATCTCTTCTGCGTCTACTTCCCATATTATCTCAACTAGCAGTGCTTCGGGCCCGGTATCTGGATCGAAATAGACATCCATACTGACGACAACAATGCTTGCGGCCTTAACTTCCATGGGCATATCTTGCCAATAGATATCGTGATAAATCTGTGGAGGGTGGTTCAATTCGGGCACATAGATAAAAGATTGATCTGCCAAGTCGGTGTGGTGAAACTCTTTTTGGGGCTTGAAATAGCGGCCCACATCTGTTGTGCCGTCAGCCATCTGCGGTGTGCTCAGCTTCGTTATTAGTTCTAATTCAACAGGGCCTAACGTATACGAAATTTTCTTGGTGTTACAGGCGATATTCGGCTATTCTTTTCTGTAGAGATTTTTCCATTTATCACGTTTTCCCATTTCAATCGAATATATTTTCCCCAGTCCTTCCATGTTGATCAAGTTTACCTGTGATGGCCAAAGCTGCTGTAGTGCGCGATGGGATACCTCTAGAGTTTTTAGGTGATCGACAAGAAAGGGTATTTCCTGATAAACCCAGAAAAATTTTCCTTCCACTTCAAATCCGACTGGCTGCAATTCAATTAGTTTTCCGTTTATGCGAAGACCAAAGTTGTTGCGCACATAATCGTTAAACTGTTGCTGGGTTTGGGGGTTGTTTAGCAGGTCGGCGTTTTTGTTTTGCAGGTTTTTTACCGCGTGCTCGGCGTCGTGAATATAAAAGCGATGGCTGACTTCAAGCATGCCGTTGTTAGCGTTAAATAGCAGTGTTGTTAGTGCGCGTTTTTGTTGATGTGAATGACTTAAACTTGTATAGAAAAAAAGGCTCACGATAAAGGCGAGCCGTGTAATTGATAGCAGCAGGTTTCTCACGCTTACTTCCTCTTGGGCGTTGCTTCCGGTGCTTTTTCTTCAGTTTTGATATCGTGCATGATGTCGCGATATACCGGGTCGGTTCGCTCTTCCTGTTTAAAGGCTTCGATACGGGAGGGAATGATCCGACGTGGGTAGTGGTTGTTATCCACATTGACATCGGCTGTCATCCACTCGGGGTCTATCGTTACAGCGCTGAGATTTTTATCGGTTACGATTAATTTTTTTACCGAGTGGGGCGAGCGCCGCCAGATTTCGGCGGGAATGTAACGCTGTTCTTTTTTGCCGTTCTCGTAGGTAAGCTCCAACAGAATGGGCATTACCAAACCGCCGAGGTTGGAAAACTCCAGCACGTAGTAGTTTCGATCTTCTTTTACGGCTCGGCTAAGTGCCTTGCGTTCCCAGTCTTCAAGATCAACCAGCATCTGCTGATACTCGTTGCGTTCAACATTGGTGACGGTAAAGCGGTCGTGCTTATCGTAGAAATCGCTTACGCCTTTATTACTGTCTACCCACAGGCGCTTGTCTTCCTGCTGGTTACGTTCAACAAATACTGACGCGGGCTTGTCTACCTCCTCTTCGCGTCGACGCTTAAAGTCGATATCGGGATTTAATGTGTCGATACGCAGCTGTGAAACTTTGTCCACGGAAATATCAACGTGGTCGGTGGTATAAAACCAGCCGTACCAGAACCAGTCCAGATCAACGCCTGAGGCTTCTTCCATGGTGCGGAAAAAATCTGAAGGTGTTGGGCGTTTATATTGCCAGCGTTGGGCGTATTCCTTAAAAGCGAAATCAAATAGATCGCGGCCTAAAATGATTTCGCGCAAAATATTCAGTGCAACAGCTGGCTTTGTGTAAGCGTTAGGGCCGAGATTCAAAATACTATCCGATTGTGTCATCACCGGTACTTGGACTTCGGATTTCATATAGTCGGCCACATCGCGAGGTTCGACACCCCAGGGAATGTCCGGGTCCCACTCGCGACAGGCAATGCCATCGAGAAAGCTATTTAGCCCTTCATCCATCCAGGTCCACTGGCGCTCGTCGGAATTTACCAGCATCGGAAAATAAATATGGCCAATTTCGTGAATCACCACGCCGATTAAAAAGCGCTTTTCCGCCTGCGTATACGTTCGGCTACCGTCTTCGTGCCAAGTTGTACGCGGACCGTTAAAGGTGATCATGGGATATTCCATACCTCCTACGGGGCCGTTAATGCTTTGCGCCACAGGGTAGGGGTAGTCGAATGAAAAGCGCGAATATACCTCCATGGTGTGTACCACTGCCTCGGTGGAATATTTCTGCCAAAGCTCGCCGCCTTCTTTTGGATAAAAAGACATTGCCATGACTAGGGGCATTTTTTCTCCACCCTGATGATAGCCCTTGGCGTCCCACATAAATTTACGGGAGGAGGCCCAGGCAACGTCGCGGACGTTGTTGGCTTTAAAGTGCCAGGTCTTGGTTTTGTTTGTACCTGCTTTTTCGTTTTCCAGAGCTTCTTCAGGGGTTACAATAAATAGAGGGCTTTTGGCGTTTTTAGCTTTGTCCAAACGCTGCTGCTGGGTTTTGGTGAGCACGTTTTGAGGATTTTGCAGTTCGCCGGTTGCGGAAACAATGTGGTCGGCTGGTACGGTAAGCTTAATATCGTAGTTGCCAAACTCCAGGGTAAACTCACCGCGACCTAGAAACTCCTTGTTGTGCCATGCTTCGTAATCGGAATAGGCCGCTACGCGTGGAAACCATTGCGCCAGCAGAAAAATATCGTTTCCGCCTTTGCGTTCATCGTCGGGAAAGTGTTCGTAACCCGCGCGGGCCGATACGGCATCTTCTTCGAGAATATTGTAAGCGTAATTGAGCTTAAAGCTTAGCTGTTCACCGCTTTTTAAAGGCTGAGGTAAATCGATACGCATTTGTGCACCCTTTATCAAATAGGGTAGTGCGCTGCCCTGCGTGTTTGTTACGGCGCTAATTTCGTAGCCGATGTTATTGTCGGCATAGAATTGCTGACGGCGAAGTTCACCAAAGGTGATGCCAGCGGGCTGTTCATCGTTTTTTGCTCGGGTCGCCGGGCCGCGCCGACCCAAGCCGCCGAAGGCGACGGTTTGTTCTGCCATCGAATCCGGTTTAAAGCGGTTTTGCTCCAGTTGCAGCCACAGGTATTTCAGCGCGTAGGGCGAATTATTGTGGTAGCGAATGGTTTGTTTGCCTGTGAGTCGGCGCTCGTTTTCGTGCAGGGTGGCCTCAATACTGTAATCCACTTGTTGCTGCCAGTACTGCTGGCCCGGTTCTCCGGCTGCGTTGCGGTAAGCATTGGGTGTGGGCAGAATTTCGTCCAACTGGCGAAACTTATCTTCAAAATCGCCTTTGGTTTGTTTGACTGTGCTGGCAACACTGATGCTGGCTAGGGCACAGCCAACCGAAATGGCGAGGTATGCCACAAGCTTCATCGGTTTAGGTGCTTTCAATGAGTTTCTCCTGCGGGCAGTTGTTTAAGCGCAGAAGTTTAGCAGGTGTTACCGTATCTACCATACCGCATCGTGACCGAATTAAGTGTTAAATTCGGGCTTGAAGTGGGTGTGCCAGATGTAACCCTCTGTGTGCCCCAAAACAAGACAGGGATAGATCGGTAATACCGTGCGCCTAGCGGGGAGAGCCTGTTTAATCTTTCTTTCATTGTTTGCGTTGTGCTTACTCGTACTCGTATATATTTTTCACTAGGTTATGCGTAAATATTTAAAAATCAACTTGGGGACAACTTCTATGGCCGAAGCTACATCTGCAGCATTCTCGAAAACACGCACAATCGTTATTTGTATAGCCGTATTGTTTGCCGGGTTATTGTTGTCGCAAGTTATTTTTACTACCGAGCCGGTGGCTCAGATAGAGGCGGCCACCAAGCGCACCGCGATGCTGGTGGAGGTTGTCGAGGCTGAGTACGGGAGCTTTCATCCACAAATAACGGCTATGGGTACAGTGGTTCCAGCCGAGCGGGTTTTGTTGCGAGCGCAGGTGAGTGGGCACATTTCTGCGCGCGCCGAACATTTTTTTCCTGGCGGTTACGTTAGGAAAGGAGACATGTTGGTACAAATCGATCCTGCAGATTATCGTCACCAGTTGCAGCAATTCGAAAGCGAGCTGGTTCAGGCACAATCTGCGCTGGCTATCGAAGCCGGAGAGCAGGAGGCTGCACGACGAGATTATGTGCGGCTCAATCGTGAATTAAAGGGGTCGCAACAAGAGCTGATTCTGCGCAAGCCTCAAATGCGTAGTGCGCAGGCAAAAGTTTCAGCGGCCCAGGCGATGGTAGAGCGGGCGAAACTGGATTTGGCGCGTACGCAGGTACGCGCTCCTTTCGATGCTCAAGTGATTAGCCGTAATGTCGATGTTGGTTCAATGGCGAACCCCAATGAGACCCTCGCCGAGGTGGTAGGAGTGGATCACTATTGGGTTGAGGCATCGCTTCCGCTTGCGAGGCTACCATGGTTGGTGTTGCCGACAGAGTCCTTGCCTGGCGGTAGCGTTAGTGTGCGTAATCGAACAGCCTGGCCCAGTGGCGCCAGCCGTGAGGGCCGTTTGTTGAGTGTTGTTGGTTCTCTGGACGGGAGCACTCGCATGGCTCGGGTGATCATTAAGGTCGAAGATCCACTTGCCCTGCGCGATACGAACAACGGTGCTCGGTCGCTCGTAGTCGGGAGTTTTGTCGAATGTAGTATTACCACGCGTAAATTGGACGAGGTTGTCAAAATTCATCGCGACTATGTGCGCAAGAATAATACTGCTTGGGTGATGGAGAGGAATACCCTGGTTATTCGCGAATTGGATATTGTTTTTCAAGATAAGGAGTACGCCTACCTTAAAAGCGGTTTAAATGCCGGAGACAAAATTGTAACAACTGATCTTTCTCGTGTGCGCGAGGGGGCTGAGCTTAGATTAAAAGGTGAAATGAATTCGGAGGTTCGCTCGTGACAACGAACAGTGGTTCCATCGCCTGGATGGCGAAAAATTCTATAGCGGCCAATCTGTTGATGATTATTTTGCTTGGTGGTGGCCTGTTTATGGCGTTTGAGGTACAAAAACAGGTCTTTCCTGAGTTTGAAATGGATATTATCGATGTAAGTGTTAGCTATCCTGGATCATCACCAGAAGAGGTCGAGCAGGGCATTCTTCAGCCGATAGAAGGTGCTTTACGTGGCGTACAGGGAATTAAGGAAATGTCTTCCCAAGCGAGGGAGGGGGGCGGGCAAGTGAGTTTGGAGCTGGTGTCTGGCACCGATCGCATGAAAGCTTATCAGGAAGTCGAGCAAGCCGTTAGCCGTGTACGCACCTTTCCCGACGATGCCGAAGATCCTGAGGTGAGCATACGGGCTAGCCAGAATAGGGTAATGGAAATTGGTCTATATGGTGACCTCGATATTTGGAGCCTGCGGGAGCTGGCCGAGCAACTACGCGATCGATTACTCACCGAAAACACGATTACTCATGTAGAGCTGGGAGGCATTCACGATTATGTCACCCATGTGGAAATCGCGCAGGAACAGCTGCGCCGCTTTGGATTAACCTTGGGAGAAGTGGCCCGCTCAATTGCATCATCGGGGCGTGATGTGCCGGCTGGAGCTGTAGAAACGAGTCGTGGTGAAATTCTAATACGATTAAAAGAGCGTAAACAGTGGGCGGAAGAGTTTGCCAGTATTCCAGTGGTTATCGCTGATAGCGGTGCGCTGGTTACTCTTGGTGACATCGCCACCGTGTACGATGGATTTGAGGAGTCAGGCTTTCATTCACAATTTAATCGGCAACCATCTGTTGATGTGGATATCTATCGCGTAGGGGACCAATCTCCACTGAATATCGCTACGGCGGTCAGCGAAGTGCTGAAAGAGTTGGATGCGACGCTGCCGTCTGGTGTGCATTATCGTATTGATCGGAATGATGCCGAAGATTTTCGTGATCGGTTAATGCTGTTGCTGGGGAATGGTGGTTTAGCCATTTTAATTGTGCTGATGATACTCACGGTGTTCTTGGAGTTACGCTTGGCCATTTGGATTATGGTGGGCATGTGCGTTTCATTTGTTGGCGGCGTGTTAGTGCTACCTTTTTTGGGTGTCAGCATCAACATGATTTCTATGTTTGCCTTTTTGGTTGTACTTGGCATTGTTGTGGATGATGCGATTGTGGTGGGGGAAAACGTCTACGAGCGCCGCTTGCGGGGCGAAGACTACATGACCGCCGCGATCAATGGCACTCGCGAAATTGCCATGCCGGTAACATTCACCATTCTGACCACTATTGTTGCCTTTGTTCCCATTATGTTTATTCCCGGTACCACGGGAAAATTCTGGTGGCCGTTCCCGGTGGTGGTGATTGTGGTGTTAATTTTGTCGCTTATCGAAGCTCTCTATATATTGCCCGCGCACCTGGCACACAATGCGGTGAAAACACGCACAAAGATCGGCCAAAAAATTCATCAGCGCCAACAAAAAATGGCCCGAGGTTTTCATTATTTAGTTGAAACCCAATACCGCCCTGTAATCGATCGCTGCCTGCGTTTTCGTTATATCACCGTTAGCGCTGCGTTATCGTGTCTGATAGTGGTGGGAGCATATGGCGTGAGTGACCATATGGGGATGATCATGATGCCGCGCGTAGCTGCGGATGAGATTGAAGCGGGTGTGCGTTTGCCGGTAGGTACGACCCTTGAGCAGGCCGCCCGGGTTGCTAACGCGATTACCGAATCAACCCACAAAATGTTCGCAGAGCACGATCTCCACCGGGTGGCAGAGGGAATAAAAACCAATGTTCGGGGCAAAACTTTTATCGATGTCGAAATGGTGATGAAACCACCCAACCAGAGGGATATGAGTGCAGCGGAAGTGATTGAGTTGTGGCGAAATGAAATTGGCGATATTGATGGGGTTGACCAAATTACGTTTGAAGCAGAGCGCGGCCCGGGTGGCTGGCGAAATGATATTAGTGTTGACCTTAGCCATAGTGATACCGCTGTGCTGGCAGAAGCTGCTATGGATTTTAAAGCGCGTATGGCGGAATTTTCCAATACCCGTAATCTCAATGATAATTACAATACCGGCAAATTACAGTACAACTTTACGATGCTTCCCGAGGGCCAACTATTGGGACTTAGCCCCGCGAATGTGGGGCGCCAGGTGCGCGACGCTTTTTACGGAGCGGTGGCGCTGCGGCAGTTGCGCGGCACCAATGAAATTGAAGTGCGGGTAAAGCTACCGCTGGCAGAACGCCAGCAGCAACACACGTTGGACAATTTAATTATTCGCACTCCGGATAACCGGGAAGTGCCCTTGCATGATGTCGCCAATGCCGAATTAAGCGAGGCATTTAGTTCGCTGAGTCGGCGCAATGGTCGTCGGGTTATTAATGTGGGAATGGATGTCGAGCCACAAAGCGCCATCAACCGCGTTAGCGCGGCCATGAATGAGCGGATACTACCGCAGTTGCGTGAAGACTATCCCGGTGTTACCTGGAGCTTTCGCGGTAGCGAAGCAGAAATGCGCGAATCCACGCGTGTGCTCTGGGGTGGTTTTTCCATGGCCATGTTTATCATTTATTCCCTTTTGGCCATCGCCTTCCGCAGTTATACGCAACCACTTATTGTTATGATCTCAATTCCATTTGGTTTGATCGGTGTAGTGCTTGGCCATTTGCTACTGGATTACGATTTGTCTCTGGTGAGCTTAATGGGAATGGTGGCTTTGTCTGGTGTGGTTGTGAACGGTGCGTTGATTATGGTCGACTACGCCAACCGCCATCGTGAGCATCTTTCGGCGCTGGAGGCCATTCGGGAAGCGAGTATCCGGCGTTTCCGCCCCATCTTCCTAACAACACTCACCACTTTTGGTGGTCTCGCACCGATTATTTTGGAAACCTCACGACAAGCAGCACAGCTGGTTCCGATGGCTATTTCGCTAGGGTTTGGCATTATATTCGCGAGTGCCATCATTTTAATTATTGTGCCGTGTTTTTACATGGTGCTGGAAGATATTCAGGGTGTGTGGTATTCAAAAAAAGCCGGTTTTATAGAAGGAGAGAGTTAATTGGAGGGCGCTGCCTCCCGTAGCGCTTGACGCCAGTGTCCAGAGCAGGACAGACTACTCTTTTTTCGCGAACCGCCTCTTTTTTCATTGATCAGGATCAGACATGAGTCGCACTCCATCGTTTGTTTTGAGCCTTACTCCCGTTTGTCTTCTTATTGCTCTGTTGGCGCTAAATGTTTATATCTTTGGCGATAATGCCATCGGCGGTGCAAACCAGCTGACGATGCTTTTTGTTTCTGCTGTAGCCACCGTTTTTGCCCTGCGTATTGGTATCCGCTGGAAAGATCTTCACGCAGGTATGATCAAATCTATTGCGGTTGCAATGCCGGCAATTTTGATTTTGTTGATGGTGGGAGCACTTTCAGGAACCTGGCTGCTGGGTGGGGTTGTCCCCGCCATGATTTATTACGGCCTCTATATTCTCGACCCCAATATTTTTCTATTGGCAGCTTGCGTGATCAGTATTGTGGTGTCGGTTGCGACGGGTAGCTCGTGGACAGCGTCAGCTACGGTCGGCGTCGCCTTAATGGGTATTGGCATAGCGCTCGGATTCAACCCGGCAATGACCGCCGGAGCGATCCTGTCCGGAGCCTATTTCGGCGATAAAATGTCGCCGTTATCGGATACCACCAACCTTGCGGCGGCAGTCTCCGGTGCGGACTTATTTACTCATATTCGTTATATGTTTATTACCACGGGGCCTTCCATAGTGATCGCGTTGGTAGTTTTTGCGTTTATGGGGATCGGCGATTACGAGCAAAAAACGGGGACGCGCGAGATACAAGATGCATTGGCCGCAACCTTTAACATCAATGGCTTTTTACTTATAGCGCCACTTTCCGTCATTGTGATGATTGTAAAGCGTGTGCCGGCCTTGCCAGCGTTATTTGTAGGTTCCCTCCTCGGTGCGCTGCTGGCACTTACTTTTCAATCGCCCTTAGTGGAATCTCTTGGACAAGAAGCGGGATACCAAAAGCTGACAAGCTATGCGGTTATTCTCACAGCTTTTTATGGAGAAACGAGTATTACAACCGGCTCGGCAGTGGTGGATGAGTTGCTAAGTTCCGGTGGTATGGCGGGTATGCTGAATACCATCTGGCTGATTCTGTGTGCAATGATTTTCGGCGGGGTGATGGAAGCTTCGGGTTTTTTACGTCGTATTACCTCGGCTATTGTTCTCAAAGCTCGCACCCAGGGACAGTTGTTCAGTGCTACCGTGGGCACCTGTATTTTTACCAATGTCAGTGCGTCGGACCAATACTTGTCGATTATAGTGCCTGGCCAAATGTATCGGGAAGCTTATAAAGATCGTGGTCTCGAACCGCAGAACTTGAGTCGTACGTTGGAAGACTCGGGTACGGTAACGTCTGTTTTGGTTCCGTGGAATACTTGCGGTGCGTTTCATGCTGGCGTGCTGGGGGTTGCAACCTTAAGTTATGCACCGTTCGCGGTTTTCTGCTTTATCAGCCCGATTATGACACTGTTATTTGCCTTCTCCGGGTATAAAATCGCGAAGACCGGAGCTGTCGTCGAGTAAGTGTGTTTACCCGTAAAGAATAATGTTTCCTACCTGGAGTGATCTTATGTTTAAAAAAATGGTCATGGTGTTTATTGCTGTGCTTAGTGTTGCCTGTAGTGAAAAGGCGGTGGAGGTTGTTGATCAGACTGACGAGGTGGTGCTGAGTGAAAGCGACAGGCTCAATCAGTGGTTTGAAACAAAATACGAAGAAAAATTGCGGTTCAGTCCCATTGAGCTGACCTTTCTGGGGCGCAAGGATCTTTACGATAAAATAGACGACTTTAGTATCGCCGCTGAGAAAAAGCAGCTTGCTTGGTTGGCGTCCACCGTTGATGAGCTAAAGACCCAATTCAATTATGCCAAGTTAGACAATGAAACCAAAACCTCTTTCGATATGTGGGTTTATGGCTACGAGCTGGCCAAGGCTGGCGAGCCATTTATGGAGAGCGGCTATATTTTTAATCAAATGGATGGCCTGCATTCGTTCCTGCCAACATTTTTAATTAATTTTCACAAGGTAGAGGATGAGCCTGATATGCGTGCCTACCTGGCGCGGATCAGTGGTGTTTCCAGGGGGCTGGAGCAGTTGCTGGCCCGAGCTAAAGCCGCATCGGATAAAAATATTCGGCCACCCGCATTTGCATATGAAATTGTTGCAGAAGAAATCGAAAAGCTTATTACCGGAAAACCGTTTGATAACTCTGACGTAGATGCCCCGTTGTGGCTCGATGCTAAAAGTAAGATGAATGCCCTTTTGGAAGGGGGGAAAATTACTCAGGCCGGTGCAGGTGATCTACTCAAGAAAATAGAAACGGCGCTATCGGACGAATATGCGCTTGTTAACCGTAACATTATCGCTTTCCTTGAAAGCGATATTGAAAATACCAGCCCCCTTTCCACTGGGGTGTCTGCGTTACCAAATGGTTTGGAGTATTACAATTATCTGCTAAAACTGATGACAACCACCGATCTCAGCGCCGAAGAGATTCACCAGTTGGGTTTAAGTGAAGTCTCGCGACTGCGTGAAGAAATGGTTGCGCTGAAGGAAAAATCTGGTTTTGAAGGCAATCTACAGGAATTTTTTACGCTCATCCGGGAAAGCAAACAAGATGCGCGTTTCTATTACCCCAATGTGGATGACGGTCGCAAGGCCTATATTGATGATGCTTCGGCGGCCATTGAAAATATCAAAGCCGAGCTACCTCATTATTTCGGGATTTTGCCTAAAGCTGATTTAGTGGTTAAACGTGTAGAAGCGTTCCGCGAGCAGGATGGTGCTGCTCAGCACTACTATCCAGGCACACCCGATGGTTCGCGCCCGGGAACCTATTACGCACACTTGTCCGATATGGAGTCTATGCCGAAAAATCAGTTGGAGGTGATTGCTTACCATGAGGGGCTACCCGGCCACCATATGCAGATCTCCATTGCCCAGGAGTTAAAATCGGTACCTACCTTCCGCCGTCAAGAGCACTTCACCGCGTATGTGGAAGGCTGGGCGCTGTACTCCGAGTTTTTAGCAAAAGAAATGAATAACACCTATATAGATGTTTATTCAGATTTTGGTCGTTTGAGTAGTGAAATTTGGAGAGGTATTCGGTTGGTGGTCGATACTGGTCTGCATGCCAAAGGTTGGACAGAGCAGCAGGCGATAGAATTTTTCCAGCAAAATTCGCCCGAGCCATTAGAAGGTATTCGATCCGAAGTGCGCCGCTATCTGGTTATTCCCGGTCAGGCAACGTCGTATAAAATCGGAATGATCGATATTCTACGCCTGCGAAAAAAAGCGGAGGATACGTTGGGCGATAAATTTGATATTCGCGGCTTCCACGATACGATTCTGGGTGGGGGGGCGCTGCCACTTACTCTGCTGCAACGCCGTGTCGACCAATGGATAGTATCCCAGCGTTAATTACCAATGTTTAGCCTGTTCCGGTTGGCGGTTAAGTTCTATTTCAACCGCCGCCAGGAAAGCCAGCTGATCTTTACTGGCTTCCCTTTCTTTTCCTGCTGTCTCTTTTAGCATTTTTAGCAGTGATTCTTTGTGCCTTGTCTGGTACTGCCCAATGCTGGGAGCAAGAACCGGTTTGACTTCGTCGGTAATATTCACCACGTCTTTGAGCAAATGTGAGGATACGGCAAACGATTCAATCGCTGACGTCTCGCTAATACCAAACTCCTCGATAAAAAACTGGATAACGTCCTGCTTTTGTTCACGGGTAATGTCTCCTTCCAGCCTCGCCATGGCGACAACAAGTAGAGCGGCGGCTTCCATGGGGGTTTCCAATCGGTGTAGGGGTTTGGTGCCTAGCTGTTTTTCCCATTCGCGCCTGCGCGCCCAATAGAACGGGTTGAAGGTGTTCAGGTTTACGCCAGCATTGTGCAAGCGGTAGAGCGCAAAGCACAGGGTCGCTAGAGCGGTAAGAAATCCAATGATGATATGCATGATGCTTCCCTTAAGTTCGCATTACGGCTTTTTACTGACCTAAAGCCTGCTACTATCGCAACGATAATGATAGCGTGCTTGTCGTTAACTGCACATCACCTTTTAATGTAAAGATCCTACCTATGAAATTGCCTGAAATACTATGCCCCTTGTGTCTGCTCACCCTAATGGGCTGCGCCAAGCCCTTACCGGAAGTTGTTATGCCTGAGGATAGCCGGAGCTCTGCAAAAGTTGTTGAGGCCGAAGTTGAGCGTCTTTTAGTGGCGCTTACATTGGAAGAAAAAATTTCGATGTTACACGCCAACAGTAAATTCACCGTGGCAGGCGTTGATCGTTTGAACATTAAGGAAATGACGCTAAGCGATGGACCTCATGGTGTGCGCGAAGAGATCTCCCGGCACAGCTGGGCCTCGGCTAACTGGGATACGGATTACGGTACTTATCTACCACCTCTCACGGCGGTTGCCGCCAGCTGGGATCCGGAACAGGCTCGTCTACACGGTAGTGTTTTGGGTGCAGAAGCCCGTCATAGGGGGAAGGATATTATTCTTGGCCCGGGTGTAAATATTGCTCGTCTACCAACGTATGGCCGTAACTTCGAATACTTTGGCGAAGATCCTTTTTTGGCCGCCAGCATGGTCGTACCTCAAGTTCAGTCCATTCAGGAAAACGATGTGGCAGCCTGTGTAAAACACTATGTGTTGAATTCACAGGAATTGAATCGCTGGAATGTCGATGCCCGGCCGGATGAGCGCACATTGCGGGAGGTTTATTTACCGGCATTTGAAGCGGCAGTGAAAGAGGGGGGGGCACTGTCGTTAATGGGAGCTTACAACCGTGTTTATGGCACGAATGCCAACCAGAGTAAGCGCCTAGTGCAGGAAATTTTAAAAGAGGAGTGGGGGTTTGACGGCGTATTGCTGACGGATTGGCATGTGGATATTAATACGTATGACGCGGCCATGAATGGCCTCGATCTGGAAATGGGAACCAAGGTTGACGACTACGAAGACTATTTCTTTGCTCGACCACTACTAAAAATGGTGAAAAAAGGAAAAATTCCCGAATCGATTGTTGATGACAAAGTACGGAGGATTCTCCGTTTGCAACTGCGTGTGGGGATGATGGATCCACAGCGTAAAAGTGGTGCGCGTGATACCGAAGCGCATCATCAAGCTGCTCAGTCCATTATTGAGCAAGGCATCGTTTTACTCAAAAATGACAATCAGCTATTGCCCTTGGATAAATCCAAATTGAAAAAAATCCTGGTGCTTGGGCCCAATGCCACGTTGGCTCACGGCCGAGGCGGCGGTTCTGCGCAAGTGAAATCACACTACGAGATTACACCTCTGGAGGGGTTGAAAAAAGCGTTGGGTGACGATGTCGACATTATCTATATGCGTGCAGCCAGCCATAATACTTTGCAGCCCATCGCGACCGATTATATTTCCACTCGCCATGGAGGCTCTGGAACGCCGGCCTGGATGGTTCATCGTTTCGAGGATGCCGAGCGGACAAAACCTAAGGGATACGAGCAATGGCCGGAATCCCGTTACGAGATGGAGCCCGGTGTTGCCACACAGTATTTAAATATGCAGGCAACGCTAGTGCCTTTGGAAACGGGTGATCATATTGTTCAGTTTAAAGGAGTGGGTAAAGCCGAGCTGCAGGTAGAGGGCGAAACGGTGCTTCGCTACGAAGGCGATGAAGAAAGTACGGTAGCGAAAACGTTGCGACTGGAAGCTGGCAGCCCCTACAAATTTGAATTGTTCTACGATGGTGATCGCGCGTTTACGCTTGGGTGGGCAGCGCCGGGATTGACGCTGGCGAGCGAAGCTGAATATTTGGCGGTCGCAAAGGACGCCGATGCGGTACTTTATTTTGGCGGCTTAAACCACGATCATGATCGTGAAGGCGCCGATCGTAAAGATATGCGATTACCGGGAAATCAGGATGATGTTATTCGTGCGCTAAATAAAGTGAACCCCAATACTATTGCTTTTATGGTTGCCGGTTCAGCGGTGGAAATGCCCTGGGCTGAAGATGTGGCGACTATCGTGTGGGGATGGTACGGAGGAATGGAAGCCGGTAACGCATATGCGCGAATGCTACTGGGGGATATCAACCCTGGCGGCAAAATGCCCATCACTTTGGCGCAAAAATACGAGCATACTTCGGCCATCGCGCTTAACGATTACAACGAGGTCGACTCGCTGTATAAAGAGGGTGTTTTTATTGGCTATCGCTGGCTCGAACTCCACGGCATTAAACCTCTCTTTCCTTTTGGTCACGGTTTATCTTATAGCGAATTTGAATTGAGCAACTTATCGCTCCCCAACACGGTTTCGGTAAACGACGAACAAATTACCATTAGCGTTAATGTGAAAAATACCGGTAAGCTCGCGGGTTCGGAAGTGGTGCAGCTATACTTGGGTGATGATCAGGCGAGTGTTGAGCGTCCGCAAAAAGAGCTGAAGGGGTTTGCCAAAGTGTGGTTGCAAGCGGGGGAAGAAAAGCAGGTAACGATCAATATTGGCCAGCGAGAATTGTCGTTCTGGGATGTGGAAAGTAAGGGTTGGTTAGTCGAACAAGGTAAATTTAATGTCTATATGGGCGTATCCAGTATGGATATTCGCCAAGAGGGTAGTTTTGTTTACCAATAAGCTTATACAGAAGGGAGGGCAGTGCTTTAGTTCTTTTCCTGTCCGGGAGGCTGCGCAAGGGGATAAATAATAACAGGCAATCGCTGTACGATTCCTGTACACTGCGCGCCTTTTCCCCTGTGTGCAGTTCCTTCCGAGAGTTTATATGATTTTTTCCGAACTGGGTTTGTCCGAATCCATTGTCAAAGCCGTAGCCGAGCAGGGCTACGAAACGCCTACACCTATCCAGGCCCAAGCGATTCCCGCTGTGCTGGAGGGGCGTGATGTGATGGCGGCGGCGCAAACTGGCACCGGTAAGACGGCTGGTTTTACCCTTCCGATTTTGCATCAGTTAAGTAAGGGAGAGCCTACCAGAGGGAATCAGGTCCGGGCTCTTATACTCACGCCTACTCGTGAGCTGGCAGCTCAGGTCGCCGAGAGTGTGCAAACTTACAGTAAGTACCTACCAAAAATTCGCGCCGAAGTGGTTTTTGGTGGAGTAAAGATCAACCCGCAGATGATGCGCCTGCGTCGTGGCGCAGATATTCTGGTGGCCACTCCGGGTCGCTTAATGGATCTCTTTCAGCAGAATGCAGTGAAATTTAATCATCTGGAGATTCTGGTGCTAGATGAAGCTGACCGTATGTTGGATATGGGCTTTATTCACGACATAAAAAAGATACTGGCGGTGTTACCTGCCAAACGTCAGAACCTGTTGTTTTCGGCAACCTTTTCGGATGAGATCCGTACGCTGGCCAAAGGTCTGATTCACAACCCGGCGGAATTTTCGGTTACGCCGCGCAATGCGACCGCTACTACGGTAAAACAATGGATTCATCCCGTCGATAAAAAGCGCAAGCCTGCATTGTTAAGCTATTTAATTGGGCACAACAACTGGCAGCAAGTGCTGGTGTTTACGCGCACCAAACATGGCGCGAATAAGCTAACCCGTTATCTTGAAGATGCTGGATTAAAAGCCGCCGCTATTCACGGAAACAAAAGCCAGAATGCACGCACCAAAGCGCTGGCAGATTTTAAGCAAAATAAAATTCGCATACTGGTGGCCACGGATATCGCTGCGCGTGGTCTTGATATTGACCAGCTGCCCCAGGTGGTCAATTTTGACTTGCCTAATGTGTCTGAAGATTATGTTCATCGTATTGGCAGAACCGGCCGTGCGGGCGCGAGCGGTCAGGCGGTATCTCTGGTGAGTGCCGATGAATTCGATTGTTTGGCCGGTATAGAGCGGTTAACAAAAAAACTGATTCCTCGTGAATATGTAGACGACTTTTATCCTGTGCACGAGCTGCCAGAATCAAAACTCGATTTGCGTCCAATCCGAGCCAAAAAGCCCAAAAAACCAAATGCGGGACACCGGGATGGGCAGCGTTCAGGCGAGGTGGCACGGGGACACAAGCCGAGCACTAACAGTAGCAGCAGGAAGAGGGCTGGTGGCCGTACGGCAGGAGAACATAAAAATACGGCAAAAGGGGATAATCCAGGCGCCAGAAATAGTGGTAGTACCAGCGCTGGCGATAACCAGAATATTTATGCTGGGCCTAAGGCCGGTAATACCAGTCGAGGCGGTCGTAGCCAAAATAGTAGTCAGTCCAATCGCGGCGGTAATCGTTAGCGGCGGATTTTGCGTCTTTCACTGAAGGTTAGTGGAAGGCGCGCTCTTCAAATAGTGCCGACCGAGTTGCGCTGTAAAATACGTAGTTTCTGGTCACTTTGCTCCTAGCGTTTTTTCCCAATCAAAAAAGAGTTAAATCGCTTGGTCTGGCTTCAAGCACTATCCCTTCTCAGTGCAGGCTGTCGACGCAATATTTCTGTGTAAGCGGCTCTATTCGTTAGAGCGCTGATTCCCTTTCTGTGAAAATCAAACACGCAAAAGAAAACCCGAGATCAGCTTTCGCTAGTCCCGGGTTTGGGTTTTGCTAATCCCTAGGGATTAATGTTTACCAGGTTAATTCCAGCAGACTCCACTTTCTTTCATCGAAGCCTAGCCATTCGCCCCAACCGGATTCGTTAGAGCGTGGATCGTAGGTTGTCTCATACAAACCGCCAGTGTCGCCGGACTCTGGGTTAATAGACCAGTAGCAGCTTTGGATGTTTTTCTCTGCCATGTAGTTGGCGAAGGCCGTTTGCCATTCTTGATCGACACCTTCGGGTATGTGATCCCAACGATCCTGATCTCGAATACTGGCGGCTCCACCTGGCCAATCCATATTTCCTCCCCACTCGCCAACGACCATTGCGTAGCCCATATCACGCAGATAGCCGAAGTGCTCTTCCCAGCCCGCGCGCAGTTGTGTGGCATTGATAACGATATTGCAGTCGTTTTCACCAGCTTCGTCACCTTCCAAACCTTCACACTCTGGTTGTGCAGGGTCCATGAACATCTTCTGTACGAATACGGAAGGACCATAGGTGTGTGGAGAGTAAACCAAACGCTCTTTGGGGATGTCAGGGGGGTTGTCTCCAGCTTCAAACAAGTTTTCACCCCAGTTTGGATTGGAGGCTTCTTCGCCGTGAGGAACTTCGATGATATCGTCTGGCGTACCGTCCTGGTTACTGGCCGAAGCGGAGATGCCTTGTACAAACAGAAGAATATTTGGATTGACTTCATTGATGGCACCGTAGGCGGATTCAACCAATGTTTTCCATTCTTCCCAAGTGTAATCCCATGGCTCGTTGAAGATATCGATACCGATAATATTATCTACACCAAGGTCGCTAGCCAGTCCGGCAAGCTCTCTAAGGTTAGCTAGCCAAGCGGCTTCGTTGTATGCGTCGCCACCGGATGCACAGCTATAGTCTTCACGAGTGAAGTCATAGTTGTCTCGGTCGGCATCGACATAGGGAGGACGGGCGTCCAGACGGCCAGCACGCCAACCAACGTAGTTTGAACAGGAGTGAATATCGAGCATAATTTCGATATTGTTTTCGTCGGCCTGAACAATAAAGTCTTCCATTGCCTGACGAGCATTATCCTGACGGTATTGCTCGTAGTTTTTCAGCACGTTACCCGTACCCTGTGGATCGTTTGGATCGAGGGTTTGAGGTGCGATAGGCAAGCGAACAACGTTAATGCCTCTCTGAGTGATTTCATCCATGGTTTGCTGGATAGTGCGGTCATGGGTGTCGGCCCAGAAGGTATTACCAATGTATAACTCCATAGGCGCGCCGCTGGGGTTATCTGGATCATCGGAGGGTTCGTGTCGGCCCTCTAGGCCAAACCATGAGCCACAATGAACATCGAACTGCTGGCCATTTTTGGTGATATTACCTGAGTCATCGACGCGGAAAATTCCGTCGGTGCTAGAGCTACTGGAGCTGCTGCTAGAACTGCTCGAGCTGCTGCTAGAGCTAGAACTACTAGAGCTAGAACTGCTGGAGCTAGAAGATGAGCTGCTGCAGTTCGATACCACTCCGCCGCTGCCGCTTTGACCTTCGCACGTTGTGCGACCAATACAGCTTTGGCTGTCTTCCCAACCCCAACCGCTATCCTGATTTTGACACAGAGGCCAAGTGCCGTTGCCATACCAGTTACATTCTTCTGCACAATCGCTGCTAGAAGAGCTAGAGCTGCTAGAGGAACTTGAGCTGCTAGATGAGCTTGAACTGCTAGAAGAACTGGAACTGCTACTGGAGGAGCTTGAACTGTTAGCTGTGCCAGTACAGCTTGGTGTTGCCAGGCTTCCATTGGAGCTTCCCTGGAATCCGAAGCTGGTGGATTGCCCATTGCCAAGGTTACCATTCCATCCAATGTTGGATGCTGAAACGGTGGTTCCGGAAGTGCTTAAGCTCGCATTCCAGCTATTTGTAATTTGCGGTGGTGCTGTAAAGTGAAGCGAGATTGTCCAGCTTGAAACGGCGGCCCCAGTGTTGGAAACACTAACGTCAGCTTGGTAACCGCTGTTCCACTGGTTTAGGCTCGTAACTTCACATGTTATATCGGCAAGCGCTGCGGGCGACAGGGCAAAAGCCAGTGCCGCGCAAGCTGTGCGTAGAGGTGTAAATAACTTTTTGGTTTTCATTTTTATTCCTCAGGAGGGTCAAATGATTAATGTTTCGCAAAACATGATGGCCCCTGTTGTTAGTATTATGGTGGGCTGTAACAGATAAATTCCGGAGCGCATAGGAACTGGTGTGCCCTTATTGCACCGGTAAAATGCAGGGCTTTTTGAGCCGTTACATTAAACTTGGAAATATAAAAATAATCGGATATTTCGAAATTATTTTTTTGTTATTGATGTTAAGTCGTATGTTCTTCTGCCTTTGTTTTATCGGTTGTAGGGCAAAAGTATTGGTAAGTGTGCTTTTTATATTTATTGCACCAAGGAGAATATGTTAACTGTTTTTTTTACTATTTAAATTGATTGGTGCGCCAAATTGAATTGATTTTAACGTTCATTTTTGCTTGTGTGAGGAAAGTATAATTTTTATTAAGAAGGGTTATTATTGGTTATTGTTTTTATTAGGTAAAAAATATCGTGGTAGGTGTTCCGAGGTTTAGTAATGCCTCGTTGCTATTTTAGTTATATTAAATACGATGTAAATATTATTATAAATGGAAATAATATTTTGCTTGTTTAGTTGCGATTATTTCATCGCAACTTTTTAAAACTGTTCGGCGTGGTTGGTGCCAAGTTTGTCACAGATATGGTGTGATCAAGTAGAAGAGTGTTTTGTGCTAGTTAAGCAGGGATAAAGCTAATTTATTCTTCGAGCTGAAAAACATTTCAGGTGATGCCTAGTTTAGGCGGTAGAGGTATTCAATAGAGTGCTGGGGTGAAGTAGGTTTGGGGTGTTATGTATTGATTTCTTTTTTGTTGTTAAGTGTGGACAGTGTTCGCTTCTCGTTGCTCTTTATTAACATTAATCCTCAATATTTTTCGGGTCATAAATGGGCGTTAAGTATTTTTGATTGCCGAGAATTGTCCGTGGAAAATGAAGGCTCTTAATTGCCGCTTGAAGAGATGTATAAGAGTAGGTGTTTTTGAGACGGTAATGCCATCGCTACAAGGTCTGCATTCGCGGGTGAGCCGTATTACCCCCGCAACCATCGGGGGAATGTCGGGGAGGGAGTTCCCGATTTCCACATTTTTTGTTTTGTCGGTCTTGTGTTTCGGGAATGTAACCTCGTTACGATCTTACGGTATGGGACATCGCGGTTTTGACGAGAGATTAAGCACTCAATAAGCATAGCTTGATGTTGGTGAAACTGTTTTCCCAAATTGATTTTGGGTGGGGCGTACCCCGCGCGCGTCGCTGCTCGCTTTGTAAATGCTTTACCCTTGAGGGTATAAATGGTTTGTTTTACGCAATTGGTGGGCAGTCTATATGCTATCTCCACAAAGTTGTGGGCTTGCCCGAGTTGAATGGTCAGCCGAAAAATGACTCGTCCTCTGTGCGCTGTTCCAGCGAATTGCGCACTTACGGTTGTTGTTCGTAATTGAGACGGGTACTTACTAGCGGTATTGTCTTTTCCGGTAGAGGCTTTCGGGTTTCCGGCTTGTTGCTAGGTGGAGCAAGAGTCCTTGTCTCAATTTAACGGGGTTTCTCACTGAAACTATATCGAACCCTATATGGTTGTGAACGCCTCCTAGCGGCGTAGTAGGTATAAATGTTTCTTTGTGTCCTAGCAGTTAATTGTCCCTGTATTTCAGGTCCGGCAGTGTCGGCGAGAGGGCGCGCACAAGGGGGCGCGGGAGTTCAGGGGGTTGTTGCTCGTGCTGTTCTGCTTGTTGGGGCAGTGGAAAAGCAGATAAAAGGTGATCTCTTTACAAGGGCCCCATGAAAAGCATGACTATTGAGGGGCTCAGCCCTGAGTCAGTTACAGTTTCGCCATCAAAAAAACAAGTGCATGGTTCACAAATATGTCGAGATGCTTATCATGTAAACGCTAACATTTTGACAGCGGATAACAAAAGGCTTTATTAATCAATACTTTATATTTTTAGGCGCGAATATTGCTTTCGGCATCGTATTCGTTGGAATGAAAGATGTGATGTGTTTTGAGGAAGAGTATGAAGCTTAGGTTTTTCTTGTTGGTGGGTGGGTTGGTTTGGTTGTCCTCTTTTCCGGTTAGTGCAGGGGTTATTCCCTATGGTGTTCACTCGGATACCGAGGTCTCTACGGTTGAGGGTGAGTGGGGGTGGAGTGAATGCTTTGTTACGCCCGGGCATTCATCCGGTATTGCGATTTCAGCCATACTCTCTAGTTGCGACACTGGTGATAGCTTGATGGTGGCGGTTAGGCGGGTTGGCTCTGATGTATTTGATATTTTAGGTGCTGCCAGTTTCGAAGTTGTTTCAGCCTACACGGTTTTGCCTTACAACATCGACACGCTTACCGGCAACGATGAGAATGGTATCAGTTGGTATCGGAACGGTAAGAGTTGGGGTTTTACTGAGCAGGGGAACACCATACGTCAATTTAGTGCAGATACTAACCTTAAAGATGCGCCTTATCACGGCGTGTCGGATACGAGCTATGGTTTTGTAGGCTTATCGTTTCATGCCAGGGGCGGTTTGTTGGATGCGGGTTGGGCGTTTAACAACGGTTCTTTTGTTTCTGTGGGCAAGGAGTATGAGCGTGTGTGGTTGACGGCTACTAGCGCTTCGGTGCCCGAGCCGGGAACAATATTTCTCCTTGCGCTGGCGCTTGTTGGGGTGGGCGTATGTCGACGAAGAGTTGACGTTTAATAAATAGATGGATTTTGAGTTTCTATAGCCTCGTTTTTTAGCGGGGCTTTTTTGTATTTGAGGTTTTCATTGTGAGTTAGTGCTAGCTCCTATGGGTGGTGTCGAAGTCTTTGTTGTTGCTCAGTTTGGGTTGATGATTGTTCCCTGTAAAAAATGAATGCTGTTTAGTGGGTTTAGGTGCGACAATATGCCACTTTTTTTTGGAGGGGGCGGCTCTGTATAGTAACGGCTCCGACTAAAAGCCAGTAGTTGAGCAGTCGCAGGGGCGATCTTTTGTTGTTGTGCGTCTTCTATGCATAACGTAGTGATGGGTAGATTGCCTGCAGCAGCTGGAGAAGACGAGACACTCCCAGATTAACGTTTTCTCGATTATTCGGCGCTGCCATTTATTGTGGTTTTTAGTTGGTCCCTTCTTAACAGACTATTTTGCGCCCCTTGTTGGGGCGCTTTATTTTTGCGCTGTATATAATCCTTATATTATTCATTGAAAGCATTCTGATCCTGTCATAAGTCAATACGATTTATTTGCGAAAATCGTATTCTGTGATAGTTCCTGTAAATGGGGGGAAATCATGAAAATTGCGGTACTTAAAGAACGTCGTGAATATGAAAAGCGCGTCGCGGTGACGCCTGAAGTAGTTAAGAAGTATATTAAGTTGGGCCAAGCCGTGGCCATTGAAAGCGGTGCGGGGCTTGCGAGTCGTATTAGCGATGAGGAGTATGCCCTTGCGGGTGCGACGATAGTTACCGATCCGGCTGCATTGTTGGCCGATGCCGACATTCTGTTAAAAGTACAGAGACCTTTGCTTGCGGGTGAAGGTGAGTTGGACGAACTTTCCTTAATGAAGTCGGGCAGTACGATTATTTCTGTGCTCTCTCCGTTTTCTTGTCCAGAATCGGTAGAGCTTTACGCAAAGGCTGGGGTTGCGGCTATGGCTATGGAGTTTGTTCCGCGAATTACGCGAGCGCAAACCATGGACGTGCTCAGCTCTCAAAGTAACCTTGCTGGTTATCGAGCGGTGCTCGAAGCCGCTTTTGAATACGAGCGTGCAATGCCGATGATGATGACGGCCGCAGGTACTGTCGCTCCTGCAAAGGTTATGGTGTTGGGGGCTGGCGTTGCGGGTCTTCAGGCGATTGCAACCGCTAAGCGTTTGGGTGCAATTGTTAGCGCTACCGATGTTCGGCCAGTGGCTAAAGAGCAGGTTGAAAGTCTTGGGGCTAAGTTCGTGATGGTTGACTCGGAAGAGATGGCCAATGCAGAAACGGACGGTGGGTATGCTAAAGAGATGAGTGAAGATTTCAAGCGCAAGCAAGCTGAGCTGGTTGCTGCCACTATGGCCAAGCAGGATATTGCTATCTGTACAGCGCTTATTCCTGGTCGTAAGGCGCCCACGTTGATCACAGATGAGATGGTGCACTCCATGCGCCCAGGCTCTGTCATTATCGATCTGGCAGTCGAGCAGGGTGGCAACTGTACTTTGTCCAAGCCGGGCGAGGTGGTCGATGTGAACGGCGTTGCTATTGTCGGGCACATGAATATGCCCGCGCGCTTGGCTGCTGATACGAGCTCCCTGTACTCCCGCAATCTGTACAACTTTATTGAGCCTCATATCAATACTGAAAGCCAAGAGCTGAGCTTTGATTGGGATGACGAAATCGTTGCGGCGACGTTATTAACACAAAACGGCAAGGTGGTTCATCCACAATTCGCCCCGGTAAATGCTGATCAGAAACAGGAGGCCTAAGCGTGCACGGTGAATTTGTATCTCAGTTATCTATTTTCGTTATGGCGGTGTTTGTAGGTTATTACGTGGTTTGGAGTGTGACTCCAGCCTTGCATACGCCCCTTATGGCTGTAACTAATGCTATTTCCAGCGTGATTATTGTGGGAGCGTTGATCGCGGCGGGCCCGGCAGAATTCAATCTGGCGAAAGTGTTGGGCTTTATCGCCATGATCTTGGCGGCCATCAATATTTTTGGTGGTTTTGCAGTAACTCAACGCATGCTAGCCATGTATAAAAAGAAGAAATAGGGGGAACTAATGGAATCTAATTTAACTGCATTTGCCTATTTGGTTGCCTCTGTACTCTTTATATTGGCGTTGCGCGGCCTGTCGTCCCCAGAAACCTCCCGTACTGGGAACCTAATGGGTATGGTTGGTATGGGGCTGGCAATTGTCACGACAATTTTTAGCCCTGAAATAACCTCCTATACCTGGATTGTGGTTGCTTTGGGTATTGGCGCTGCAATTGGTATTACCATCGCTTCGCGTATTGCCATGACGGCAATGCCGCAGTTAGTGGCGGCTTTCCACAGTTTGGTCGGTATGGCGGCTGTACTGGTTGCTGGTGCGGCCTACTCTAATCCTGGAGCTTTCAGCTTGCTGGATGCCAGCGGTCAAATCTTTGCTGCCAGCCGTATTGAAATGTCTCTTGGGGTTGTTATTGGTGCAATCACCTTTTCCGGTTCGGTTATAGCGTTTACCAAGTTGCAGGGCTTGGTGTCGGGTGCTCCTGTTGTGTTTAAAGGTCAGCACCCACTTAACGCCTTGTTTGGTATCGCGATTATTGCGTTGATGGGTGTGTTCTATACAGACCAGTCTCCAACAATATTTTGGTCCATGACTGCGTTGGCCTTTATTATCGGCGTGCTAATCATTATCCCTATTGGGGGTGCCGATATGCCGGTTGTGGTGTCGATGCTCAATTCTTACTCTGGTTGGGCTGCGGCAGGTATCGGCTTTACGTTACATAACAATGCTTTGATAGTCACCGGTGCCTTGGTTGGCTCCTCTGGCGCCATTCTTTCTTACATTATGTGTAAGGCCATGAACCGCTCCTTTATTAGTGTAATTCTCGGTGGCTTTGGTGGTGAAAGCGAGAGTGCCGCTGTCGGAGGCGTAGAAGATCGTCCGGTTAAGCGGGGTAGCGCGGAAGATGCTGCTTTTATTATGAAAAATGCGGGCTCAGTGATTATCGTGCCTGGGTATGGGATGGCCGTGGCGCAGGCACAGCACGCCTTGCGTGAAATGGGTGATGTGTTGAAAGAGGCCGGTGTAAACGTGAAGTATGCGATTCACCCGGTTGCCGGGCGGATGCCAGGGCATATGAACGTACTACTGGCTGAGGCCAGCGTATCCTACGATGAGGTTTTCGAGCTGGAAGACATTAACAGTGAATTCCAGGGCGCGGATGTGGCCTTTGTTATTGGGGCTAATGATGTTACCAACCCGGCCGCAAAAACCGATCCGCAGAGTGCCATCTACGGTATGCCAATTCTCGATGTTGAAAAGGCGCGTACTGTGCTTTTTGTGAAGCGCGGAATGGCGGCCGGTTATGCGGGAGTGCAGAATGAGCTCTTTTTCCGTGATAACACGATGATGCTGTTTGGTGATGCCAAAAAAATGGTGGAAGGTATTATTCGCAATATCGATTAGTGTTTACGCATTTTTTGTAAAAGGGTCTGATTTTCAGGCCCTTTTTTTGTTTCTGCGCCTTGTATAGAAACGGTTTAGGGTGAAGGTTGATCTTAATACTTGTGCGGATTTGCAAGCCATTGCACTATAGGTTCTTACGTTTATAACAATTCCCAGTGGAAATCGGAGTAAATAATATGACGGAAGCTAATCCTTATCAGGCGCCGGAGAGTGTGCTAGCGACAGAAAATGCAGAATCTATTGGTGGGTCTTTAGAGCGGGGGCTTAATGGCGAATACGATTTTGCTATTGGATCAACCATAAAAAAAGCTTGGTCGCTCACCAAGGGGTTTAAGCGAACTTATTGGGGGGCGGCCCTAATTGTCGTCGCTGTTAGTGTCGTCTTTATGTTGCTCGGTATCCCGGTAAAGAACAATGTTGCGCTTGCTATTGTCGTGCAGATTATTTCTTATATTGTGATTTATCCATTGTCTGCTGGCTTTTACATGTTGAGTGTTAGGAGGGCAGCTGGACGAGAAGTTCAGGCAATGGAAATTACCGGCTATTTCAATCGCACATTGAAGATTTTTTTGCTTAACGTGCTTATGATGGTTTTGGTTGCTGTCGGCTTGCTTTTGTTGGTATTGCCCGGCTTGTATTTGATGGTTGCGTATATGTTTGCGGTTCCATTGATGATTGATAAAAATATGGGCGTCTGGGCTGCACTGGAGGCTTCCCGTAAAACGGTTACGCACAAATGGTTTAGCTTTTTTGGCGTGTTTTTCTTGGTGATGATACTTGTGGCGGTGGCTGCGATTCCATTTGGTATTGGCTTGATTTGGGTTTTGCCGCTGGTTAGCCTGGTGTTTGGGGTCTTGTATACCCAAATTCTCGGGGTTGAAGCTGAGGCACGCGAGTAAGCCTCGCGTTGAAGCGGGACGAGCTGAAGCCCTATTCAGCTCGATTGCAAATATAACAATAACATTGACTGGAGTTGTCTTATGGCTTTGCGCAAGTCGTTCTTTGGTTTACTACTATTTCTTTCGTGTACCCTTTCTGGTATTGCAGTGGCGGATGAATTGCGCGGATCGCTCTTCGCGTCTGCCAATGCAGCATTAAAGGAGGCGGATAATGAATTGGCAAAGGTATTGGCGCCGGTGAGTTATCAGCAGGCAGCAAAACTCTATGCCGGAGCCGATAAGCGTTATGGTAAGGGTGGTAACGTTGCGAAGGTAGAAAAGGATTTAACTTCCGCGGCCCAATATTTTCGGAAGTCCGCAAAGGCCGCAAAGTTTGCGCAGACAACATTCAAGTCCGCGATTCAGGCCCGTACCGATGCAAAAGGCGTTGATGCCGAAAAGCTGGCTGCTGATACATGGGGTGAGGCAGAGCAAAAGTTTTTGACTGCAACCAAAATTTTGGAAACCGGCAATATGAGTCGCGCCCAGGTGAAGGCGGCTGAGGCTGAAAGCGTTTTTCGGGACGCAGAGCTGATTGCGATCAAAGGGAATTACCTAAATCAAACTCGTGCCAAGCTTGAAGAAGCTAAGCGTATCAAGGTGAAAAAGTTTGCGCCCAAAACGCTTGAGCGCGCTGAAAAGCTGCTAGCAGCTGCAGAAAAAGAGTTGAGCGAAAACCGATACGATACCGATTACCCCCGAGCCCTGGTAAAAGAAGCTTACTATGAGGCTAGGCATGCAATTTATCTGACCGGACAACTGGAGGCGCTGAAAGCTAAAACGCTGACGGCCGAGGAGTTGATCCTAATGCTGGAAGAGCCCGTAGCCGTTCTAGCGGGGGAGGCGGATGTGCTTGCCGAATTTGATCAGGGCTTCGGCGTGCCAACCGAAGCAATAGCGGTTGAGGTTCGCCGCCTACAGAAAGACTCTTATGATTTGGGCGAGTTGCGCACCCGAGCCGCTACCCTAGAGCAGGACTACGCCATGCTGGAGACCAAGCTGGGTATCCAGTCCGAGCGGCTTAATGAGCAGGAGGAGGCTCGTGAGCGACTACAGCGGGTTACGGAGTACTTTCGCCGCGATGAAGCTTCTGTACTTACCCAGGGGAGTAATGTGTTGGTGCGTATGGTGGGTTTGAATTTTGAGCCCGGCAGCTCGCAAATTACCGCAGCTAATTACGGCTTGCTGCAAAAGGTGGAGCAGGCCGTTCGCATATACCCAGGTTATACGGTTGTAATTGAGGGGCATACGGATTCGTTTGGGAGTACAGAGGCGAATCAAGTGTTATCACAAAATCGCGCGAAAGCTGTTCGCCAGTATTTAATGGTGAATATGAGTGACCTGCCTGCAGAGCGCTGCGAGGCTTATGGTTATGGGGAGTCTAGCCCTATCGCTAATAATGAATCCCGTGAGGGGCGGAAGCGTAATCGCCGTATTGATCTACTACTTAAACCTCCTGTCGAATAGCGTGTTTTGGCGCCTGCTGGGAGGTTATATTTCGCGCCCAGTCAGGCCTCAAGAGCTCATTTTTACGGTATCTCAAAGGCAAATTCTTGCGCCGTGAAAATAATCGTTTTCCCTGTTGACAGACCTATACCTAGTCATTAGAATTGCGCCCTCATTTCAGCCAGCCAAAACAAGCTTGGTTGATTGTTCTTTAAAAATGTTTGGAGTTTGGTTCAGATGCAGAATCAACGTATTCGAATTCGTTTGAAAGCTTTTGATCACAAGTTGATTGATGCTTCAACGCAAGAGATTGTTGAAACGGCAAAACGTACTGGCGCACAGGTTCGCGGTCCTATTCCGCTGCCGACTCGCAAAGAGCGTTTTACTGTTCTGGTTTCGCCGCACGTCAATAAGGATGCGCGAGATCAATATGAGATTCGTACGTATAAAAGGTTGCTCGATATTGTTGAGCCAACCGAGAAGACTGTAGATGCTTTGATGAAGCTGGATTTAGCAGCTGGCGTCGAAGTTCAAATTAGTCTGGGCTAGATTATTTTTGCTTCGGCAAAGATGGTGTGTGCTGCATTCGTGCGGCCAAGACTCCAGATAAAGTTTGTCGGCAATAAGGCTGGCAAGCGTGTAACGCTCTGAAATGGGCGGCCATAGCGGGTCCACATAAAGTGGGAAAGCCCCGTACACTGAGAGGTTAACGAAAATGACGATTGGACTTGTCGGCCGCAAGAGCGGCATGACGCGCATTTTTACTGACGATGGTTTATCCGTTCCTGTCACTGTGGTTGAGGTAGATCCCAACCGCATCACTCAGGTTAAGAACGCAGAAACCGACGGTTACGCCGCTGTGCAGGTAACCGTAGGGTCTCGTCGAGCCTCCCGTGTCACCAAAGCGGAAGCAGGGCACTTCGCTAAAGCGCAAACAGAAGCCGGTCGCGGCGTTTGGGAGTTGCGTAATAACGAAGGTGCTGCATTCGATGTTGGTAGTCAACTTACTGTAGAAGCTTTTGAAGCTGGTCAGAAGGTAGATGTAACGGGCACTTCTAAAGGTAAGGGTTTTGCTGGTGGTGTTAAGCGTTGGAATTTTTCAATGCAAGATGCTACTCACGGCAACTCCCTCTCGCACCGAGCCCCTGGTTCCATTGGTCAATGTCAGACGCCAGGGCGCGTATTCAAGGGTAAAAAGATGGCTGGTCACATGGGTGCTGAGCGTGTAACGACTCAGAATCTTGAGGTGGTCAGGGTCGATGTTGAACGCAATTTACTGCTTATTAAGGGTGCCGTTCCTGGTGCTCCAGGTGGAGACGTTATTATTCGTCCTGCTGTAAAGCTGCGTAACAACGGTTAAGTATCCCGGGGGAATCGACCATGGAATTAAGTATTGCTACACCGCAAGGCGCCAAGGGTACTATTGCAGTTTCCGAAGTGGCTTTTGGTAAAGAATTTAATCAAGACCTGGTTCATCAGGCAGTAGTGGCCTATATGGCTGGTGCTCGTCAGGGAACTAAGGCTCAGAAGAATCGTGCTGATGTTTCCGGTGGTGGTAAAAAGCCATGGCGTCAGAAAGGTACTGGCCGTGCTCGTGCAGGTACCATTCGCAGTCCAATCTGGCGCTCCGGTGGAGTGACTTTTGCGGCTGAGCCACGCAATTTTGAACAAAAACTGAACAAGAAAATGTACCGCTCTGCGTTGCGCTGCATTTTGTCCGAGCTGGCTCGTCAGGAGCGTTTGGTTGTAGTTGAGGAGTTTAGTGTTGAAGCTCCTAAAACCAAAGATTTAGTCGCCAAGCTTGCGCAATTTAATTTGTCTGATGTGTTGATCGTGACGGCTGAGGTGAGTGAAAACCTTTATCTTGCCTCCCGCAATTTGCACAAAGTAGATGTTCGTGATGTTCAGGGTATCGATCCCGTCAGCCTGATTCGTTTTGATAAGGTTGTGGTTACTGTACCCGCTCTCAAAAAACTTGAGGAGGTGCTGGTATGAACCAGGAGCGTCTGTATAAGGTTTTGCTTGGACCCGTAATTTCTGAAAAGTCAGCTGTCGTTGCTGATATAGCTAACCAGGTTGTTTTTAAGGTGGTTGCTGATGCAGAAAAGTCTGAAATCAAAGCTGCGGTAGAAAAGTTGTTTAATGTTAGCGTTGAGGGCGTTCGCGTTCTGAATGTTAAGGGTAAAACCAAGCGCACGCGTTACGGCATCGGTCGTCGCAGTGATTGGAAGAAAGCGTACGTATCTCTGGCCGAAGGCTCAGAGATCGACTTCGAAGCAGCTGAATAAGGAGCGGACTGATGCCAATTGTAAAACGCAAGCCAACGTCAGCCGGTCGTCGCTTTGTTGTAAGCGTAGTAAACCCTGACTTACACAAGGGCGCACCTTACGCGCCGTTGTTAGAAAAGAAATCTAAAAGCGGTGGCCGCAATAATAACGGTCGTATTACGACTCGTCATATTGGTGGTGGTCACAAGCAGCATTACCGCAAGATTGACTTTAAACGTAATAAAGATGCTATTCCGGCAAAAGTAGAGCGTTTGGAGTACGATCCAAATCGAACGGCCTATATCGCGCTGGTTTGTTATGCCGATGGTGAGCGTCGCTACATTATCGCTCCTAAGGGTGTTGCAGCGGGCGATATGGTTGAGTCTGGTGATGCGGCAGCGATTAAAGCTGGTAATACATTGCCCTTGCGTAATATTCCAGTGGGTAGTGTTATTCATTGTGTTGAGCTGAAGCCTGGTAAAGGCGCCCAGTTGGCACGCTCTGCCGGTACCTCAGTGCAGTTGGTTGCTCGTGAAGGTCAATACGCTACTCTGCGGTTACGCAGTGGTGAGATGCGTAAGGTTGAGTCTGAGTGTCGCGCCACATTGGGTGAAGTATCCAATAGTGAGCACAGCTTGCGCTCTTTGGGTAAGGCTGGCGCTACTCGCTGGCGTGGTGTTCGGCCAACCGTTCGTGGTGTTGCGATGAACCCGGTTGATCACCCGCACGGTGGTGGTGAGGGTCGTACCTCCGGTGGTCGTCATCCTGTGTCTCCATGGGGTACGCCAACTAAGGGTTACAAAACTCGTAGCAATAAGCGTACGGACAACATGATTATTCGTCGTCGCGACAAGAAGTAAGCGCCGGCTAAATAGCTAAAAAGAGGAAAGAACAGTGCCACGTTCACTGAAGAAAGGTCCTTTTGTAGACCACCATCTTTTGAAGAAAGTTGAAGTAGCGGCTGAAAAAAATGACCGTCGTCCTATTAAGACCTGGTCTCGCCGCTCCATGATTTTGCCAGACATGGTGGGCTTGACTATCGCTGTGCACAATGGTCGTCAACACGTGCCAGTGCTGGTTAGTGAGGAAATGGTAGGTCATAAGTTGGGTGAGTTTGCGGCTAGTCGCACTTACCGTGGCCACGTAGCAGACAAGAAAGCGAAGCGCTAAGCGCGCACTTAGCGAGGAATTGTGATGGAAGTAGCAGCTAAATTACGCGGCGCTAATATGGCGGCGCAGAAAGCGCGGCTGGTGGCAGATCAGATTCGCGGAAAATCAGTAGAAGAAGCTTTGGATGTGTTGGCATTCAGCCCAAAGAAAGGTGCTGCTGTCATTAAGAAGGTTTTGGAATCGGCTATCGCCAACGCTGAGCATAATGAAGGTGCTGACGTTGATGAGCTGAAGGTGTCCACCATATTTGTGGACGAAGGTTTAACGATGAAGCGCATTCGACCACGCGCAAAAGGCCGCGCTGATCGTATTTTAAAGCGCACTTGTCACATCACCGTTAAAGTAGCGGATCAATAAGAGAGTAGACTTATGGGTCAGAAAGTACACCCTACAGGAATCCGTCTCGGTATTGTTAAGAAGCATACCTCAACTTGGTATGCCAGCAAAGGCGAGTACGCGGATAAGCTGAACGAAGATTTACTGGTGCGTAGCTATATTCAAAAGGCATTGGCGCACGCGTCAGTTAGCCGAATAGAAATTGAGCGCCCAGCCAATACCGCGCGAGTGACTATTCATACTGCTCGCCCAGGTATCGTAATCGGTAAGAAAGGCGAAGACGTTGAAAAGCTGCGCGCTGAGATTAGCAGGCAGATGGGCGTTCCCGTTCATATCAACATTGAAGAGATTCGTAAGCCAGATCTGGACAGTGTGTTAGTTGCACAGAGCGTTGCTCAGCAGTTAGAGCGTCGAGTGATGTTTCGCCGTGCTATGAAACGAGCGGTTCAGAATGCCATGCGTCAAGGCGCTGAAGGCGTAAAGATCCAGGTTGGTGGTCGTTTGGGTGGGGCAGAAATTGCTCGTACTGAATGGTATCGCGAAGGTCGTGTACCGTTGCACACCTTGCGTGCTGACATCGATTACGCGACTGCAGAAGCTGCTACTACTTACGGTATTATTGGCGTAAAGGTATGGATCTTCAAAGGCGAAATTATTGGCGGAATGGAAGAAGTTGAAACCACTCCCAAGAAGAAAGGCGCTAAATAAGCGCTTGTAGTTAAACAGTTTTGACGAATAAGGGTTAGGCAAATGCTGCAACCAAAGCGTACAAAATTCCGTAAGCAAATGAAGGGTCGTAATCGCGGATTAGCGCAACGCGGCTCCAAAGTTAGCTTTGGTGAATTCGGACTGAAGGCGGTTGACCGTGGGCGTATTACAGCGCGTCAGATTGAAGCGGCTCGTCGTGCGATGACTCGTCACGTTAAGCGTGGCGGAAAGATCTGGATCCGTGTATTCCCGGACAAGCCTATTACTGAGAAGCCTCTGGAAGTTCGTCAGGGTAAAGGTAAGGGTAATGTTGAATATTGGGTTGCCCAGATTCAGCCAGGTAAAGTACTTTACGAAATGGAAGGCGTTTCTGAAGAGTTGGCTCGTGAAGCATTCGCTCTCGCAGCTGCGAAACTGCCTCTGAATACCACTTTTGTTAAGCGGTCGGTGATGTGATGAAAGCTACAGAACTTAACGAAAAGTCAGTTGATGAGTTGAGCCAGGAATTGCTTTCTCAGCTTGAGGCGCAGTTTAAGCTCCGCATGCAGAAAACAACTGGCCAATTGAATCAGACTCATTTAATGAAGCAGGCTCGTCGCGATATTGCTCGCATTAAAACGGTTTTGCGTCAGAAAGCAAAACAAGTAAGCGTAGGTAACGATCATGTCTGAAACAGAAAAATTGGTACGTACGCTAACGGGTAAAGTTGTTAGCGATAAAATGGAGAAATCCATCGTTGTCTTAATCGAGCGTCGTGTTAAGCACCCCGTCTACGGTAAGTACGTCAGCAAGTCTTCGAAGTTGAAGGCCCATGACGAAAGCAACGAATGTAAAGCGGGCGATACCGTAACTATCGCTGAGTCTCGGCCTCTTTCGAAAACCAAGTCCTGGACTCTGGTTAAAATCGAAGAACGGGCTACACAAATTTAATCGAATCGCCTCGGGCCGGTGGTTTTTAACTTCCGCCAGTCGGTAAAGAGTTTCGGAGAAAGACGATGATTCAAACAGAAAGTTATTTGGAGGTAGCCGACAATAGTGGTGCACGCCGAGTAATGTGTATCAAGGTATTGGGTGGCTCACATCGTCGCTACGCGAGTGTTGGCGATGTAATTAAAGTTACCGTTAAAGAGGCTATTCCTCGTGGTAAGGTAAAAAAAGGTCAGGTAATGAAGGCCGTTGTGGTTCGCACCAAAAAAGGTGTTCGCCGCCCTGACGGTTCTATTATTCGCTTTGACGACAATGCTGCGGTGTTGCTCAATCAGCAGGAAGCTCCTGTTGGTACTCGTATCTTCGGACCAGTAACCCGTGAATTACGTGGCGAAAAGTTTATGAAGATTATCTCTCTAGCGCCCGAAGTACTGTAATCGGCCGCACTGAGGTCAAGAGGAATTAGGTTATGCGTAAGATTAAACGTAATGACGAAGTGGTGATAATCACCGGTCGTGATAAAGGTAAGCGCGGTAAAGTAAACCGTGTACTGCCTGATAATCGAGTCATCGTCTCCGGCGTGCAAATGATTAAAAAGCACCAGAAGCCAAACCCCCAGCTGAACGTCCCTGGTGGTATTGTTGAGAAAGAAGCTCCGATTCAGGTTTCAAATGTTGCAATTTTCAATCCGAGCACGCAAAAGGCGGATCGCGTTGGATTTAAAGTGTTGGAAGATGGAAACAAGATTCGTGTTTTCAAATCCAATGGCGAAGCTATAGACGCATAAGCGGACTGAGTGAATAAAATGGCCAGGCTGAAAGAAATTTATCAAAAAGAAATTGCTCCAAAGCTTAAAGAAGAGTTGGGGTTGAAGAATGTGATGGAAATCCCTCGCATTACCAAGGTCACTCTCAATATGGGTGTCGGTGAAGCGATTGGAGATAAGAAAGTTTTGGAGCACGCTGTAGCTGACTTGGAAAAAATTGCCGGTCAGAAGGTTGTGGTTACCAAGGCTCGTCGATCCATCGCAGGTTTTAAAGTGCGCGAAGGTTGGCCGGTAGGCTGTAAAGTAACTTTGCGTCAGGAGCGTATGTACGAATTCCTGGATCGATTGATCAGTATTGCTATCCCGCGCGTACGAGATTTTCGTGGTATTAGTCCTAAGCAGTTCGACGGTAGGGGTAATTTCTCAATGGGCGTAAATGAGCAGATCATTTTCCCCGAGATTGAGTACGATAAGATCGATAAGCTGCGTGGTTTGGATATTTGTATTTCCACCAATGCTCGCACAAATGACGAAGGTCGTGCTTTGTTAAAAGCATTTAACTTCCCATTCAAAGGCTAGGAGTTGATTGAATAATGGCTAAGAAATCAATGATCGCCCGTGAAGTTAAGCGCGCGAAAGCAGTAGAGAAGTACGCAGCTAAGCGTGAAGAATTAAAAGCTGTTGTTGGCGCTTCCGAGTCTACGGATGAGCAGGTTTGGGATGCGATGATTAAGCTGCAAAAGTTACCTCGTGATAGCAGTGCCGCTCGCGGACAGCGTCGTTGTCGAGTGACTGGCCGTCCTCACGCGGTTTACCGTAAGTTTGGCTTATGCAGAAACAAATTGCGTGAAGCTGCAATGCGCGGCGACGTACCAGGCCTGGTAAAAGCCAGTTGGTAATCCAGGTTATTAGTAGGAGCAGAATTTTATGAGTATGCAAGACCCTATCGCAGATATGCTCACTCGCATTCGTAATGCGCAGATGGTTGGTAAAACGTCAGTTTCCATGCCGTCTTCGAAGTTGAAACAAAGCATTGCCAGTGTGCTGAAAGAAGAAGGCTACATCGATGGCTTTTCGGCTACAGAAGAAGCGAAGTCTGAGTTGAGCCTCGAGCTAAAGTATTTTGAAGGCAAGCCCGTTATTGCTGAATTGGATCGCATTAGTCGTCCTGGTCTGCGTTCATACGTAGGTAAGGGAGAGTTGCCATCCGTTCGCGGTGGTTTGGGTATCGCCATCGTATCCACCAGTAAAGGTGTTATGACCGACCGTGCCGCTCGCGCAGCCGGTGTTGGTGGTGAGATTATTTGTACTGTTTTCTAAACAGTTCAAGCCTGTAACAAGAAACGTATTGACGGGTAACCATTATGTCACGTGTTGCTAACAGCCCAGTTCAACTGCCTCAGGGCGTTGACGTTAAGCAGAACGGTCAGGACCTCACCGTAAAAGGTGGTAAAGGAACTCTGGATCTGCAAATCCACAATAATGTGGAAGTAAAATTAGAAGATAACGTGCTCACGTTCGCTGCTCGTGACGGAGCGAAAAGCTCCCGAGCGTTGGCAGGTACTATGCGTGCGCTGGTAAACAATATGGTTACCGGTGTGACACAAGGTTTCGAAAAGAAACTAGTGCTGAACGGCGTAGGTTATCGTGCGAAAGCCACAGGGACGGTGCTAAACCTGACCTTGGGTTTTTCCCACCCAATTGATTACGATCTGCCTGAAGGCGTAACGGCCGAAACACCGTCCCAAACAGAGATTGTGTTGAAGAGCTCCGACAAGCAATTGTTAGGTCAGGTGGCAAGTGAAGTACGTGCTTTCCGTCCACCAGAGCCATACAAGGGCAAGGGTGTTCGCTACGCTGACGAACATGTACGTCGTAAAGAAGCTAAGAAGAAGTAAGCCATACTAAGGCTAACTAAACAGTAGGTTTTGAATATGAACGCTAAGAAGCAATCCAGAATACGCCGTGCTACCCGGTCTCGGGCTAAGATCCGTGAACTGCGCGAAGTTCGTCTTTGCGTTAACAGAACTCCACGTCATATATATGCGCAAGTAATCGCTGCAGAAGGTGACAAGGTTCTGGCTACCGCTTCAACACTTGAAAAAGATTTGCGTGGTGGCAAAACCGGTAATGCCGATGCTGCTACAGAAGTAGGTAAGTTAATCGCTGAGCGCGCGAAGAGCGCAGGCGTGACTAAGGTTGCGTTTGATCGAAGCGGTTTTAAATATCACGGTCGAGTAAAAGCGTTGGCAGATGCTGCTCGTGAAGGCGGATTGGAATTCTAAAGGTTGAATTATGGCGCAGCAAAACAACAAACGAGATGATAACACTGCCGAAGGTTTACAGGAAAAGTTAGTACAGGTAAACCGCGTTGCTAAGACTGTTAAAGGTGGCCGTATTTTCGGTTTTACTGCCTTGACTGTTGTCGGTGATGGTAACGGTAAAGTGGGTTTCGGTCGCGGTAAAGCACGAGAAGTGCCTATTGCTATTCAGAAAGCCATGGAAGCTGCTCGACGCAATATGATCGAGGTTGAGTTGAACGGTGATACCATTCAGTACCCGACTAGAGGTCGTCACGGTGCATCGAAGGTTTACATGCAGCCCGCTTCTCAAGGTACTGGCGTAATTGCTGGTGGCGCGATGCGAGCAGTATTGGAAATCGCCGGCGTACAAAACGTACTGGCTAAGTGCTACGGTTCAACAAATCCGGTTAACGTTGTACGTGCAACTTTCGAAGCTCTGCGTGCAATGACTTCTCCTGATACTGTTGCGGCGAAGCGCGGTAAATCCGTAGAAGATATTTTGAACTAAACGGTTTTTGCTTCAGCGAATCCAGAATACACCACATCCCTGTGGTTAGTCGCTTATCGCGATTGGACAAAAGGGGCCGATTTTAGGTAAAAAAGTCATGGCTAAAAAGACGGTAAAAGTTACACAAGTGAAAAGCGTTCACGGACGCTTGGAAGCGCATCGAGCCTGCATTCGTGGCTTGGGTTTGCGTCGGATCGGTCACACCGTAGAAGTAGAAGATACTCCTTCGACTCGCGGTATGATCAATAAAGTTAATTATATGGTTCAGGTGGAAGGAGAGTAAGATGCGTTTAAATACTTTAAGTCCTGCTCCCGGTAGCACCTCCAGCAAAAAGCGTGTGGGTCGCGGAATTGGTAGCGGTTCTGGTAAAACTGCAGGTCGTGGACACAAAGGGTTGAAAGCACGTTCAGGTGGTTCTGTTAAACCTGGATTCGAGGGCGGTCAGATGCCTTTGCAGAAGCGCCTGCCAAAATTCGGTTTCACGAGTCGCGTTGGTCGCGTTTCTGCTGAGATCCGATTGGCCGAGCTGAATAAGGTTGATGCAGATGTTATCGATTTGGATGCTCTACTGAACGCAGACCTTATTGGTGTTGGCGTGAAACGCGTGAAAGTATTCTTATCCGGTGAACTGAAAAAAGCTGTTACGGTTAAAGGTTTAGCTGTTACTAAAGGCGCCAAAGCAGCCATTGAAGCTGCCGGTGGAAAAATAGAAGAATAAGCGGAATTTTCCGCATATATTAGGGGGATTGATGGCAACGCCAGGTAACATGCCTCTGGGTAGCCAGAAAGGTTTAGGTGAGCTGTGGGTTCGCCTAAAATTTTTGCTTTTGGCCATTGTGGTTTATCGCCTAGGAACCCATATTCCGGTTCCAGGGATAGATCCTGAGCAGGTCGCAAATCTGTTCAAACAAAATCAGGGCACTATCCTTGGCATGTTCAACATGTTCTCGGGTGGTGCGCTCTCGCGTATGAGTATTCTTGCGCTGGGGATCATGCCCTATATCTCCGCGTCAATTATTATGCAAATGATGAGCGCAGTGACCCCCTCGCTTGAGGCAATGAAAAAAGAAGGTGAATCCGGGCGTCGTAAGATCAGCCAATACACTCGCTTCCTTACCGTAGCCCTTGCGACGGTACAGGCGTTCGTGATGGTTGCCGGAATGTCTGGTCAGGGAATGGCTTACGCAGGTCTTGCGACTGTCAGTTTCTACGTTATCGCAGTGACTTCACTGGTCACAGGCGCCGTATTTATGATGTGGTTGGGCGAGCAGATTACCGAACGCGGTATTGGTAACGGTATTTCTATGCTGATCTTTGCCGGTATCGTTGCGGGATTGCCCGGTGCTGTGGGTCAGGCCTTTGAAAGCGCCCGTCAGGGTGACTTGCATGTGCTGATGCTGTTGGCACTACTTTTTGCAGCAGTAGCCATCGTTTGGTTTGTGGTCAGAATGGAACGCGGTCAGCGTCGTATTACTATTCAATATGCGCGCCGTCAGGCGGGTGGCCGTGGTGGACAGGGTCCAGCACAAACGAGCCATCTACCACTCAAAATTAATATGGCCGGTGTTATACCTGTGATCTTCGCAAGTAGTATTCTGCTATTTCCTGCCTCTATCGCGCAGTGGTTCGGTAGTGCTGCCGAAGGCAAGTCTAGTGAAATCCTGCAGGAAATTGCATTGGCCATTGGTCCTGGTCAACCGCTGAACTTTGTGTTGTTTGGCGTTTTGATAGTCGTTTTTTGCTTTGTCTACACCGCGATGATGTACAACCCTAAAGAGGTTGCAGACAACCTTAAACGCGGCGGTGCTTATATACCAGGAATTCGCCCTGGAGATCAGTCCGCTAAGTACATCGATAACGTTTTAACTCGACTTACTGTTGTAGGCTCTATCTATATCGCTGCTGTTGCGCTATTGCCACAGTTTCTGATGGTGTCGGCAAATGTTCCCTTCTACTTGGGCGGAACGTCGTTACTGATTGTTGTAGTTGTGGTTATGGATTTTATGTCACAGGTACAGTCACACTTGATGTCGCATCAATATGACTCGGTGATGAAGAAAGCTAATTTACAGAGTTACGGGCGTGGCACTCGCTAGGTGCTAGCCCGGTATTTTCGGAGTAATTAAAGATGAAAGTTCGTGCGTCAGTAAAAAAGGTATGCCGTAACTGCAAAATCGTTCGGCGCAAAGGTGTTCTGCGTGTGATTTGTAGTGCAGAGCCACGCCATAAGCAGCGTCAAGGCTAAGCGTTAGGCAATGTTTTCTGGTGTTGTTAATGGGGGGTTCGTTTCTCTTTTCGCAAAACCATTCAGGGTTTCAGGCCCTGATAAATCGGAGGTGTTAACTGTCGTATAGCTGGAAACAGCTATACTATTGCTTTTTGGTAGGTTTGCCGCTATCCTTCGCGCCCTTTCAAGGTGCTAGGGTGGTCGATTCTGCCGTTAACACTGAAAATCTTATCTAGTTGGAGTAAGTTGAATGGCTCGTATAGCTGGTGTCAATATACCAGACCATAAGCATGCCGTGATTTCCCTCACTTACGTGTTTGGGGTTGGTAAAACCAAGGCCAAACAAATTTGTGTGGCAACCGGTATCGCTGAATCTACCAAGATTGGTGACTTGGGCGAAGACCAAATGGATGCAATCCGTAACGAGGTAACGAAGCTTACCGTTGAAGGTGATCTGCGTCGTGAAATTTCCATGAACATCAAACGTTTGATGGATCTCGGAACTTATCGCGGAATGCGGCACCGTCGTAACCTGCCAGTACGTGGTCAGCGTAGCAAGACCAATGCGCGTACTCGCAAAGGTCCTCGTAAGCCAATCAAGAAGTAAGTTTCGGGTTTATTCACTCTAACGTATTAGTTCGGGAAATATTGCTATGGCAAAGCCAGGTGGTAAAAGCACGACGAAGAAGAAGGTCAAAAAGACCGTCGTCGATGGTATTGCGCATATTCATGCCTCTTTTAATAACACTATCGTGACGATTACTGATCGTCAGGGAAATACATTGTCTTGGGCCACTGCTGGTGGTTCAGGTTTTCGCGGTTCTCGTAAAAGTACACCTTTTGCTGCGCAGGTTGCAGCAGAGCGCGCCGGTCAGGCAGCTCAGGATTACGGTTTGAAGAATCTGGACGTCGAAGTTAAAGGTCCAGGGCCTGGTCGCGAATCCGCGGTTCGTGCCTTGAACAACGTAGGTTATAAGATTACCAACATTACTGATGTCACGCCGATTCCTCATAACGGCTGTCGTCCACCCAAAAAGCGTCGAGTATAAGGAGCAGAGAAAGTGGCACGTTATATAGGTCCTACTTGTAAACTGTCTCGCCGCGAGGGAACAGATCTGTTCCTGAAGAGTGGCGTAAGACCTTTAGAATCAAAATGTAAAGCTGAAAACGCTCCAGGTCAACATGGGCAGCGTCGTGGTCGCCTTTCTGATTACGGTGTTCAGCTGCGTGAAAAACAAAAAGTACGTCGTACCTACGGTGTGCTGGAGAAGCAATTTCGTAGTTACTATAAAGAAGCTGCACGTCGTAAGGGTGCAACTGGTGAAAATCTTTTGAAGCTTCTTGAAGGCCGACTAGATAACGTTGTTTATCGCATGGGCTTTGGTGCTACTCGCTCCGAATCTCGCCAGTTGGTTTCGCATAAAGCTATTTTGGTTAACGGCAAGATACTGAACATACCATCCTACCAAGTACAGACTGGTGATGTGGTTTCTGTTCGGGAAAAAGCAAAAAACCAACTGCGTATCCAAAGTGCTATGGGTATCGCTGCACAGCGTCCTGATGTTGAGTGGGTTGATGTTAACTCTGACAAGAAAGAGGGCACCTATAAGCGTGTTCCCGATCGCGCGGACTTACCAGCCGACATCAACGAGAACCTGATTGTGGAGCTTTACTCTAAGTAGAGCTTTTAGTCGGTTTATAATTTAAGGATCACAATTACATACAGGTGCCTATATGCAGAGTGCGGTTAACGAATTTTTGACTCCTCGTCACATCGATGTAACAGAATTGGCCCCAACCCGAGCAAAAGTTGTTTTAGAACCGCTTGAGCGTGGTTTTGGTCATACACTTGGTAATGCTTTGCGTCGCATTTTACTGTCCTCCATGCCTGGTTGTGCGATCACTGAAGTTGAGATTGCTGGTGTGCAGCACGAGTACAGCGCTATAGAAGGTGTTCAGGAAGATGTTATTGAGATCTTATTGAACCTAAAAAACGTAGCGGTTGTAATGCACGGCAAAGATCAAGCTATATTGTCGTTAGCCAAGCAGGGCCCGGGTGTTGTTACCGCAGGTGATATTCAGCTGGATCACGAAGTGGAAATTGCTAATCCTGATTTGGTTATCGCTAACATCACTGGCGATGTTGCGCTGGATATGAAACTGACGATCGCTCGCGGTCGTGGTTATCAGCCAGTGGATGCGCGCCAGTCTGATGAAGATGAAACGCGTGCCATTGGTCGTTTGCAATTGGATGCATCTTACAGTCCCGTTCGTCGTTTGGCTTATACTGTGGAAAGTGCCCGTGTTGAGCAGCGCACCGATCTGGACAAACTGGTTCTCGATCTTGAGACCAACGGTACCATTGATCCCGAAGAAGCGATTCGTCGGGCAGCGACTATCCTGCAACAGCAGCTGGCTGTTTTTGTCGACCTAGAGGGCGAGAAAGAAGTTGAGCCAGAGCAGAAGGAAGACCAGATTGATCCGGTACTATTGCGTCCGGTCGATGATTTGGAGTTAACGGTTCGCTCCGCTAACTGTCTGAAAGCCGAAAATATTTACTACATCGGTGATTTGATACAGCGTACAGAAGTAGAGTTGTTGAAAACCCCAAATTTGGGTAAGAAATCTCTTACTGAGATTAAAGACATACTCGCGTCTCGCGGATTGTCCTTGGGTATGCGTTTGGAAAATTGGCCTCCCGCCAGTCTGAAAAATAGCGACTAGGTAAAAATGAGTATGACGGGGTATGTCCCCGTCAATTGAAAAATTTGACTTGCTGAGATAGCAACCAGGTGAAGGGTTACAGTCATGCGTCATCGTCATAGTGGACGTCAGTTAAATAGAAACAGTTCTCACCGTAAGGCCATGTTCCGTAATATGGTTTCTTCTTTGGTAGAGCACGAATTAATTAAAACAACCTTGGCTAAGGCGAAAGAACTGCGTCGTCATGCAGAACCTTTGATAACCTTATCTAAGGTGGATAGCGTAGCTAATCGTCGTCTGGCGTTTGATCGTCTGCGCAGCAAAGAGGTGGTTGGTAAGTTGTTCAACGATTTGGGGCCTCGTTACGAAGGTCGCCCAGGTGGTTACTTGCGTATTCTCAAGTGCGGCTACCGTGCTGGAGATAAGGCGCCTATGGCTTACGTTGAGCTTGTTGGCCGTCCTCAGGTAGAAGCTTCTTCTGAAGCTGCTGCCGAATAAAATACTATTTTTCGGCTCGGTTCCGTTGAGTCGAGATACTATTCAATTTGATAAGGCGCCAAGTTAAAAGCTTGGCGCCTTTTTATGTCTCAAATATTTTAATTTCTTGTGCTTATGTCCAGGTAGGAGCCTTAGGTAATATCGAAGCAGGTTGAGCTTGTTTTTTATGGCTAGTGTAATCTTTCTTCGTGCGATGGTTAGCGGGTGTCGTTCAGTCATCTTTTAGGGGCGTAGAGGGACTGTTTTGAGCATGGCCGTTTGGTTCGGACGAATAGCCTTCATTCAACCGTGAGTTTCATCGGTGAAATCAGCGGATATGTCGTGGTGCGGTTGAAATCATCGGTTCTGATAGCTGAAGTGTAGAGCTCTATTCTTTATCTCAGTTCAACGGAGTTACTTTTTAAGATCTTACGTATTGGTAGCTGAAACGAGCCATACGCCAACCTAGCTATCTTTTTAAGGCACGCGTTAAGGAAAACCACACGAGCGGTTGGCTCGGGCGCTCAGTTGAGCCCCTTCTTCCCCGAGTAACTTTACGACGATCCGGCAGGCGAACGCAAACCTCACCCGTAAATCACCCCATCACTAATCAAGTGAATTATTACTATCTTGCACAGTCGGAAGGTATGGCGGGTGGTGTACAGTGTGAAATAATTAACAAATACGAACTTTTTTGAGGCTGTATTATTCAGTTCTATTACCATCTTGAACAAAGCCCATACAGCTTTTGTATTTGGCATTTGAATCCATAAAGGGCCAGTCTCCAAGTCGGCCATAAGCTGCTATCCTTGTTGTCAGGTGTCATATTCGCTCGTTATAGTGCTAAATCGCATCGCTATCATGCGTTAGTGTTAAGTATCTTTTTCGAGGTAGTCAAAATGGCAGCGCAATCGAATTACGGTGCCCGGTAATTTACTAACCCGCCCTCCATAAGTCGTTTGAATGTTATCTACTAATCGCGAATAAACCTTTTTGGCAGCTTGTTTGCTTTAGTAACCATAGAAAACATAAATAATGGAACCGTTATGAGCGATCTCGATCGAATATTTTATTGGCGAGGTATAACAGGGGAGTATCAAAACTATCGAGGTGAAGCAGTAAAAGTACCGCTGGCAAACCGGTTAACGCTATTAAAAGCCATGAACGTAGATGTTTCTAGCCCTCAAAAGGTTGCGAAAGCTGCTTATGAACTTGATGTCGGCCCATGGCGTCAGTTTTTTCCTGCATTACAAACCGTCAAGTTAAAGCCGAACACGTCTGCGGCGTTTTATATAAACCTTCATCCAGAGCAGTTAAGTAAAAAGTTACGTTGGCGATTGGAAGGCGAAAATGGCGCAGTGGTCGATAGCGGTGCGCTTTTGCCTGCTAGCGCTCCAGAAACGGGTGATTATCTTTTTGATGGAGTACGCTATTCTCGCAGGCTTATTACAACGGCCGTAGATAGCCCGGGTTACTACCAGTTGGTGGTAACGCTGATAGAACCTTCAGCTACAGATAAGCGCCAGAATACTGTTAGGGAGATAGAAGGTGTATTGGCCGTTGCGCCCGCTACTGTGTTTCAGCCTGCCTGGCTCGAAAAGGGGTGTAATCCGTGGGGATTCATAATCCAGCTCTACACCTTACGCACGGAAAGTGATTGGGGCGTGGGGGATTTTTCAGATCTACAGTTGCTCGTAAAACGTGCGGCTGCGTTAGGTGCTGATATTATTGGTTTGAATCCGCTACACGCGTTATTGCCGGATATTGAAAACAATAATAGCCCATATAGCCCCTCTGATCGACGCTTTATTAACCCGTTATATATTGACCCTACCAGCGAGCAAGATTACCTGCAGTCGAATATTTTACATACCGAAGAAGGTTTAACTGCGCGCAAGCAAGTGATTGTGGAGCTGCGCAAAGCACCGTTAGTAAACTATTCTGCGGTTAAAAACTTGAAGTACCCTGTTTTCGAACAGATGTATCAACAATTCCGTTTATCAGAACCAGATAGTGAACGTGTTAAATGTTTTGAAGATTTTGTGAGTGAATGTGGTGTTGCTCTGCAGCAGTTTGCCCTCTACGAAGTTGCGCGCGATCGATGGCCTGGGTGTGGATATAAGGGGGATATCAGCGATAGTGTATTAATGGCTGGCGCAGAAACAGAGGCGTTTAAGCAGGTTGCGAAAGCTCATTCAGAGGCGATACGTTTCCATTGTTACGTTCAGTGGCTAGCTCATAATCAATTGCGGCGGTGTCAGCAGCTCGCAGAAGAATCAGGTATGAACGTTGGTTTGGTGCGGGACCTTGCCGTAGGCGCCGATGGTGGTGGTGCTGAGGCTTTCTCAAACCCGAATCAGTTCTGCCGCGGAGTATCTGTTGGCGCTCCTCCCGATCCTTTGGCAGAGCAAGGACAGAATTGGGGGTTGCCACCGATGGATCCCGCTCATTTGCGTGCAAGTGGCTATAAACACTTTATTCAAATTTTGAGAGAGAACATGTCCCGTTGCGGGGCGCTACGGATCGATCACGCTATGGCATTGATGCGGTTGTGGTGGTGCCCGCCTGGTATGACCGCCGACCATGGGGCCTATGTTTATTATCCGTTTGAGGATATGCTGGCATTGCTTTGTTTGGAAAGTCACCTTAATCAGTGTGCGATAATCGGGGAGGATCTTGGTGTTGTGCCAGATGAATTTCGCAAAGCGATTACTGAAGCCGGTATTTTTACTAACCGTGTGTTTTATTTCGAGAAAGAAAATTACAGCCATTTTCGGGCACCCGAAGATTATGATGTTCATGCGCTGGCGATGGTCAATAATCACGATGTGCCAACGTTAAAAAGCTGGTGGGATGGTAGCGATCTTATATTGCGGGATCGACTGGGGATTTTTGAAGAGGGCGTGGATTATGCAGCTATGGTTGACCAGCGGAGCCGTGATAAATATGAGCTGCTGAATTTCCTCGAAGCGAAAAAAATGTTACCGGATCCATGGCGTAGTCGGGAGATAGAAAAACCTGCCGATGATATTCTGATTTATGCCTTGTTAGTGGCGGTAAGTCGCGTCGCATCCAGGCTTTTTGTGATACAACTTGAAGATGTTTTATTAATGGATTCTCCTGTCAATGTGCCGGGAACCTACAAAGAACATCCAAACTGGCAGCGTAAAATCAGTAAAAGTATTGAGGCTGTATTTGATGCCGAAAAAACTATTGAATTGTTAAAGAGAATAAACTCTGAGCGTCGCTGCCGTTAGTAAGGGATAAGAATAGTTATGGCAACACTTCCTCTCGATGTAATTCAGTCTATTGTCGACTCCCATTGCGACGATATTTTTGCGCACCTTGGCTGCCACCAGTTGAATGGGGGGATATTACGTTTTAGCGTGTTTCTTCCTGGTGCGGAGGATGTCGAAATATTTAGCTACGATAATTCAGCGTTATTGCTTAAGCTTGAAAAAATTCACGAAGCGGGTTTTTTTACAGGAACGTTGGAGGCTAGCGAACCTTTTCGATACCTATTGAATATTTGCGAGCAGGGACAATGGTCGTTAGAGGAAGACCCTTATCGCTTTGGTAGCAATATTGGTGAGCAGGACTTATACCTGTTCGGCGAAGGTACCCATGAGAATGCTTACAGCTTTATGGGTGCCCAGTTGAAAGCGGTGGATGGTGTTGCGGGAACACAATTTGCTGTGTGGGCGCCCAACGCAAAGCGAGTTTCTGTTGTTGGAGAGTTTAACCATTGGGACGGTCGCAGGCATATGATGCGCAAGCATATGCTCAGCGGTATATGGGAGATATTTATTCCTGGTGTTGCCGAAGGCGCGCACTACAAATATGAATTAAAGGCGCAGGACGGTTCGCTTTTACCGCATAAGGCTGATCCATACGGATTTTACGCTCAACAGCCTCCCGAACAGGCATCTCGCGTATACGATAATCGACGTTATCAGTGGCAGGATAGTGATTGGAATCAAAAAAAATGTCAGTTTACCAAGCGCGATAAAGCTGTATCCATTTACGAAGTTCATTTGGGTTCGTGGAAGCGCGTTGTCGAAGATGAAAATCGCTATTTAGACTATAGAGAATTGTCAGAGCAGCTTATTCCCTACGTGAAAGAAATGGGGTTTACGCACATCCAGCTAATGCCAATTAGCGAATTCCCGTTTGATGGCTCGTGGGGCTACCAACCGATTGGTTTATTTGCTCCTACCAGTCGTTATGGTACTCCTGACGATTTTAAATTTTTCGTCGATCAATGCCACAAAGCAGAGATAGCGGTATTGATTGATTGGGTCCCGGGTCATTTCCCAACAGATCAACACGGACTTGGACGCTTTGATGGCACACCGTTATACGAACACGCAGATTCGCGACAAGGCTTTCATCCTGATTGGAACACATTTATATACAACTATGGACGAAAAGAAGTTGCCAATTACCTGATGGCCAACGCTCTTTATTGGCTTGATGTTTTTCATATTGATGGGTTGCGGGTGGATGCGGTTGCATCCATGCTTTATTTAGACTACAGCCGCAATGAGGGCGAGTGGATCCCCAATGCTTACGGAGGGAGAGAAAATCTCGAAGCTATTGATTTTATTCGCCACGTGAATGAACGCGTATATAAAAACTACCCCGATGTGATGATGGTGGCAGAAGAATCAACGGCTTGGCCCGGAGTATCCAAGCCCACCAACTTCGGCGGGCTTGGTTTTGGTTTTAAGTGGAATATGGGATGGATGAACGATAGCTTGGAATATATTTCTAAAGAAGCTATTCATCGTCAGTACCATCACCACGACATGACTTTCAGCCTTTATTACGCTTTCAGCGAAAATTTTATCTTGCCGCTAAGTCACGACGAGGTCGTGCACGGTAAAGGTTCGATTCTGGGGCGAATGCCGGGAGATAGCTGGCAACAGTTTGCTAACCTGAGAGCTTACTATACGTTTATGTGGGCGCACCCCGGCAAGAAACTATTGTTTATGGGGAGTGAATTTGGTCAGGGGCCAGAGTGGGATCACAATAATGGTTTGTGCTGGCACCAGCTGGAAATAACAGAGCACGCGGGCGTACAAAAGCTCATTCGAGATCTTAATCTGCTATTACAATGTTACCCCGCGCTGTATGAGCTCGATTGCGAAGAGGGTGGTTTTGAGTGGGTCGAAGCAGATGATAGTCACAACTCCGTCTTTGCATTTCATCGCAATGACAGCAGTCGTAAAAGCAGTTTATTGGTAGTGTGTAATTTTACACCAGTCGTCCGAGAAAATTACCGTGTTGGCGTCAGCAGTCCTGGGGTCTATGCTGAACTATTGAATACAGATTCCAGCGAATACGGTGGTAGCGGTATTGTCAATGCCGACAAGCTTTGTTCGGAACCTGTTCCCTGGCATTATCGAGAGAATTCCCTTGAGTTGAAATTGCCGCCACTAGCGGCGGTCATATTGAAGAGGGAGTCCTAATCTTGGATAAGTCGTGTCATCCGAGTGGTGCAATTTGAATGAATGAGTTTATACCCTCCCGTCAATTTTCAGTAAAAGAAGGTAAGGCCTATCCTCTAGGCGCGAACTGTGAAGAGAATGGCGTGAATTTTGCCCTGTTTTCTGCTCACGCTAGAGGTGTGCAGCTCTGCTTATTTGATGACTTGGGGCGAGTGGAAATCGCACGTATTGATATGCGTGGTTATACCGATCAGGTGTGGCATGTGTTTGTCGAGGGCGTCGGTTCTGGCACACTCTATGGTTATCGTGTGTCTGGCCCCTACGAGCCCAAGCAGGGGCATCGGTTCAATTCCAATAAATTGGTATTGGATCCCTATGCGAAACACATAGACGGCGTCTTCCATTGGGGCTCAAGTATGTACGGCTATGACGTTAATAGTCCCCAACAGGATATGGCCGTCGATAACCGCGATAGCGCAGCCGACATGCCCAAGTGTGTTGTTGTTTCCGATGCCGAAATGCAGTTGGACGATTTGCCCCATCCGCACAGTAACAAACCCAATATTCCACGAAACCGAACCGTTATTTACGAAACCCATGTGAAAGGATTTACCCAGCTCAATCTAGCGGTTCCCGCCCACGATAGGGGGAGTTTTGCCGGTTTAGCCAATCCAGATTTACTAGCCTACATCAAAGATCTCGGTGTCACATCGATAGAGCTGTTGCCGGTGCATGGTTTTGTCAACGAAGCTTTTTTAGAAAATCATGACTTAAGTAATTACTGGGGTTACAACACTCTCCATTTCTTTAGTCCCCATGCGGACTACTCAAGCAGCGGCCATCCCCGAGAGTTTAAACGCATGGTCAGTGCAATTCATGAAGCGGGCTTGGAAGTGATTTTGGATGTGGTTTATAACCACACCGCCGAGGGAAATCATCTTGGCCCCACACTTTCATTTCGCGGTATCGACAACGCCTCTTATTACTCTCTGCAAAACCATGATCAGGGTTTTTATGCTAATGATACGGGCTGTGGAAATACCCTTAATATCCGACATCCCCGGGTGCTGCAAATGGTGATGGACAGCCTGCGCTACTGGGCGGCTGAAATGGGTGTCGATGGCTTCCGGTTTGACTTGGCAACAGTGCTCGGGCGGGAATCTTATGGTTTTGATGCAGGCAGTGGTTTTTTTGACGCGGTGAGGCAGGATCCGATATTGGCAGAAGTAAAGCTCATTGCTGAGCCCTGGGACATAGGCCCCGGAGGCTACCAGTTGGGGCAGTACCCCAGTGGCTGGTGCGAGTGGAATGATCGCTACCGAGATACCTGTAGGCGTTTCTGGAAGGGGGATCCGGGGGTGTTGCCTGAATTTGCACGGCGTATCCACGGCTCCAGTGATTTATTTGAACACTCCGGACGCGCACCGGCGTCGAGTATCAATTTTATTACCAGCCACGATGGTTTTACTTTACGCGATCTGGTTTCGTATAGAGACAAACACAATGAACTAAACAAAGAGCAGAATCGCGATGGCCACCATGCTAACTTCAGTGAAAATTACGGTGTGGAAGGTGAAGTCAGCGATAGAAAAATTCTTGATGTTCGTCAGCGTCAGCAAAGAAATTTTTTAGCGACTTTATTTCTATCTCAGGGAACGCCCATGCTGTTAGCTGGGGATGAATTGAACCGAACACAGAAGGGCAACAATAACGCTTATTGCCAGGACAACGGTATCAATTGGTTGGATTGGCAAAAGCAGGACAAAGATCGTCAAAACCTACATAAGTTTGTTCGTTACGTCATTTCTGTTCGACAAAAATATCCACTGTTGACCTCTCAGCGCTACATTCACCGGCCCGATGAGCCGGACTCCGATATTAAATGTGTTGTGCGTTGGGTTAATGCCTTTGGTGAAGAGATGCGCGAATCTCATTGGACAGAACAGCATGTGAACACCTTAGGTTGGATATTGGAACAATACCCTGTTGAAAATCCTGCAGTAAATGCGGGGAAGGCTAGGTTGCTAGTATTATTTAACTCCGGGCCAACAGATGTGGAGTTTCGCATTCCTATTGGTACCCCAGATGCTTACGGTGTAGAAGCCCGTTATTGGGAAAGTGTTATAGATACATGGGAGCCAGATGGACTCCCCAAGTTGCGCATGCAGGCAAAAGGCGCAACCGTAAATTTGCACGCTCACAGCATGCAGTTGTTGGTGGCTGTATTTAAAAATTAATATGTATTGACGAAGGAAAGTGTTATGGACAAAAAATTGTTGGCACCTGTTCTCAGCAATGACCATGAACAGGTTGCTGCAGATTTACATCGTCATTTCAATTTTACATTAGGTCGTTTCGATACAGATGATATTAGCGGTTATATGATGACTGCTCTTGCCCTCACCGTTCGAGATCGTCTTATGGAACGCTGGCGTATTACAAAAGCGCACGAGCAGGGCGGAGAGCGCTTACGCAAGGTTTACTACTTGTCTCTGGAGTTTCTTCTTGGCCGGAGCTTGGGCAACGCCATCTTGAACCTTAATATGCAGGATTCCATTCGCCAGGCGTTGAGCGAATTTAGCGCGGTTCTGGAAGATATTGAAATGGAGGAAAAAGATGCTGGCCTAGGCAATGGTGGATTAGGGCGATTAGCAGCCTGTTTTATGGATAGCTGCGCAACACTAGCACTACCGGTCATTGGCTACGGTATTCGCTACGAATACGGCATGTTTCAGCAAAGCTTTCATGAGGGGCGTCAGGTAGAGCAACCCGATCACTGGTTGATTGCGGGAAATCCCTGGGAAATCGAACGCACAGGGCATACGCGCCGAGTAAAGTTTTATGGCTACTCAGATTACTATCATAACGATGCAGGTAAGATGTGTGTGCGTTGGTCGAATACGCAGGATGTACTCGCAGTGCCCTATGATATGCCAATCCCTGGTTATAAAAACGATAAGGTCAACACTCTGAGGCTGTGGAAGGCAACAGCAACAGACGAATTTAATTTGCAGGAATTTAACGAGGGTGATTACGCCGACGCCGTTGCCCAAAAAAATCTTGCAGAGCAAATTACAATGGTGCTCTATCCGAATGACTCCAGCGAAAATGGAAAAGAATTACGTTTGCGTCAGCAGTACTTTCTCGCGTCAGCAAGTTTGCAGGATGTTATTGCAGACTGGGTTCTGGAGAATGGCGAAAATTTCGAAGATTTTGCTAAATACAACTGCTTCCAGTTAAACGATACTCATCCAACTCTTGCTGTTGCCGAACTGATGCGCCTGTTGATGGATGACCATGGATTGACATGGGATGAGTCCTGGAAAATCACAACAAACACCATGGCCTATACCAACCACACATTACTGCCGGAGGCGTTGGAGCGTTGGTCAGTAAAGTTACTTAGGGAGTTGTTGCCACGCCTATTGGATATTATTTACGAAATCAATGCGCGCTTTTTGGCCGTGGTGGCTCATCGCTGGCCCGGTGATGTATCCCGCCAGCAGCGAATGTCGATCATAGAAGAGGGCGGCGAGCCGCAGGTGCGCATGGCCTATATGGCCATTGTCGGAAGTTTTTCTGTTAATGGTGTTGCTGCGTTGCATTCACACTTATTAACGACCGGCTTATTTAAAGATTTCTATGAATTGTGGCCAGAAAAATTTAACAATAAAACCAACGGTGTTACCCCTAGACGTTGGTTAGCCCACTGCAACCGCGGGCTGGGTGATCTATTTACTGAATCCATTGGCCCGGGCTGGAAAACCAATCTTTCAGAATTGGAAAATATTCGCCCCCTTGCTAATGATGCTGAGTTTCGTAAACGTTGGCAGGAGGTTAAGCGACAAAATAAAGAGCGATTACTTAATCGCGTAAGTGATAAGTGTAATGTCGGATTTAGTTTGGACAGTATCTTTGATGTTCAGGTTAAACGTATTCACGAATATAAGCGCCAATTGCTTAATATTTTACATGTTATTCATTTGTATGATCGAATAACGCGTGGTGATGGCGAAGGTATTGTGCCGCGTTCGGTACTGCTTGGGGGCAAGGCTGCTCCTGGCTACGCGCTGGCGAAACTGATCATAAAGTTGGCTAACAATGTTGCGCAGGTAGTGAATTCTGATAGCAGTGTCAGCCCTTACGTTAAATTGGCTTTTTTACCTAATTACCGCGTTAAATCTATGGAGATTATTTGTCCCGGAACAGACTTGTCCGAGCAAATATCTACGGCAGGGAAGGAAGCCTCCGGTACCGGTAATATGAAATTTATGATGAACGGTGCTCTAACGATAGGGACTTATGATGGTGCGAATATTGAAATATTGGATGCAGTGGGAAGTGAACATTTCTTTCTGTTTGGTTTGCGAGTTGAGGATGTAGCAGAATATCGTCTGCATAACAATCCAAATGAAATTATCGAACAAGATGAAGATTTAAAACGCGTTATGCGCTTGATTGAATGCGGTCATTTCAGTATGTTTGAGCCAGGGATTTTTGAGCCCATCATTCAATCTATTCGCAATCCAATGGATCCTTGGATGGTAGCTGCAGACTTCCGCAGTTATGTGGATTCTCAAAAACTTGCTGCTGAAGTGTATAAGGATCAAGATCGCTGGTTGAAATCCAGCATTTTAAATACGTCCGCAAGTGGTTATTTTTCAAGCGACCGTACGATTCAGGATTACGCCAGGGATATTTGGAAACTATAAGAATGAAAGGCTGCCGGTAGTGAGTCTCTTTTAATGATGGTAGCCTCTTAGAGCTACCGCATTTTGAATCTGTATAACAGGAGGACGCTAATGCTAGATCCGAACTCTCGCTACGTGAGTCGATTAACACGCGATACTATGGCACTTGTTTTGGCTGGTGGCCGGGGCAGTCGTTTACATGAACTAACAGATTGGCGAGCTAAGCCGGCACTGCATTTCGGGGGGAAATTTCGAATTATCGATTTCCCCTTATCGAATTGCGTCAATTCAGGCATTCGAAAAATTGGTGTGCTTACCCAATATAAGGCTCACTCGTTGATTCGTCACCTAGTACGTGGCTGGAGCCACTTTAAAAAGGAGTTGGGAGAATATGTTGAAATCCTTCCCGCTTCACAGCGCTACTCCCCCAACTGGTATCAGGGAACTGCCGATGCAATTTATCAAAACCTGGATATCATTATGGCCGAGGCTCCGAAGTATGTGATGGTGCTCTCGGGTGACCACGTGTACCAAATGGACTATGGTTCCATGCTGGCATATCACGTTGAAAAGGGTGCAGATCTTACGGTTTCCTGTATTGAAGTGCCTATCGAAGAGGCCGCCGGTGCCTTTGGTGTGATGACCGTAAACAAAGACAATAAAATTATACGCTTCGATGAAAAGCCTAAACATCCAACAGAGCTGGAGGACGAGCCGGGGATGACATTGGCATCTATGGGCAATTATATTTTTAATACCGAGTTTTTGTTTGAACAGTTGCGACAGGATGCGGAAGACCCTGAATCCGATCACGATTTCGGCAACAATATTATCCCCAAAATTATTAATACCAGTAATGTTCGAGCTTTTCGCTTTCGCGATCACGAAACGAATGTTGCTTCCTACTGGCGAGATGTGGGTACACTCGACGCTTTCTGGCAGGCCAATATGGAGCTAGTATCACCTTCGCCTGCACTTAATTTATATAACCACGATTGGCCTATCTGGACCTATCAAACGCATTTGCCTCCTGCTAAATTTGTGTTTAACGATGATGATCGACGAGGTCATGCCGTTGATTCTATGGTGTCTGGGGGGTGCGTTATCTCTGGGGGAAAAGTGGATAGATCGCTACTGTTTTCCGATGTACATGTTCACTCGTTTACGAATATTGAAGAGTCTGTGGTTCTGCCTGAAGTTGAAATACATCGCAACGCAAAAATTAAGAAAGCTATTATTGACACTGCCTGTGTTATTCCTGAAGGCATGGTGATCGGTCACGATCATGAACATGATACTGCCCGGGGTTTTCGTGTCAGTAAAAATGGCGTTGTTCTGGTAACTCGTGAAATGCTCGGACAGCAAATTTTAGGCCCAGGTTAATTTAACTGTTAGAAAAATAATAGAATGAGTGATCGCAAACGTATTTTAATGGTAGCAGCCGAGAATGATTCCCTTCCTGGTGTAAAAGTCGGTGGAGTAGCAGATGTTATTCGCGATTTACCCCCGGCACTGGTAGCGCTCGATCTAACCGTCGATGTTGTTGTGCCGTCATATGGTTTTCTGGCTCGCTTACCTGAGCAAGATAATATAGCAGAGATTGAGGTTGCCTTTTCTGGAAGCATTCACCGTGTGAACCTGTTTCGACAGCAGCGAACTAACGGTGGTGCAGTAAATTATATTTTGCACCATCCGGCGTTTGCTCCACAGGGTGAAGCGGTTTATTGCAACGACGCCGAACATCCTTTTGCAACCGATGCGACTAAATTTTCTTTCTTTTGCGCCTCAGTAGCCAGAGCGTTGATTGAAGGTCATTTGCCGTGGCCAAATATTTTGCATTGTCATGATTGGCATACGGCTTTTTTATTGATTTTAATTAGGTTTTCACCTGCCTTTTCACGTTTGCAGAGTATTAATACCGTCTACACCATTCATAATCTGGCAATGCAGGGGGTTCGACCTTTTAAAGGTGATGATTCAGCATTTGAAAACTGGTACCCGGATATGCATTACGACGGCCAGGCCATTTGCGATCTTGCAAATCCGCATTGTGTAAATCCCATGCGTGCCGCCATCAATCTTGCAGATAAAGTTCATACCGTTTCCCCAGCCTATGCCGAGGAAATTCTGCAACCCAGTAATACATTGAATGGTATTTATGGTGGGGAAGGTTTGGAAAATGATCTTTATCGGCGTTATCTGCAGGGGAGCTTGATTGGTATTATCAACGGATGTGAGTACCCCAAGAACGCGCGTTATGCCTCACCGGCCAAGAAAAAAGTGATCGCCACAGCGCAGGAAGATTTGATTGCCTGGGCTAGTCACAAAGCGGAATTAGGTGGCGCACATTTCGTGGCAGATAAGCGTTTGCATCACTGGTCGCAGAAAAAATCTAGAGGATTTGTTGTAACATCTGTTGGGCGTATTACAGAGCAGAAAGCGAAATTGCTATCCACTTTTGTTAGCAATGGAAAAACAGCACTGGAAACAATGTTGGATAAGCTGGATGACAAAGACCAATTTATATTGCTGGGTAGTGGAGATAAAAATTACGAAGATTTTCTATTGCGTGTCAGTGGGAAGTACACTAACTTTGTTTTTCTGAATGGCTACTCACATGAGTTATCTCTAAATCTCTATCGTTACGGTGACTTGTTTTTAATGCCCAGTTCTTTTGAACCCTGTGGCATTAGCCAAATGCTGGCCATGCGCGCTGGTCAACCCTGCCTTGTTAATATGGTGGGCGGGTTAAAGGATACCGTTACCCACAATCAAACTGGGTTCTGTTTTTCTGGTGATTCAGCAGGGCAGCAGGCGCAAGCCATGGTAGAAGAGTTTGTACGGTTACGTAATTTATTCGAACAAGAGCCTGATCAGTGGAAGAAAATTTCGCAGGCGGCAAGTGAGGTGCGTTTTACCTGGCAGAAAAGTGCAGAAACGTATATTTCAGCACTTTATTAGTTGCTTGGTTATAAAGCGGTTTTTTGTTGACTAGATAAACTCCAAATATGTTCTGGTCTCCTGGCTTTTCCAATATTAAGGCATCTTTTGCAGAAATGCGTATAAGCGGTGATGGAAAATGCCTGGAGACCCGAAAGGGCGAGTCCGGATTTTGATCAGGGGTTTCCTAGCATGGTCTTTAAAAAAAATCCCGTGTGAGATTTCTTGCTACGGGCGACTTTTTCCGGAGTTCCTTCCGCGACTATCTGCCCGCCGCCGCTACCACCTTCTGGCCCTAAATCCACAATCCAGTCTGCGGTTTTAATGACATCCAGATTGTGTTCGATAACGACAATTGTATTCCCGTGGTCGCGCAAGCGGTGCAATACGTTTAGCAGTTGTTGAATATCGTGAAAATGTAGACCCGTCGTGGGTTCATCAAGAATATAGAGTGTTTTCCCTGTATCACGTTTGGATAGCTCTCGGCTGAGTTTTACGCGTTGCGCTTCTCCTCCGGACAGGGTTGTTGCCGCCTGCCCTAAGCGAATATAGGAAAGCCCCACATCTATAAGGGTTTGAAGTTTTTTTGCGATAGAGGGTATCGCATCGAAAAACTCGCGGGCATCTTCAACGGTCATCTCTAAGCATTCATGGATGCTTTTGCCCTTGTATTTGATTTCCAGTGTTTCGCGATTGTATCGTTTGCCTTTACACACGTCGCAAGGAACGTATACATCGGGTAAAAAGTGCATTTCCACTTTAACAACACCGTCACCTTGGCAAGCTTCGCAACGTCCGCCCTTTACATTAAAGCTAAAACGACCCGGTTTGTATCCTCTGGAGCGAGCTTCCTGGGTGCCGGAAAATATATCGCGAATGGGTGTGAAAATTCCCGTGTAGGTCGCAGGGTTTGAGCGTGGCGTTCTACCGATGGGGCTTTGGTCAATATCGACACATTTATCCAATAGATCCAGACCTTCAACCGCTTCGTATTTTGCTGCCGTCAGTGTTGTGGCACCATTTAAGGCGGTGGCTGCTAAAGGGTAAAGGGTTGCGTTTATCAGCGTAGATTTTCCCGAACCGGAAACCCCTGTTATGCACGTCATTAATCCAATTGGAATTTGAAGATTAACATTCTTCAGATTGTTGCCACAGGCACCCGTCAGTAACAATTGTTTTTCCGGTTCGGCTTTATGTCGAACTGTGGGAATTTCAATTTTTTTACGGCCAGATAAATAGTCTGCCGTAGTGGATGTTTTAGATTTGATAAATTGTTTGTATGTACCTGAGGCAACTACTTCTCCGCCGTGAACGCCCGCTCCCGGTCCGATATCCACAATATAATCGGCGGTGCGAATAGCGTCTTCATCATGCTCTACCACAATAACGGTATTACCTAAATCTCTTAGATGAGTGAGCGTGCGCAATAGCCGGTCATTGTCGCGCTGATGTAAACCGATCGATGGTTCATCGAGTATATACATTACTCCCACCAGTCCTGCTCCAATCTGGCTGGCAAGGCGAATACGTTGTGCTTCTCCACCGGAAAGCGTTTCTGCGCTGCGGTTTAGGGAAAGATAGTTCAATCCTACATCCACTAAAAAGCGAAAGCGGTCGCGCAGTTCTTTTAGTATTTTGTCGGCAATTTCATGGCGCGCACCAGTAAACTCTAGTTGCTGAAAATAGTCGTAGGCTTCTCCAACGGGGAACTCGGTGATGTCTGGTAGGGTTTTATTGTCGATAAAGACATGGCGTGCATCTTTATTAAGACGAGTGCCTCCACAGTCTGGGCACTTCATAATGGACAAATACTTAGACAATTCATCACGCACAGAGTTTGAGTCGGTATCGCGGTAGCGTCGATCTAAGTTGGGGATCACTCCTTCAAAAGCATGGTTGCGATTGTAGGTGTCGCCACGATCGTTCACGTAGCTGAAATCGATTTGTTCGCCTTTTGAGCCGTACAAAATGATCTCCCGGTATTTTTTAGCCAACCGCTTCCAGGGTTTGTCTACATCGAAACCAAAGTGGGCGGCGAGGGACGTCAACATATGGAAATAGTACAGGTTACGCTTATCCCAACCGCGAATGGCGCCTTCAGAAAGTGAGGATTCCGGGTATTGAACCAATTTGTCTTCGGAAAAAAATTGTTTCACGCCCAAACCGTCGCAACCTGAACAGGCTCCAGCCGGGTTGTTGAAGGAGAACAGGCGGGGTTCCAATTCAGCAAGGGAGTAGTCGCAAACAGGGCAGGAGTGCTTGGCCGAAAAAACCATATCCGCTTTTTTGCCGTCCATATCGGCCACAATGGCGATGCCGTCGGAAAGGTTAATCGCGGTTTCGAACGATTCAGCTACACGAATTTGTATATCGTCGCGAATTTTAAAACGGTCAACAACAACTTCAATCGTGTGCTTTTTCCGTTTGTCCAGATCAGGTGTATCGTCTAGGTCGACCACCAGCCCGTCAATGCGCGCGCGAATGAAACCATCGCGGCGCAGGCTTTCAAAGATATGTAAATGCTCACCCTTGCGATCCCGAATAATGGGAGCCAGGAGCATTGTCTTGCTGCCTTCAGGTAGCGTTAAAACTTGATCCACCATCTCGGAAACGGTTTGTGCGGCTAGGGGTTCGTCGTGTTCGGGGCAGCGTGGCTCTCCGACCCGAGCGAAAAGCAGGCGCAGGTAATCGTAGATTTCCGTGATTGTCCCTACCGTAGAGCGAGGGTTGTGAGAAGTGGATTTTTGCTCGATTGATATGGCGGGGCTTAGGCCTTCAATGTGATCGACATCGGGCTTTTCCATCATCGACAGGAACTGGCGAGCATAGGTGGAAAGAGATTCCACATAGCGGCGCTGACCTTCGGCGTAAAGTGTATCGAATGCGAGGGATGATTTGCCAGAACCGGAAAGGCCTGTAATCACAATCAACTTATTGCGAGGCAGATCGATATCGATGTTTTTCAGGTTATGGGTGCGCGCACCACGTACGACGATAGTATCCACTGAATTTGAGTCCTAAAGGAAAGCGAACGCGAAATTATACGCGTTTAAGAGATGAATATTTACTTGCTTAAAGCAATAGGTAAGAAAAAACCCGGTTGGAAATCCGAACCGGGTTTTATATGTCGCTTTTTGTGGGGCGATTAGTTTTCCAGGTCGTCCATATCGCGAACCCAGTTGCTCGCTTCTAGGCGGTTACGTACACCGATTTTCTTGTAGACATTATATAAGTGGCTTTTTACAGTGTGTTCGCTCACCGAAAGAGCTTCGGAAATATCCGCATTGGTGGCGCCGTCTTTAATGAGTTTAAGAATTTGCTTTTCACGCTTGGTCAATTTGACATTAGGGCGCTTGATGTTCGAGGGGGCCTTCCTGTTTTTATCCAGGAATGTATGCAATAGCCGTCTTGGTACCCAGAAGTCACCTTCGAGAAGACTCTTTAAGCCGCGGATAAGTTGTTCTTGTTCTGAATCGACGTAGAAAAGGCCGGAAACACAAGGCCAATCCAAGAGAGTTTCTTGCGTACTCTCGTACTCAGCATTTAATAAAGCCGCGTTAACGTTTCCAAAGGAGTCTTGAATCTTGCGTACGTAATCGCTCAGGGTTTCAATATCTTGTCCGTTGCAATCGATAAGCAGCACGTTAGTTGTACTGGGAACCGTTTCCAGTTCTCGGTGAACGCTGCAGTCAAGAGCCAATTCCTCACCAATCAGCTTGGCCAGTAGCCCTGTTTGTAGGCTGCTGTTAGCCGAAAAGAGAACAATATGCTTAGCTTGTTCCGTGGTGTCTGATTCTAATATAGACACATGATTACCTGATTTGGTTATTCGTACATCCTTTGCTTTTAGGCTAAAGAGGTACGAGTTGATTTATTGTTGTTATCTTCCCTGGTTATGGGGAATCACGGGTCATTGTACCCCATATTTTCTGGTTGCAGTACCAAAAAGACTTATTATATTCGCGCCAAGGAGATAGAAAGTTCATTCTTAAGTGCTGGAATTGAGCACCATACTTGCCCGTAAATAGAGGCTTTGCTGGTGGTATGGTACGTCCTCGACGAGGTGCGGGTTTATACGGGCTGTAAAATATGAACTCGAAAAAGGGAAGCGGTGTTATGTCGCGGGGTTGGCTGTTAGAATCGCCGTTTTTTCGAGTTAGAGGAAGTTCCGCTTTGCATTCTCAGGTTAAAACAGTCGCCTCTTTGGCGTCTCTGTATGCATTTCGAATGTTAGGGCTCTTTATGGTCCTACCAGTGTTAATGCTTTACGGTGGTGAATACCTCGGTGCGTCACCCTTGCTCTTGGGCTTTGCTCTTGGCGTCTACGGTCTTACCCAGGCCCTGTTCCAGATACCGCTTGGATTGCTATCCGATATTTGGGGTCGCAAACCTGTGATTTTTCTCGGCCTTGTCGTTTTTGCTGTTGGGAGTCTGGTTGCGGCTCAGTCAACCAGTATAGAAGGCCTTATTGTCGGCCGGGCGCTACAGGGGAGCGGCGCGATCGCCAGTGCAATTATGGCGATGGTGGCAGATTTGACCTCGGAGGAAAATCGAACTCGGGCGATGGCGGCGATTGGTGCGTCTATTGGTTTGTCGTTTTCTGTTGCCATGATCTTGGGGCCAGGGGTTGCTGCATTCGCGGGCTTGAGTGGCGTATTTAGTTTGTCGTCGGTACTCGCGGTGGCGGGTATGCTTGTTCTGATTTTCGTTGTGCCAACGCCGCCCAGAGCTCCAGCGACGCATCGGGATACTGGGGCGATTCCCGCACTTATATTTGCCAGCGTTAAAAATACGGAGCTGTTACGCCTGAACTGGGGCATCTTTTCCCTGCATTTTGTCTTGATGACAGCCTTTATCGTGGTACCTCAAGTTTTGGAGCAGCGTTTTACTATTGGCCGCGAATCCCATTGGATGGTTTACCTGTTACTACTTGGAGTTGCGTTTGTGTTGATGCTGCCGTTAGTGGTGTTTGCCGAGCGTAAGCGCAGGGTAAAGTTGGTGTTTGTCGGCGCCGTTGCGATATTAGGGTTAAGTTTAGCTGTGCCGGGATTTTTTGTCGTGTCTAAAGAAGGATGGTTCCTATTGTTGCTGGTATTTTTTACCGCCTTTAATTTATTAGAGGCCAGCCTACCGTCGCTGGTAAGCAAGCTTGCTCCTGCAGGGGCAAAGGGTACAGCGATGGGGGTATATTCTACCAGCCAGTTCCTGGGGGCTTTTTTGGGCGGAGTAAGCGGTGGCTGGGTGCTGCAGTATGGCGGTGTGGAGCAGGTATACTGGCTGGGAACGGCAGTTGTTGCCCTCTGGTTTCTAATTGCTGTTACCATGCGCAGCCCTCGTTACCTCAGCAGCTTGAGTGTCAGTGTTCAGCGGGGTTTTCATGCGACGATGGATATTCTTGCTGTGCCTGGTGTAGAGGAGGCCCTGTTGGTTAGTGAGGATTCGCTTCTGTATCTGAAGGTGGATAAGCAGCAGTTTGATGAGGACGAGCTATACCGGGTTTTACGGCGGGAATGTTAGCTGGGTAGATTAGTTAAAGCTAAACACGCTAGAATTGTGGGCATATCAGTACATACATAATATTGAAATATTTAGGAGAACTATCGTGGCCAGTAGAGGCGTCAATAAAGTTATCCTGGTTGGAAATTGCGGCCAGGACCCAGAAACCAAATATATGCCGACTGGTGGTGCTGTCACCAATATCAGCGTTGCAACGTCCGAAACCTGGAAAGATAAGCAGACTGGTCAGCCGCAAGAGCGTACCGAGTGGCATCGCGTTGTGTTTTTTAACCGCCTAGCGGAGATTGCCGGCGAGTACCTACGCAAGGGTAGTAAGGTTTATGTTGAAGGGGCCCTGCGTACGCGCAAGTGGCAGGGGCAGGATGGACAAGACCGCTACACTACTGAAATTGTCGCTAACGAAATGCAAATGCTCGATACTCGTTCTGCAGGGGAAGGTCAGGCATCTGGCGGCGGTTATCAGCAGGCGCCCGCAGCTTCTCAGCCCCAACGAGTTCCAGCTCCGGCTTCAGCGCCGTCCCAATCGACCGCTCCAGCACAAAGCTCTCATGCGGCGGCGCCACCGCCGGCGATGGATAGTTTCGACGACGACATTCCGTTTTAAATGAATGCGAAGGGATCAACAACAATCTGCTGCTAGGGCCTACAGTTGAGCTACCGTATATTGGTGCGGCGAGCGGATACCGATCTCGCCAACATTTTCTTGGGGGTAATGGAAGATTACCCTTTTGTTTTGCTTACGCCTTCGTCCGAAGGCCTTGATTGGTCTGATCCTGCATCAGTGGAGGGCTATTTCAGCGAAAAGTCGCCGAGTTTGGCGATCCATTTCCCAGAGCTCTATGGGGAGGTGAGTGAGGACGATATTCGGGCAGCGGATAGCATGGGGAAGGCCTGTAAGGCGAAATCGATACCGCTTATTCAGTTGTCCTCATTTCGGGTTTTTGGCGACGATTATCTTGCCGATGGTATCCGCGAAGATGATATGCCGGCTCCGGAGAGCGACATTGGTCGGCAATTCCTGCGGATGGAGCAGGCAGCGTTGCAGTGCCCATCTACGATTGTTTTACGCTTACCCTGGGTGATGGATTTCGTTTCTGGAAGCTTGTTTGACAGGCTTCTTCCCAAACTTATGAGCGGTAATTTAGCCCCCGTTTCTGACCATCATCGCTTTAGTCTGGTATCTGCGGGCTTTGTTGTGCGTAGCTTAATTGCGCTGCTTCACCAGGTGTTTTCTGGTGCTGAAAACTGGGGAGTCTTCCATTTGCGGAGTTCTGACCAGTGCTCTGAGGCAGAGTTGGTCGATGCGGTTGTGCGTATGCTAAACAGTGAGGTTGGGCTGAAGGCGGCCATGCCGCAAGTGATTGGCGGTAAAGACGAAGGGCGTCTGTTGATGGGAAGTGCCAACCTGAATGGTCGTCGCTGTACGGATGACTTTGGCATACAGTTTCCGTCATGGCGACACGGCTTTAAGTCTTTGGTGCGACGCTGGTTGCACGATAAAAATATGATTGCGGAAGCTCCCCGCTAAAAACGCCGTTACCATGTGTGAAAAAAGCGCCGAACAGGCGCTTTTTTTTGCTCGGAAAATCGCGCGTTGATTAGCCGTTGTACTTCTGGAAAATCAGCGTTGCGTTAGTGCCACCGAAACCGAAGCTGTTGGACATCGCTAGATTAATATCGGCGTCTTTTGCGTTTTGCACAATATTCAAGCCTTCGGCTTCCGGGTCCAGTTGCTCGATATTGGCAGAGCCGGCAATAAAGCCGTGCTGCATCATCAGTAGCGTGTAAATAGCTTCCTGAACGCCGGTTGCACCTAGAGAGTGGCCAGTCAGAGATTTGGTTGAACTGATGGCGGGTAGTTTGTCGCCAAAGGTTTCGCGCACGGCTCGCAGTTCAGCGAGATCGCCAACGGGTGTACTAGTGCCGTGTGAGTTGATGTAGTCGATATCACCATTAATAGGCTGTAACGCCTGTCTCATGCAGCGGACGGCGCCTTCACCCGAGGGGGCAACCATGTCGTAGCCGTCTGAGGTTGCGCCATAGCCAACCAGTTCTGCGTAAATCTTTGCTCCCCGAGCCAGGGCATGATCCAGAGACTCAATCACCAGGCTACCACCGCCACCGCCAATGACAAAACCGTCGCGGCTGGCATCGTAGGGGCGTGAGGCTTTTTCGGGGGTATCGTTGTATTTGGTTGAGAGCGCGCCCATGGCATCGAACAAGCCTGTTAGTGTCCAGTGCTCTTCTTCGCCTCCGCCGGCAAAAACGACATCCTGTTTGCCCAGCTGTATCAATTCCATCGCATGGCCTATGCAGTGGGCGCTGGTGGCACAAGCCGATGAAATGGAGTAGTTGACGCCCTTGATCTTAAAGGGGGTCGCAAGGCAAGCAGAGGTTGTGCTGGCCATGGTTTGGGTAACGCGGTAAGGGCCTGCGCGCTTAACGCCGCGGCTGCGAATAATGTCGGCAGATTCAACGACACTAGAGGTGGTCGCGCCACCAGAGCCAACAATAATACCCGTGCGCTCGTTGGAAACCTCTGCGTCACTCAAGCCTGCATCGGTGATGGCTTGCTGCATCGATATGTAGGCGAAGCCCGCAGCGTCACCCATAAAGCGCAGTACTTTTCGGTCGATGTGTTCGCTTAAGTCAATATCAACCGATCCGGATACTAGGCTGCGGAAGCCTTGTTCCTGATAACTTTCGTTAAAACGAATGCCAGACTTGCCAGCTTTCAAAGACGCCAGTACGGTATTTACATCATTGCCTATGCATGAAGTAATACCCATGCCCGTGACTACAACACGTTTCATAATATTCCTCTTCAAGTATTTGAGCGCTTTGGGCTTGCTCTGTGCAAGAGCGCTGTGGGGATATTGCCCTAAAAAGTGTCTGTGTTACTGAATAGGCCTACACGCAGATCCTTGGCGAAATAGATTTCCTTGCCATCGACGGCCACGCGACCGTCGGCAATACCCATTATCAATTTACGTTCAATAACACGCTTTAAATGGATATGGTAGGTGACCTTCTTTGCTGTTGGAAGAATTTGCCCGGTAAATTTCACCTCACCAGAACCCAACGCACGGCCTCGGCCTGGATTGCCCTTCCACGCGAGGAAGAAGCCTACCAGTTGCCACATGGCGTCCAGCCCCAGGCAGCCCGGCATTACGGGGTCACCGGGAAAGTGGCAGCCAAAGAACCACAGGTCATCTTTGATATCCAACTCTGCGATGATCTCTCCTTTGCCGTATTCCCCGCCCGTTTGGCTGATAAGGTTAATACGATCCAGCATCAGCATATTGGGAACGGGAAGCTGGGCATTGCCGGGGCCAAACATCTTGCCTTGGCCGCAGGCGAGCAGCTCTTCAAGATTATATGACGACTGTGGTTCAAATGAGTTCATGACAGAAAGATATCCGTTTGTTATTTAGACGACAGCGTAACTTTGTCGCTCAGAAAAAGGCGCCATTCTACCCTGTGTATAGTGCATGTCCAGCGTTGTGGCCAGCGCTCCGCCAACAGGCATGCCAATTTGACATTAATCAGGTTGTCTATGCGTTTCTGGAACGGTAAAGCAATATTGAATATGGTATATTTCGTGCCTGCTCAAATCGGGGCAATATGGCGGGAAACTGCCCGTCTCAAATGCAAATATAGAAAAACAAGCAAGAAGGTGAAGTCGATTATGATCAGCAAATGTTTGTTCCCTGTTGCAGGATATGGAACCCGGTTCCTCCCTGCCACCAAATCCATGCCTAAAGAAATGTTGCCGGTTGTGAACAAGCCGCTCGTTCAATATGGCGTGGAAGAAGCGTTGGAGGCTGGTCTGACGGAAGTGGGTTTTGTCACTGGTCGTGGTAAGAGAGCGATTGCGGACCACTTTGATGTGAGTTACGAGCTGGAGCATCAGATCGCGGGCTCTTCTAAAGAGCAATATCTGTCTTCCATTCGAGAGGTTATGGCAAAAGGTTCTTTCTCTTTTACCCGTCAGCGCGAGATGCGTGGTCTGGGCGATGCTATTCTTAACGGACGCCGCCTGATCGGCGACCAACCGTTCGGTGTTGTGCTTTCTGATGACCTCTGTGTGGCCGAAGAGGGTGTGCTATCGCAAATGGTGAAGCTCTACAACCAGTTTCGCTGCAGTATTGTTGCTGTTCAAGAAGTACCGGAAACGGATATTAGCAAGTTTGGCGTAATCGCGGGCAAGCAGATTAAAGACGGTATTTACCAGGTAGATGAAATGGTAGAAAAGCCAGCTCCAGAGGATGCGCCCAGTAATCTCGCCATTATAGGTCGCTATATCTTAACCCCCGATATTTTTGAACTGATTGAAGGTACCCCTCCAGGTAAAAATAACGAAGTGCAATTAACGGATGCACTGATGACTCAAGCGAAAAATGGTTGCGTATTAGCCTATAAATTTAAAGGTCGCCGCTTCGACTGCGGCAGCGTTTCTGGCTTTGTAGAGGCAACCAACTATGTGTATGAAAATCTTTACACTCATCAAGACTAATAGGTGGATTTAAACCGAATGAAGATTGATATAACCTGTTTTAAAGCCTACGACATTCGCGGTCGTGTGCCGGAAGAGTTGAATGAAGACGTGGCCTACCGTGTCGGCCGGGCGTTCGTCGAATTTCTAGATGCGAAAAAAGTGGTTGTTGGGCACGATATTCGTTTAACCAGCGCAACATTAACCGATGCACTGGTTCGAGGCATTAATGAAGCTGGTGCCGATGTGATACATATTGGCCAGGTGGGAACCGAGGAAGTGTATTTCGGCACTTTCCATTTGGGTGTTGATGGTGGTATCTGTGTAACTGCCAGCCACAACCCAATGGATTACAACGGAATGAAGCTGGTAAAAAAAGGTTCGGAGCCTATTTCAGGTGATTCCGGCCTTGATGATATCAGGGCGATGGCAGAAAAAGGCGAGTTCAAGCCGTCAGCTTCAATTGGAAGTGTTGAGAGGCGCGATCTTCGTCCAGAATATCTGGAGCACTTGCTCCAGTATGTGGACACCTCAGCTCTTAAGCCATTAAAAGTCGTTTGTAACGCTGGCAATGGTGGTGCGGGTGCAGTTATTGATGGTCTCGAGCCTCATATGCCTTTTGAATTTATCAAGGTTCACCACAATCCTGATGGTTCCTTCCCTAATGGTATTCCAAATCCAATTCTTCCCGAAAGGCGCACTGCGACGATCGAAGCGGTAAAAGCAAACGGTGCAGATCTCGGTTTCGCTTGGGATGGCGATTTTGACCGTTGCTTCTTCTTTGATGAAAACGGCGTATTTATCGAAGGATATTATGTGGTTGGTCTGCTGGCGGATGCCTTCCTGAAGAAAAATCCCGGGGCGAAAATTGTCCATGATCCTCGTTTAACCTGGAACACCATCGATATTGCGGAGCAAAGTGGCGGTAGCGCCATAGAAAGCAAAACCGGTCATGCCTTTATCAAAGAGAAAATGCGCAAAGAAGATGCTGTTTACGGCGGTGAGATGAGTGCTCACCACTACTTCCGCGATTTTGCTTACTGCGATAACGGCAATATTCCGTGGTTGTTGGTTACAGAGCTGATGAGCCGTACAGGTAAAAAATTGTCTGAACTGGTTAAAGACCGCGTTGCTAAATTCCCGTGTAGCGGAGAGCGCAATAACACTGTAAATGACCCTGTTGCGATTATTACCGCGATTGAACAGCACTACACTGATACGGTTACCGAAATCAAAAAGGTAGACGGTTTATCCATGGAGTTTGCCGACTGGCGATTCAATATTCGTATGTCCAGTACCGAGCCTGTGCTGCGTTTGAATATTGAAAGCCGTGGCGACCAGGCTTTGATGGAAGCGAAAACGGAAGAGCTACTGAATCTGGTTAAAGAATACGATGTTTAATTAGTATTGTTTTAGCTCCGAATAAAAATAAAGACCGGCGAAAGCCGGTTTTTTTATGTCTATGCATTACCCTCGAGATAGAAAACGATCCAGTGACAGTTTTCCTCCGCCATTTTTGATCAAGTAAACGAGTGGAATCATCCAGAGAAAATGTGTTGCCAAGGCGCCAGGGTAGACAAAAAATTGAATAATCAATGTCATAACAATAAAGACCAATGCGCTGAACCGCGTTACCAAGCCAAACAAAATAAGTAGAGACACAAAAAACTCGGCAAAAGTGGCGGTGTAGGCTGCTAATTCTGCTGGGATTATAGGTAGATCATAATCGTATTCAAACAAGAGGAAAGTGCTTTGGGATATATCCCAAAAAGCGAATTTCTGGCCTAGGAATGTAGCGCCCCCAATTTTGGTCTGTGCTGACAGCCAGAAAATCATAAAGACTGAAATGCGGGCAGCGACATTAAGGATGAACTCCGGAATCAGGTCGCCGATGGATTTGGCGAAGTTGTCGAGTATACGTAGCATTTTCATTTTTCTTCTACCTTATGATCTTCCAGGGAAATAATTACCCTGCTGGAAACTAAAAATGCGATTGCCTCGCTAGGATTAAATGTTATTTGCTGTTTTTCACCGGTTTCTAAAGCGGCTTCTATGGATTGAATAAGGGTTTTTTTGGCAGCTAATTGATTGATAAGTTCAGTTACAGGTGGAGATAATCTCCAGGTTCTTACCTCCGTGTCTGGGCGAACGGTTAGCAATGTTTCCGGCGTGTCATATAGGATTGGTGTGGAATCGTTTAAATTTGTGTTCGTGAGTGAGTCCCAAATAGTAAAGATAGCAAACTCTGATTTAAGTAGGTTGGTACTGGGGTGAAGTTGCAGCAGGCTATTGCTGAGCGTGGAGTTATCAATTTTCTGGAAAAATTCCGGCGCTAAGGGCTCCGCTTCTGCAGCGTGATACGCCAGCTGTCGATGCCAGTCGAGCAGGGCAAGGTCCGCCAGGTAGGGGAGGCTTTGAGTGTGTTCAAAATGTTTAATAAAATCCGAAAAATTCTCGCCGAGATAAATCATGGCGGCATGTTGTGGGGGGTGCTGCCGAATATAGGCTGCAGATAAGGCGTTAAAGAATTCCTCGCCTACAATCTGATTTACGGAACTATAGGTTTCCCGTAAAACCTCTTCAAATGAAGCGTAGTAATTGTTGCGATAAATATCTAAGCGCGCTTCAAGCTCATCCCTGCTATAGCGCTTAATAGCAGACTCCAACGAATAGCTGGGTTTGTTGCCAAGTATGGTTTGTGTCAGTTGTTGCTGAAGATCGCTTAAATACATGGGGTTGTGTTTTTTGAATGATTGTTTAATTTCGTGTCGGCTTTTTCTGCTTCTCCAAGTAATGTAGTGAGACTGGGGACATTATTGTCCCATTCGATTAGTGTGGGTAGAGGTTGTTTGGTTTTGCTTAACAGGTAGTCGTACAATGCCCATACGTTTTTTTTGACTTCAGAACCGTGGTCATCAATGCGTATCGTTTTGTTGTTACCGAGTTTTTGTTCTGAGTGTCCGGCGAGGTGAATTTCTCCGATATTCTGCAGTTTGATATCGTCAATATACCGGTAAGGGTCGAATCCATTGTTGCTTGCAGAAACATAAATATTATTTACATCGAGCAACAGGCCTGCGCCCGTTTTTTTGCATATTCTATTAATAAATTCCGGTTCCGAAAAATCGCTTTGAGAAAAATCGATGTACGTAGAAGGGTTTTCCACTAAAATTGCTTGTCCCAAAAAAGATTGCATGCGATCTAGGTTTTCGCACAGTATTTCCAGGCTATCGTGCGTATATGGAAGAGGCAGCAAGTCGTTAAGAAAAATCTGATTGCAGTGGCTCCAAGCAATATGTTCGGATACCTGAGCGGGCTGGTAGCGGTCTATTAGGTGTTTGAGCGCGATGAGATGATCTTTTTTTATACCTCCAGTAGAGCCCAGGGACATGCCTACACCGTGAAATGACAGTGCATAGTGCTCACGTATTTTTTGCAGGTAACGGTGAGGGGGGCCGCCAGCACCCATATAGTTTTCCGGGTGAACTTCAAACCAGCCAATGTCGGGGAGAGTCGAAATAATTTCCTGGTAGTGTTGCGGCTTCAGGCTAACGCCTGCACGGTGGGGTAAAGTTGGTTTCATAGTCTCGTGTTGTGTGGATTAGCCCGTGTGTTCGCACGGGCTACAAAGAATTTATTTTTTCCCTTCTTTTGGCGCTAAGCTGCCACCGATAATGGCTTCGCATTTGCCTGTGGGGACATAAATCCATGCGTCCGCAATACCATCTTTTTTCGCCTGGCCCGCACAGCTGGTACCCTGGCTCTTAATGGCACAGTCGTTTTTGCCTGCTTTCACAATGCCGTAGCATTTCTCCATTTTTGCTTTGCTGCCCGCCAGTACATCGTTGGCACCAGCCATCATAACACCTGCGGCAATAGCGCTGGATAGGGCAACAGTTTTACTCATCTTTTTCATTTTTTTGAACTCCTGATCTTTCAACTCCACTAGTGGGGTTGTTCGGATAATTTTTTGGGAGCCTCTGAAAAAAACAACACCAGAGGTTACAGCTATGCTGTTAGCGGTCTGACTGGGCCATCAGCATAAAGTTCGTTTTATACAGAAATAAAAACGCAAATGATACTGGTTTCGATGCGCTTAACCTTTTTATATTTGTTAATGCTCACTTGTTAGACTTCATTATTTATAGGGACAACAGCTGTATTTTGGAGTCGATATACGGGCTGGGGAGGGTTGCTGGTGTTAAGCGATATGTTCGTGTCGTATGATTCAACGAGTGCCCTCCTTGCAAAAAAACCCTTTAATTTATGTGCTTTTATGGAGAGGGGCACAACTGATTGGGTGTAGTTTCCGCGAATTAGCTATGACATAATCGATCGACCTTCCTCTTGAAATATTCTTGGCGTGCTAAATAATCCGTTTTAAGATTTTATGCCACGCGAATGATTGACACGCCTTTTTTGTAGACGAGTATCTATGGTTATGGATATCCATTTAGATTTAGTCATTAAAAACCGACTGTATCGAGAAAGCCTAGCGGGTTATTTGAACGCTTTGGATGAAGGGGTGAATATGCAGATACCTGTTTTCTCTGCATCGCTTGTCCAAACGTTGAATGCAAATGGTGAACGTTACAAGCTTGAAAAAAACATTCTCGAAGAATATGGCGCTGATATTATTTTAATTGATAGCCAATTGGATGACAGTTTTACCTTGGTATCCCGGCTTAAAGCGTTGGTGGCTGAACTAAAAATAATTTTGTTTGTTCCTTCCTACAGCGAGTCTGTTATCTGTGATTGTATTACATCTGGCGTAGAGGGGGTTATTTCCGCGAACGACAGTGTTGATGATCTAAGGCACTGTATTTTTACCGTGTTTGCCGGTCGTTTGTACTACCCGGCCTACACTGCCCGGTTGTTGAACCAGGGTTATCGCAGTAGCACTGGCGGCGCCACATTCAATGCCGATATCAAGTTGACAGAGCGGCAAAAACACGTTGTTCAGCTTATCGAAAATGGTTTTTCCAATAAAGAAATCGCACGCGAGCTGGATATACAGCTTTCAACAGTAAAAAATCACGTCCATCAGATTCTCGATCGTTTGAAAGTGAAAAGCCGCTGCGAAGCGGCGGCACTCTATCGGCGAACGAAAATCCCTGCAGCTAGAACTTCCACAGCCATTTAAAGCGGTACCGACCAGGGAAATTTTGATCGAGGCTAGAGCATATTTGAACTTAATTAGTGGTGCTCTCTCAATATTCCAATTTGTTCCGTTCGTTTAAATGTTAACGGGTATGCGCTACTTTTAACGTCACAGGCGTTGTCGTTTATTTATCCTATACACTGTATTTCCGCCCGTTCCCGCCGTCGCCACTGCCTTTTGAAATTGATTTGAGGTCGATAATCAATCCTTTCTGCTACCACAAAATATAAACCTAAAGATCTATTTTTTTGTAGATCTTTAGCGAGATATCTAGTTCTTGCTAGTCACTAATGCTTATTTTGTTAACGATAGCCATGGGATAGCCTGTAACCGCTGCCTCCTGAAAAATAGCGCAAAAAATTTGTATCGCTTACTTTATTCAGTCGCAACGAGATTTGTTTTGCGGCCTTCGGGATACTGATCTGTTTAGTTTGGAAGCAATTATATGTCGTGGATAAGATCTGGCTAACCAGCTATGGCGCGTTAAAAAAGGTGTGCCAAGCACTGCCAGCGAGCAAGGAAAAGCAAATGGATTCTCCATCCGTGTACATCCCAAATTTACTGTACGGTTGTGTGAGTAACTGCATTGCGCAACGTTTCTGCCACAAGGTATTTTTCGCAATAGAAAGTTGGGCGCTCTGATGTTGGTGCGTCCGATGATTAGCGGTTGGGAAATTCCGCGTATCGCCAATATTCAGGCTCATGAATCGCGTCGCCTGGTTCGTTTGCCTATTCCAGGACTCTCCGGCGACCTTCATCAAGACCTGGGTCGTAGTGCTCTGGTTGTAGACATTAGCGGCTCACTATACGGAGATGAAGCTCGCGACGAGTTTTTAATCAACAATATTCGTCCCGCCTTCCTCGCGGGGGATCCGGTGGACTTTGTCGCTGACATTGTTACCGAAGCTGAGTTGGAGCAGGTATTGATCGAAGCTTTGCATATTGAAGAAAGTGCCGATACACCTAACCAATTCCACTATCGCATCCGCCTGCGCGAGTACACAGAGCCACCCGAACCTCCCGGGTCGGATCTAGGGCTCGAAGCGCCCGATCTGGGTTTGGATATCGACTTGGGGCTGGATCTGCTCGATCTGCCGGGCCTGTTGGTGCCGCTGCCGGATATAGGCGATCTGCTGCAGCCCATTGAGCCTGCGGCAGATTCGCTGCGTGATGCACTCTCTGGTGCTGCGGATGCTTTCAGCGGGCTAGAAAGCCTGTTCGACAACCCTCCCGCTGGAGATACCTAACCATGGCTTTGAGCGATATCTTAAGCGACAAGTTCGATGTCAGCACGAACCTCACCGATCTGGGCGCCAATGTCACCACCGCACTGGGCGAAATGGGTGGCGTGTCTCTACCCGATATGACCTCGGAATTCGGCGAGGCTGGCAGTCTGGCTGGTGGCATCGATCTCAGCAGTATTACCGACTCATTGAATAGTGTACTCACACAAATCTCACCGGCTTTGGCTAATTTGCCAGTGGCCAATGAGGTGCTTGGCCCGCTGCAAAATGCGATCTCCCTGGCTGAGCAGTTGGCCGAGTTGGATTGGCCTAATGCACTTCAGGATTTTGAATCCGGGCTGGAAGAGCAGATTAGCGGCAGCAGCGACTTTCTCTCCAAGCTCAGTGATTTGTCTGGCTTTCTACAGGGAAACACAAGCCTGGATGCGGCCAAAAGCCTGCTCGAAAGTTTGGCGCAGTTAACCGGCACAACTTTGGATTCAGACAAGCTGCAGTTACCACAGCTGCTACCGGCGGTGCAGGCCATTACGCAGTTGATTGGCCACCTGATGACCATATGGCATCAGTTGAATGAAGGTAATCAGTTGGCTAGCTTCGTTGGCAAACAACTGGATGCGGACAGTATCACTGCTGGTGTCGCGCAGGTGAATAAGCAGCTTCAGGAAACTGGCGGTGAGCCTTTACCGCAGATGATCAGCAATCTCGATATTGCCGATGACGCTGCGGTCGCCGCCGCCAAGCTGGCCTTGCAGAATGTGGCATTGCCGGTAATCGCACTCCGCGACGGCATCGCTCAGGGTATGGGCTTTGGTGAGGCAACCCTGGTGCAGTTGAATCCTAACAAGCTTCGCCAGGCGATAAAACAGGCATCGAGCCAACTGGGTAGCCTGGATCTCAGTCCTTTCGACAGCATAGTGCAAAGTCTCGCTGATACGCTGCAACCGCTGTTTGTCGTGGATTTTTCCAATGCCCCAGCGGAGACTCTCGACAGCTGGCTAACGCGTATTCAAGGCAGGGTGAGCGAGCTGGCCAGTGGCATAGATACTTACGATATAGGCTCTCTTACCGCGCCGGTTACCGATGGTATAGACGCGGTGATGGCGTTGCCGGAGGAGCTTACCAAAGCACTGCAAAGCGTAAAACTCACGGTCAAGCAGGGTTTAGATACTATCGAAAATGCAGTACAGGCCATACCGGTGGAAAGTATCGCCAATGCCATTCGTACAGTGCTGGATCCCATTGCCGATGCGCTGGCATTTATCGGAGACCTTGTCGCACAAATTCAAGCGTTGCTGGAAACAGCTATTGAAACGCTGCAAACAGGTCTGGAAAGTGCTGAGCTGGCGGTTGATACGGTAAAGAATGCGATTGAGGACGTATTTCAAACGGCTAAAACCTATGTCGACAGCCTGAAGCTCGATCAGGTCATTGGCGAAGTTTCTGAACAGATCGAAAATTTCGCCCAACTGCTCAGTCAGGCCGATATGACGCCCTATTTTGATACCGTGGTCGATGTGCTGGATACCACCACCGGCGTTGTGGGCAAGGTTCCCTTTGATATGCTGCCCGATTCCATGGAGCAGGATGTGGTGGACCTAGTTAAGCCGGTCAAATCGGTCGATATCAATGCTTTTAGTAACGACATCAAAAGTCTGCTGCAACTGGGGCCGGACGGTAAATTCGCGCTGCGCCCAGATCTGGAAGCCGCACTGGCGGGTATCCAGACCAAGTACGATGAAATTCTCGATATTGTGCGTGAGGCTGACCCGGCTGAGCTGTTGAGTGAAATCAACACGGCATTGGCGGATCTGCAAACGGAAATTGAAAGCCTTACCCCCACGGTTGCCCTGGAGCCTCTACAGGATGCTATCGACGAGGTGAAATCGGCGATTGGCAGCTTTAATCTCAGCGAGGTGCTCGCTCCCGTCAATCAGGGGTTTGATGATTTTCTGGCCAAGGTGGACGAATACAAACCCTCGGAGTTACTACAACCGTTGGAAGACCAGCTGTCCGAATTGCGCGCTACCGTATTCGGTAGCTTGAAATTAGATAGCTGGGAAGAACAACTGCTGGATGTGCGCCAGCAGGCGCTTGATCTACTCGACCCGCTCGACCCTAGTCAGTTGCAACCGACGCTGGAAAACCTAGTGAACGAGCTGAAATCCCAGAGCAACAGCTTGTCCCAGCTGGAGCTGGGTTATCTGTTAGGTAGTGTTATCAACAGTCTGCTCGGGGGAGCCGGTGGCCGCGCTGACAGCTTTCAGGCCATACTCCAGTGGCTTACCAGCAACAGTGGAACCTCCATCCTCACTGGCCTTGCCAGTACCGCCTCTGCAGCAATAGAGCAGGCCAAGGGTGCGGTGCAGCAGGTTGATCCCCAGGCTATTGTGTTACAGCTGCAGCCTGAAGTTAGCGCTATTAACAGCGCGATAAGTACCTTGGTGGACGGTGAGGTTAAAACCGAACTGCAGCAGTGTGCCCGCGCGCTGGAACTGGAAGAGGCCATCGGTGGCTTTGCCATTCATCGGCAGCGCTATTTAGTGGCGCTCAATGAGGCCAGTGCGGCGTTCACGGAACTGGCCAATGAAGGTTTATCCGAAGTCGATTTGTCCGTAAACCAACTGCGCGAGGCCTTTATCCCTCTGAGCTTTGCCCGTGATCTGTTCCAGCAAATTCTCGGCTTTCTCGGTATTGGCAATTTGGATCAGGGCTTACAACAGGTGGTTAACAACACCTTCGACGTGGCAACGCCCGAGCGTCTGGCGAATATTTTTACGCCGTTGCTAACGGCGGCAAAGGGTCGGTTGGACGTTTTTCTGGACGGTTTCCTCAACCCAGTGCTGGATGCGATAGACGACCTGCAGGCACTGGAAAGCCAGCTGAGCCTAGCGGATCTAATGATAGAGCTGGATGAGATCCACACCGCAGCGAGGCAGAAAATTGAAGCCCTGCACCCCAACACCCTCCTGGGTGATGTTGTCACTGCCTTTACAGGTAGCCAGAACCAAGTCTTGAGTTTCGACGCCCTCGGTAGTCTTACCGAGGGCATTACCAATCTGCAGGACACCAGCACGCGGGTCCTGGGCAAACTCGATGCAGAGGAGATCTTAAAAACGCCGCTGGAAATTTATGACGATGTGTTGAGCTTGTTCGAGTCTCTCGACCTGGGTGAGCTGCTTACACCTGTGTTGGATGTACTGGACAACCTCTCCGAAAAAGTGGCGACAGGGCTGGACGAAACCAGCACGGCCTTTGTTCGCCTTCAGGATGCTCTGCCGGATCAGGTGGGTAGTTCATCTGTTTCTGGTTCCGCAAGCGTGGGGGTTTAACATGCCAGCCGTTCTGACACACAAAGCCATAATGCTACTCGCCCGCGAACGGGTGCACAGCATCAAAACAGTGCTGCAAACCAAAGTTAACGCCGGTGGCGCGAATGTAACCACACTGGATCGCCAACTACTGGCTATCGCGAGTGAAACTTCGCGGATTTTTGAGAGTGAACCTCGTCCACGTACGCAGCTTCCCGGCATATTATTCGCGACGCCCGTGGGGGCTGATAGCGACAGCTACCCCATTTCCCAGTACGCAGTGTTGGGCTCCATGGGGCCGGATCTAACGGCCTTTTCGCACCTACTGGCGCCGGGGCAGGACTGGGTATTCGATACTGTCCACAAGGGCACGCCGGACCCAGATAGGGAACTGGTCAACGCTCAAACCTGCGATTTCATTATGGCCTTCTGGTCGAAAGTAAACGATTCGATGCCTGCGGGTGCCGACCGAGAAGCGAAGCTGGATAAAATGCGCGCCTTCGTACTTGGGCATCTCTGCCATATTGGCGCGGATGTGGTTTCTCACCCCTATATCAACGATTACCAGTGGCAGGATCCGCCGCACGACGTAAAGAAGTTTCACGCCGATATTGAAGCCGAAATGGATGCGTTGGTAGCGCGTACGCTATTGCGAAGAGACAGCACCCGCAGCGGTCAGGACTGGGATGTGTGGTGGCCTTCGGAAGAGCTGCCAACAGAGTTTTTTGGCGCCTATGCCGACGCCCTCGAGCAGGTCTATACCGCGCAGAGCCGTCGCCGTACCGGTTACGGCGAATTTGAGAAACATCTCGACGACCTCGGCCCCGAAACACTGGATGCCGACTTTATCAAAGACGGCTACAACATGCTGCGCCACGGTATTGTCGCTAAAGGCTACGGCTATGGTTACGGCAGCTGGTGGGGTTGGCTGAGCCTATTGTTTGTTCCCGCCATTGCGCTGCCTTTGGTGGTCGCGGCATTGCCCAAGGGCGGCAACATTCTGCTGAAGGATGATAGCAAGCGTACCGAGCGCGCCTGGATGGAGTTTGTTTCCATGCCCATGCTCTTCGCGTTGCCGGCCACCATTGGTTATGGCGCGCTGCTGGGAACGCTCACCACTGGAGGTGTGGAAGGCCGCTACTGGCTGGGAATGGTCGGCACCATTATTTCAGGTGTATGCGGCATTCTTTTGCTCTCCACAATGGGGGTGGATGATCTGCACCCGGGCTTTTCCTGGCCGGTACTCTTCGCCATCCCAGCCATATTTTCGGCCATCCAGGCGGTGCTGGGTTTCGTTGCCCTAGGACGCGGTGACCGCGGAGGGCGCATGGCCATCGGTTTTGTTTACGCCCTGCCGTTTGCGCTGTTGCTTCTATTTTTTGTCTTTTTCAGTATTTTTCCACGGCTAATTACCTGGAGTGACGATGTTACCAACCCCTTCGCGGCAGAAGGGTTTTGGATAATCTTTGCCATTTGGCTGGCGGCTTGCCTAGTAGGCTGGTTTTGGTTGCCTGCTATCGTGCGAGATACACGCATTCCGGAAAAACCAGCGGGTAATGTCGTAAATCGTCGCTACGTGCGGGTATTCGATGAAGGTACTCTGCATCACGATAGCGAGCTGGCAACACGTGATGTCGCTGCCGAGGTTTATCCCAGCGGTCGCCGCCAGTTGGTAAAACTGTGGTGGGAGGGAACGGGCGATCTGTATATCCGTTCCGACCGTTACCAGTTGCAGTTTTCGGCCAGCGAAGACGGCAGCGATGCGCAGGTTGTGCCCGCACCCATCGCACCTATGACGCTCACCGAATACATGACTTACCTCTCGGCTACCGTGGTTCAGCCCGGTGGTGCCGTCACTAATAAACTGAAGTGGGAAATGAGCTTTCCCGCCGATGTGGAATACGAACTTCCTGCCGGAGCCGTTTTTGCCGATCACGGTGATGAGGAGGACGGTCGCGCCGATCACGACGAGGAAGCGGCTAAATTCAAAAAGCTGGACACTAGCGCCGACGCCAGCGACTACTACCTCTATCACGCTTATAAGGCCGCCCAGGCGGTACGCTATGGAGAAAAAGGCGCGGTTCCGCCCGAGCGCAATCTCGGTGGAGCAAGCCCCATCGTCAACGTGGTTGAAGACGAAGGCTACAACTACATACACAACCCTGAAACCGCCGAAGCGACTGAAGCTCTGATGAGTTATGCGGGTGATTTTGGCGCCATTCTCAGTATGGCGGCCACCACGCATATGACCACTAACCTGCGGGACAGCCAGAACAATAACGTCAATAAAATCTATCAGGTATTTCGTAACTGGAACCTCGATCGCCGCCGCGTGAACGAATGGCGAACGCTGGTATCGGGTGGCGCTTTGAGCGAGAAAGGCAGCGATCGCAGTGGTTACGACAGCAAAATGCTGGGCGGCATACTACGCCCCAGCAACCACGAGAGTTGGCAGGAGGCGCTGCTGGGCTCTAGTCAGGCGGCGTTCGATGAGGGGGAGCAGACCGCGCGGCAAATTGGGTGGGTAAAGGTCATGCGGGAGTGGATGGATGTCAGTGGCACCGCCGGGCAAAACCCTCTGGGGGCCACCTCTCTGAAGCCGGGCAACCCCAGTAACCAGGCCTTGAGCCGGGCGATGGCCTATCTTCTCGACCTGGCCGATCCAGCGGCGGCGCCCTGATGATTGCCGCTGCCCGGTTACTCGAAGCGGTGCGTAGCCACCTCAGTGCGGAGCTGTTGGTTCCTTCGCTGGGCATTGGCGTGGCAGAACCCGCTACCCCGCCAGAATTGCCTGCGGTAGTGGTTTCGCTGGCGCAGTTGCTCAATCCCTCGCGGGGGCTGGGTGAGCATCGGCAACTACAAAACGGTGCGTTGGCCGAGCGTACGGCGGTAGATTTAAGTAATCCGGTTTTGGCTGACGATACGGCGGTATCCCTGTTGAGCGCAGACAGGTTGAAATTAACCCTGCTTCACGGAGGCCTGGTGGATGCCAGTGGCTCGAACACACCGCTGGGGGCAGCGGACATACAGGTCGAGCGCAACGGCGTGCCGTTTACCTTGGTCGCCGCCTCGCCCGGTGCGGGGGAATTTACCGTTAACGCTGCGGCGGGCCAGCTAACTTTTGGTGCAGGGCTGCCAGCTGATGGTTTGGTGGAAGCCGAATATTTTATCGGTCAGTGGGAGCGGGTGGTTTATCAGTTGCGTGGGCTACTGCGGATTGCTTCTGTGGCTGGAAACAACGTCGATGCAGAGAGCCTGAGCGATTTGGTGTACGACGCCATGTCCGATCAAACCATTCAGGGCTTGCGGGACCTGGAGATTATCAATATTGGGCCAGTGACAACCTTTCGAGAATTTCCACCGCCCATGCGGGTGCGAACCCTCGAGTGGCAGTTTGATTACGAGAGTATCGTCGAGTTGCCAGATGCTTCCGGGGGCATTATCGAGCGAATCACCCTGCTCAGCAGCCAGGATGGTTTGGGTGTGGAAGAGGAACAGATCGTTTTGGAGTAGCTCATCGTTTTCAGGATGTTGTATTCCTGTGGTTGTTCAATGGTGAGTATTTTTTAACACGTTAATAGTTTCAACAGATCGCCCCGCTTGTACAGGCATTAAAGCGCGGTTTTAAACAAACGAGAGGAGGAGTTCGCATGAGCGAAAGTATCGGCGAAATGATTCTACCGGGCACCTACATAGATGTGCGGGCGGAAGGTTTAATTGGTGTGGGCGGTATCAGCACCGGCAACATAGGTATTGTGGGCACGGCAAATCGCGGGCCGGTGAATGAAGTGCAAATTCTGGGCTCCTACACAGAAGCTTTGGATACCTTTGGTCAATATGACGAATGGTCTACTACCGGTAATCCGCTGAGCCTTGTACGGGCGTTGGCTCAGGTGTTTAACGGTGGTGGTTCGACGGTGTATGCCGTGCGCGTTGCCAACGGCACTCCGGTGGCGCGAGTGATTAGCGTGCGCGACTCTGCCGACGCCGTGCTGTTCACCCTCACGGCAACTTCTGGAGGCACCTGGGCCAATGATATTAAGGCTACGCTTACCTCCGGAGCGACAGCTAAATTGGAGCTGGAGTACGCAGGAAACAAAGAGGTGTTTGAAGGTGCTACCGCGCTGGATTTACACACCGCTATTGTTGCTTCGTCTACTCAACTTATCACTGCTGGCGCATTGGCAGCGGCTGATGAGGCGACAGCCGCAGACGATCTGGATGATACAACGGCTGGCTCCAACAACGGTGAAAACGCCACGGCGACTCAGTTGCAGACCGGGCTGGCCCGGTTGGCGACACAGCCGGTGAATATTCTGGTCGCTGCTGGGTTCGGAGCTGCTCAAGCCGCTTCGCGGGTATTGGCACACTTGGAGGCGACTGAAAACGACGGCTTGGAACGTATGGCCGTACTGGGTGTAACCAGTGACACGGTGTCTAGTGTTGTCAGTAGCGATGCAGGAGCCGTGAGTAACAAGCGCGTGATTTTGGTCGGCCCCGGTATTAAGTCCACCGATGCCCGCAGTGGAAATCTGGTTAACCTACCCGGCTCTTACGCGGCAGCGTTGGTGGCCGGTCGCCTGTCCACTTTAGCTCCGCATATTAGCCTTACCAATAAAGATCTGGCGGCCGAGGGTTTGACTACAGAATACACGCGTGCCGAACAGAAAAACCTGCTGCAGAACCGAGTCATGGTCTTGCACAAACACTTTGGCTATCGAGCACTTAAGGGCATTACCACCGATACCGGTGCGTTCAAGCAAATCTCCGTTCGTCGTACAGTCGACTACGCCAAGGCCGGTGTGCGCAAAGGTAGCAACCCTTACATTGGCAAACTCAACAACGTGCGGGTTCGTGCTGCCTTAAAAGCGACTTTAGATGGCTTTTTTGCGGGCATGGTACTGGATGAAATGCTCACCGAATACAGTCTGGATGTCACCGCAACTCGCGCGCAGGAAATTAATGGTATCGCTCTGGTGACGCTCACCCTTAAACCTACCTTCTCGATTGACTTTGTGAAAGTCATCATGAATCTCGAATAAAGGAGCAAGCAACAATGGCTAATAATGTTTACCGAGGATCAGATGGCACTATTTCCGTTGCCGTAGAGCAGGGTGTGGAAGGTGATGCCGCTGCGGTGGTCACCGAAGAATTTGCCCTTACCCCGATTGGCCGCGCGACAGGTGTGACCGTAAAAGTGACTAGCGATACCGAGCCTTTCCACGAGTTAGGGCAGCGCTTCGCCACGGAATTGCGACCGGGGAATATCAATGTTTTCGGCACCATAGACCGTGCCTACATCAACGGTGCGCTGCTGAAACTAATGTTAGGTGACGCAGCTAATTCACGCCCGCAGGGCACCTTTACTAGTCCGGCCTTTAACTTAAATGTTCGTCTTGAAAACCCATCAATACCGGGCAACAGCGCTTCCGTTACGGTGATGGGTGTAAAACTGAACGAGTGGAATTACGATTTGCCGGAAGACGACTTCGCCATGGAACAAGTGAGTTTTAAGGCTTTGTGGGTAAAAGTTGAAGATGCGACAGCGGGGTAAAGTGTGATGGCATTTCTAAGCGCTAATGACCTGCTGGCAGGCGGTGCACAGAAGTACAACATAACGCTTCCGGCAGCGTTGCTGCCGGATACCTTGTCGGGCAGCGATGCCGAAGTGTTGATGCGGCCGCTAACGGTTAATGATGTTCAGCGAGTGGGCAAGGCGGCTAAAGACGAGGGTCTGTTAACCAGTGTATTAATGGTGCAGCAGGCGCTGGTAGAACCGGCGATGAGTATCGAACAGGTGGGCAAACTACCCGCGGGTTTAACGCAGTTTTTGCTGGCAGAAGTTAACCGCATCTCGGGTTTGAGTTTGTCGGAAGACGAGTTGCAGCAGGCCGTTAAAGCCCCCCTTACCAAGGCGGTTTTTGTGCTGGCAAAAGAGTTCGGTTGGACACCGTCGGAGTGCTCGGAACTTACCGTGGGCCAAGTACTTTTGTACCTGGAAATGCTTTCGGGTGAAAAAACTTCCGACCAGGAGAGTGCTGCATGAGCGTGGGGTTTTTACCGCCAGCATACCCACCAGATTTGCTGAAAGTGCTGGTTCATCAAAGTCAGCCGCTGCGGGAGTTTGCCGAGGCGGATAGGGTGGCAGCTGAAAAACTGTCGCGCCTAGATGGCGCGTTGGCCCCTGCGTTATACCAGTCAGGAGGCTTGCTGGACGAACAAACGCTCGACATATTCTTTGCCAGTCCACTGCCAGACGCGCCGCTGGCGGCTACGTTAAAAACGCAGGCCAATGCCGCCGGTTTAAACCCCAGCGTCGAAACGCCTAAATCAACCAGACAAAAAAAAATACACGCAGCAAAAATTTCCGACCGTGAGACAGTGCAAACCAACGAAAAACATCCGTATCAAAAAGCCGACGTAAAAAAAACGCCGGTATCGAAACAAGTGGAGGCAGAGCCGGTAGCATCTACTGAAGCTCAGTCTGCGGGAGATAAACCGCAAAACGAAGATATTGCCCATAGGCTTTATCAGAAAGTAACGGTGTTACAGCAAGCAAACAGAAGTACTGATGCCACACCTAAGCCACGGCCAAACCAAACGTTTGGAAAAACCATTTGCGATAAAAAAACATCGGCAAAAAATAGCACTAAAGCGCAAATAAAACGTAAACGAGATACTGCTGATATTGAAAGTAATCAATCGAAAAAAACACGGGATATAAAGATCCTTAAATCAGAAAAATATTTCATTGATCGTCGTAAAGCGGAGAAACTGTTAGCGGATAAGTGGGGGCAGATGGCCTGGAACTCAGTCATTAAAACCGATGGGCGTTCCGCAAGTTCAGAGCAGATTTTTGACTCAGAAAATAAAAATCGCTCAAACCCAACAATAACCGAGCAGAGTACCGCAGAAACAAAACTGGAAAAAAAATTAGCACAAATTCTCGATAAAAAAAATTCTTCAGGTGAACAGATAAACTCATCTGAACTGTTATTAACAGCCAACCCTTCAAAAACAAAAAAATTAACGTCCAGTGGTCATGATGCTCACCAGAAAAAAGCACTTCCCGTAGCGAACGCTGAGCCGTCAAATGCGCACGACTATAAACCCGGCGAAATAGTATCTGTTAAAGCAGAAGGACTCGTGGGTCTGCGTGGCCTGGCTGCCCGTGCAGAGGAAAGTGAGGCAGTGGCACCCGCCAGCGGACTCGCTCGCAACGGCTCCGCTCACCGTTCACAACCGGCCCAGGCAAGTCATGCCATCGGAGGTCTGCCAACAACACCTGAGCAGGGTGGCGGCGGCAAGGCCCTGCAGATTGCCGAGCTGGCCGAGACCCTGGCTGAAGAGGCAAGAAGAGCCGGCATTAACTTGGAGCAGTTTCAGCCATGAGCCTTGCTAAACCCAGTGCCACCATCACCTTGGACGGCGACAGCTTTACCGCTGCTGAGGCGGGGCTGGTGAGCGCGCGGGTTGATCTGGGCTTTAATTCTCACGACCGGGTTCAGCTCAATTTATGGCCACAATCCCGGCTGGCCAGCGCCTCGCCAGGGGCAGAGCTCAGCCTAAGATTGAGCCTGGAAGCGGATAGCGGTGGTTTACTGGCTGCCGTACCGGGGCTGGGAGGTAGTAGTGGTGGAGATTCTTTATGGACCGGCACGGTACAGAGTATTCATAGCGGAGCGGATTTTGTCACCCTGATGGGCTTGTCTAGTACCGCCTCGCTTAGTGATATGCGCCGCTCGCAGTCTTGGGCCGATATGAGTGTGGGCGACATCGTTAGCGATATGGCGGGAGATTTAAGCAGCGAGGTAGAGGCAGATCTAACTCTTTCCTCCTACTGCATTGATAACACCCGCACTATTTGGTCCTACCTCTACGAATTGGCTCAGCTGGCAGGGGCCGAGCTGAGCTGCGCGGGTGATGGAGGCGTGCGATTTATTCTTGCGAGTAAGGAGAGTGGTACTACCGAGCTGCGCTATGGGGCCGACTTAATCGACTGGCGCCTGTCGCGCAATCTGGCGTTAGCACCCGTTGGTGCGGCAGAGCATGGTGCTGCGAGCTCTGCCGGCAGTGATAAGTGGCACTGGCTGGCCCACGACCCAGTGGGTGCAGGGGGTGAACCGGCGCGGGTGCCCGCTGCCTTTCACAGCCGCGATGCTGCGAGTGCTTTTACCGATGCAGCCAATGCAAGAGCCCAGCGGGCGCAGCTGCGAGGTGACATTTGGTTGGGTGGGCGCCCCGAGCTGCGGCCTGGCAGCTGGGTTGAACTGAAGGATCTTCCGCAGGGCGACAGCGGCCCGTTAAGGGTGCATGCGGTTACCCATCAGCTGGATGGTGATAACGGTTTTATAACCGCTTTGCGTGTAGAGGGTAGCGGTGGTGGTGGAGGGTTGAGTCTCTGATATGAGCATGGCAGATGAGTGAATTAATCGACACCCTTAGGGCCATAGTGCGCGACGAACTGTCACGAATGAGAGCGCCGGAAATGGGCATAGTGGCGGCGGTATATCCTAACGATACTGATGGCAATAACCATCAAGTGGATGTGCGCTTGCGCAACAGTGGCGTTGAACTAATGCGTGTTCCAGTCACTGTCCAGCGTTACGGCTTATCGGCGTTGCCCAGGGTTGACGATGCGGTGGTGGTGGTATTTCTTGGTGGCGATTTAAATGCGCCCATGGTGATTGGCTGTGTCTATAACGAAGAGCACAACCCGCCGGAAGCTGCCGCCAGTGAAATGGTTTATCAGATACCCGACGATGGTGGAGAACGGCATCTGTATGTGGAGTTACCCTCGGGTATGAGTATTACCGTCAATGATGAATCGATACAAATTACTGCTGGCGGAACCGAAGTACAGCTCGAGCAGGATGGTGATTTAAAAATCGTTTCGGCGGCCAATATCGATTTTCAGGCGCAGGGCGATATTAGCCTTGAAGCTTCCGGCAAGCTGAATCTAAAGGCGTCTCAGGATGTGAACATTCAGGGGATGAACGTAAAGAACCAGGCAGATGTGCAGCTGGAATGTAAAGGTTCGATATTGAAGTTTGGCGGTATGGCCCAGTTCAGCTCAAGTTAGCGTGTTAATTAAACGGGGCCGGCTGCCCATAAGTTTGGATATATGAATTTGGCGTTTACGGATGCGACCGTCGCCAGCAGAGATGTATTCACGGCATGTCGCGGTGGTGAATGCCAAGCGTATGTTCGCGCGTTGCGCCTTGCTCTGATAACGGCGTTTATTTGATTGCCTATGGGGCAGTCGTGAAATTGGGTGTATTTGTTTATACGGAGAAATTCCATGTCCAAACCGCCGGTTTCCATTGGTTGCGCCGTGGTGTTATCGCCGGGTATGACGGGGCCGCCGGATGCGGGGGTGATTACCACCATCCTGCAGTCGACGGTGACATTCAACGGTATGCCTTTGGCGGTCGCTGGCTCGCTGTGCCAGATGATTAACTCGTTAAGTGGTGCGCCCTATATGTTGCCGATTGGTTCACTTGGGGTGTCCACCGGATTTACTGTTGATGGTATGGGACTGGTGCGAATGGGTGACCAGATTCCCAGCGGGCCGGGGATTTTGAGTATTCTCGGGCCGCCGGCAAATCCAATGCTGCTGGACGGCTGGCCGCCTTAATACAATTGTTTTTAACGTCGAAAGAAACGGAAACAAAAAAACGCGAATAGGATAAAGATAGTGGCAAATAGCGGTACAGAATATCTCGATGAAATTCTAGGCCTCGATCTGTGGTTGGACTATCGCAGTACGCCGGGCTATTGGGAAAACGCCGACCTGCGCGGTGAACGCGGCCCGGAAGCTAGCGCACAGATCGATCTGCGCGTGGCGCGAGGTGTTGATACTTTGCGACAGGCTATCACCAATCGTTTGAAAACCCATAAAGGCGAACTTGCGCCACTCGGGCACCCGGAATATGGCTCGCGTCACCACGAGCTTATTGGTGAACCCAATGTGGAGCGTACACGCAACCTTATCAAACTCTACATACTGCAGGCGCTCAAGCGTGAGCCGAGAATCGAAAAAGTACTTAAGGCCGAAGTGTCGGCGCAACACAATCCACCCCGAGACGTTGTGCGCATTGAGCTGAGCGTGAAAGTGGTACGTGAGGCGTTGCCACTGGACATTATTGTTCCCTTTAATTTAGAGGAGAGTACGTAATGAGCTACGTAGCGGAGCCTTACGCCCAATTTGTTGATGACTTGCTTGTTGGCTTAACCGGCGGGCATGTACGTGAAACCTTCCGCATGTTGGACGAGGAGTCGCCCTTTCGTCTGAGTTCAGATAGCGGCATAAAACCTAACACCTTGCGGGTTTATGGACAAAAAGAGAGCACCGATGATAGCTATGTTTTTCAGCGCTTTACCCTGAATGTCGATTACGAATTATCCAATGGCCGCGATGTGGTCTGGAAAACCAAAGAGGGTGGGCTGCCAGCGGTTGATGCAGTTTGGCCTGCCGAGGGCACGACTTTCTATGTTAACTACGAAAGTGCGCGTAGTGGCTTTGACGGGCCACTGCTTAGTGATCGCAGCCCCGGTAGTGTGACGCGCCTGTTGGCGGAAAGTATTGGTCGCGAATACGCGGTACTGTCCGGCCAGTTGGAAAAAGTTTACGAGGCCGGTTTTTTAGAATCGGCAACAGGACGTGACTTGGATAATCTGGTGGCGCTGGTTGGTATTACCCGCTGGGGCCGTGATGTGGCTGAGGGAGCCGTGAGTTTTAGTCGCAATACTCCGGCGCCAGCCGATATCACCATTAGTTCCGGTACTCGACTAACCACCGGTGATGCGCCCGCCCGCGTTTTTGAAACCACGGCGACAGCCACCCTACAGCGTGGGCAGCTGAGTGTGGAGGCGCCAATACAGGCCACTGCGACGGGAAGTGACGGTGTTGTGGAAGCTGGAAAGATTGTTGCGATTAACCGTCCTGTACTGGGTATTGATGCGGTTAGCAACGATGAGCCCACCTTATTTGCAGCCAACAAAGAAAGTGACGAAGCCCTGCGCCTGCGAGCCCGTCGTGCCTTAGAAAGTGCTGGTCAGGCAACCGTGGGAGCCCTGCTGGGGGTACTGACCGGGCTGCCGGGTGTTCGGGAAAAAGACATTCGTTTTACCGAAGACCCTATCGAGCATCCCGGCATTGTTAACCTTGATATCGCGCTGCCGGAACTCAGTACGGAAAAGGCTGAAGACTACAAGCGCAGCGCTATTCAATTACTGGAAGAAACTCGCCCTGTCGGGGTACGCATTCGCCACACCATCGAGGCGGCTCTGCCGCTTGGCGCGGCGACCCCCACTGGTGGACAGGACACGGCTTTGGGCGATGGCCCTCCGGTGTCTACCGGAACCCTGGATGAAAACCTACACATGTCGGTGGATGCCAATGTGATTGTTCAGCCGCTATTGCAGAACCTGACACCGAGTGAACGGGAATCCCTGGTGAGTGCAGCAACAACGGTCGCGGAAAATTTTATTGCCGAGGCGGGCCTGGGTGAAACGCTGGTCTACAACCAACTGGTGGCCTTGCTGATGGATATTGACGGAGTGCTAGATGTCGCGTTGGAACTATTTCCCACCTCAGAGCACACCGGCCCGCGCACACGTAATGTATTACCTAGTGATGTTGGTGCGCGGCCGGTAGTTGGGACCATTGATGTGCAGATCGGCAGTTCATTGGTGGCGCTCGACCTGGAAGTAACTCTGACCATGGAAGGTGCGGGCACCATAGGCAATGCCGAGAGCAATATCACCAGCGCCGAGAAAGAAATTCAGAGCGATGTGCAAAAGGGGCTCAATCAGTTTAGCGGCAGCCAGGTTGATCCAGTTGCACTGCTGGCACTGATTCCTGCATCAGACACTTATCAAGTCTCGAGTGTTGGCTATGACAGGGTGGAATATCTGGATATCGGTATCAAAATCGATGTACCAGATATACCGTTGCCCTATACCGGCTTGGAGCGATTTTGGGTGCGTTCCGTCAAGGCCCAGGAAGCTGGGGCGGGGGCCTGATTATGAGTGTCGCGCTGAATGGACGCACCAAACGGGTTCTGGAACGTTTTCCCTATCACCTGGAGGCCGCGAGCCCGGGAAAGCTCCTGGCTAATGTTACCCGGGCTTTGGTACGTGATCAGGACGTGCAGGCGGCGGATCTTCAGGGTATTCGCCTGGCTCATCGTCTGTACGAAGCCAGAGAGCTGATAGACCTGCTGCGTATCGGTGCCCTGCACCATATCACTCGTATCGAACTCGCTCTACTGTTCCAGCGTTTCACCGAGGCTCGTGAGCGCTTCAGCGCATTGCGCACAAATGTTAACAGTGATGGTGATCTAGCCGAACGGGAGGCCCTCGCAGATGCGTTTTTGGCTCTGTGGCCCATACCCGGTGAAATGCCCTTACGTGTATTTAGCGACGATCCTGCCGGCAGTGACCCGATCGATATTGCGCTAGCCGCTGAGGGCCTGATTCAAACCGGCGCAAAAGCGGTGGGCACCCAAGCGTTGTTGGAGGCGGTGCGCCAGCGCATTGGCGTTATCGCCGCCACCCACCGAGTGGGCAACGGCACCGTAAGGGCATTGTTGCAAGGGGCAGCGAATTGTCTTGATCTAAAACTGGGGGCTATAGAGCACAGTGACGATCGCTTTTGGCATGCAGCATCGGTAACCGACCGGGTGGCGCTTCACCGTCCTATAACGGGTACAGACAAAACCGAAGCGATTAGCCCTGGGTTGGAATTTTTGGGTATCGAAGAAAACCCCAAGCGTGTGGCAGAGTTTGGGCCGCGTAATGTTAGGCACACGCAGCGGTTTCATTTGCTGCGCAAAGGTTTTGAAGATGCCCTGCTGGAAATTCGCATCCGTGGTGTTGGTTTGCGCACGCTTAGCCCGATGCTGGTGAATCGTGACGCGGGGCATGGCGTCGGCATATTTGGTGCAATACCCGACGGTGTGGAAGTGATCTTCACTCAGGGCGGTAGGGTAGTAATGAACGGCAAGGATGTCACCAGTCGCTGCTACGCCTGGCAGGGAGCCTGTTTTGCCGAGCAGCCAGCGGAGCAAGTCTATGCGAAAGGTGCCGGCCTCAGCCAGAGCAAGGATTTTGTTTTTGCCGATGAAGGCGAAGGTAACGGCAGCAATACCAGCTGTTTCGTTAACGTCACACCCGCCAAAAACCTCGATCGGGAGGCAAAGTTTCCCCATGCCGGCGACAGCCTGCCCATGCCAAGCGTAGGCATAGGTAAAACCCGCTTCGCCTTCTTTGTGCAACATGGACACTTCGCCGCATTGCGCAAGGCTATGCCACCGCTGCCGGACGGTATTTTTGGCTCAGACCCCTTTGCCTCCACTCACCCCTTGGTGTTAGCCGACCGCGAACTGGTAACACCGCGTTATGGTGCGGCGATTGCCGATGCTTCGTTGTTTTCGAATGCGAGCGGTTACGACGAAAGCACCAAGCATTCGGCCGAAATACATCTGCGTTGGTTGGAGCGCCAAGCCTATAAAGTGCGCCTGTTTGTACCCCAACGTTTTATCGGTTTCGACGAAAGCGAAGGCGAGCTGGTGAAGCAGACTATCAAGCTCGGCATTGAACGTTTCCGCCCGGCGGGTATAGACGTTGAAGTGCAGTATATCGATGAGAAGTGGGTGTTGAGCGATGCCGATCTGCCCCATGAAGATGCTTCCCTCGACAGTGCAATCAGCCGCATTCGCTCGCAAACAATATTAAATCCGGTGCCGGGTCTAGAGGTATAAAAGATTATCAAACGGAACTAAAAAACATAACCCCAACGCAAACTGATTCTCGAAAAGAGGCAGAGTTATGGAACTAAAAGAATTTACCGCGAAAGAGGTCGCCCCCGGCGAACCCATAACCGCGCAGGCGTGGAATGAACTGGTGGGCGGCATTCGTTCGCTAAATGAATTTGTCGCGGCCAGCCAGAAAACCTCCCTCGAAGTAACTTTAGGTAATGTCGATATCGACCTTTCTAAGGTCCGTGTGACGGCAGAGCGAGATGATGGCTGGCTAGTAGAAGCCGCGGTGAACAGTGAAGACGTTTTTGTATTTACTTCTCTACCTGCGGGCGCCTTTATTGTAACGGCCAGCGCACCCGGGTTTAGTGCGGCTACGCAAAATATCACGGTACCTACAGAGAGCAGTGTGCAGCTTACCATGGCCCAGAGTGGTGCCTTTATGCCAAACGTGACAGGCGTGGAACTGGGCACAGCACTTAACCAGTTAAGTGAACTCGGCATTGCCGTGGGACGTTTAATTGACGTTGTTGGCCGGGAATTAGCGCCAGCAAAACCCGATTCCGAATACTTGCGCCAGCCTTTGCTGGTACAGCTTCCCGATCCCGGTGTTCCGGTGTTGCCGAGTGACAAAATTTCGCTGGTGGTTTCCACCGCGCTCCAGGTTGACGATTCAGTAGAAATTCCGCCGCTAACCGGGCTTACGCTGGCCGAAGCGCGTAAAACGCTGGAATCACTTGGTTTGCGGTTGGGTGATGTGGAAACACGACAGAAGGGCGTTTAAGACGGTAGGCACCGGTTTGCTAAACGGCCTGTATAGGGCAAGAGTAAGCGCATAACCGTTTGCGTAACTAAATGCAGGGGACAAAAAATGGCATCTTTTAATTTTTCAAATGATATTACCCGCGCGTCGGCGGCTGTCGCTAATACTCGGTTTGCGGCACAGCCACAGACGGAAAAACTGGTGTTTGTAGAGCTGGAGGACGAACCGGCAAAAGCCAATGTGTTGCGCGAAGGCAAGCAGGTGCCCTCGGTGATACCTGAAAAATCCAGAGTTTTAGAAGCCTTGGGCGGCATGGATATCGTACAGCCGACGAAAAAACCGCGGGTGTTAAACCAGAGTATTGAGCCGGGCGTAAGAGTTACCGTTGGCACAACCATCGACCTAGTAATGGCTCCGCGTGACGACGTGAATATCGGGGTTTTTTCCGATGTTCACGTGGCTACCAAAGACGTCAGTGTGGGAGTGATGGTTGAGAAACTTCAGACAAATAATGAACTTGTTAATCTCGCACTGAAGTACAACAAGGTTGCTGATGTTAGCGAAACCGATAAGGTCCGAATGACCGAGTTATTTGTAGAAACCGCCGAAATACCGGTAAACGAAGGTGTCGCGGGCCAGGGCTTTGAGCATGCTTTCAATAGCATGCAGGTAGCGCTGGCGTTTCAATAGCAGAGTCAGAAAAGAAAAAGGGAAGCGCAATGGCTATTTCGGTAGGGAACGGCGGTTATTCTGGGAAGCGGCTACACGTATCGGCATCCCAGGAGCCCCACCGCGTGCAGCTTGTTGAAGAGCAACTCGCCTATGCGGTGCAAAACCCACCGATTAAAGTGATTACCGCCAATGGTACCAGCAGCGCCAGCACCAGCGTAACCCTGCCTGCCAATGCGCTAGTGGATGAATACCTAGTCAAAGTGCAGGCCGCCCGCGCAGGTTACACGGAGGCAAAGCTTGCGGGTGAAGTTCGGCAAAGTAGCTCGAGTCCATTGGAGGTCGTAATTGACTTCGGTGCCATGGTTACGGTTAGCGGGATTCGGATACCGTATATTGTTACTGATTACAGTGCCCATGCTTGGCTGGGTTCAAAGTTTGATTTGCTCAATGATGTAAGCCGAGTACTCAAAAGTCGCCCTGCGGACGCCCGCTACGGAAGTGATAGCGATGTGCCGGTGGTTTATTCGTTTGCGCAGGAGATCCGTACCGAGCGCTTGTTGTTAATCTTTCCGGACAGCATTTCCTTTGCCACTGTACAGGACAAACTGGAATTATCCCTGCCCGACCTGCCGTCAGACCTTGCCATCACTTTGAATGGAGGTGTGCCGGTTTGGCAGTATGCGGGCATGGTTCAGCCGGGAGTGGCGAGTGAGCTGGGTGAAGAGCAGTGGAGTGATAATGCCGTTTTGCTCGTATCATTGACGTCACCGTTACAAGCTCTTGCTGGCGATGCTACCCGTAGTGATTCAATCCCCTTGACGATAGAGCTTACCTCAAAAACTTCGGGTTACTTGGATATAGACCGGTACAGCCACTCCTTGCGCCTGTTGCACCGGCAAAGCTTTAACAGCGAGTCGGATCTCAATTTCGATTATGTAATGGAAGGCAAGCTTGCCATAGCGCTTGATTCACCTGGCACCGGCCAGGCTAAACCGCCGCTTTTGGGTGTACAGCTGAAGTTATCTGCAGACTTTCCTTTGCAGCGTGCACTGCCACCACTGGGAGCAGCCGCCAACGGTATTTGCGAACTTGTGCTAGGCAACGGCAAGGCCGCTTGTGTGCGGCTCGATGACATTGATCCCCTGGTGCAAATCTCCGGTATACGGATTCCTCTCTCGACGCCGAGCACGCGCGCAGAAGCACGCGTTGTGTTGTGGCGAGGTAAAGACGAGGCGCCCACGGAAGCGATCGAGGCGGGGGTTAGTGCTCCTCAGAGTTGGAGCGGTGAAGATGAGCAATGGCTGAGCTTTGACTTTGCCGAACCCATTGAAAGTAGTGATGCCGATGTCTTTTGGGCGGCGATTATGGTTGAGCGGGGAGAAGTCTCCTGGGCACTGGCGGCGGCTAACAACAGCGGGCACTATCCGGTGCGTCTGGGTGCGCCCTCGGGGCCCTGGCGTGCGCTACCGGCTATTTTTGCCAGCGACACCAGCCTTGGTTTAGTGGCCGGTCGCCTGCATGTGCTTGGATTCGCCGCCGAAACTAAGCCTCTGGCCCCGTTACAGCTCAGTTTGAATACCAACAGTACACCAATTGAACTCACACCCACCAAAGACGGCGTGAGCGTGCAATTGTTACTTGATAATCCCAACGGAAGTTCGGTTACCAGTGCTGAACTGACCATCATCAGCCGCGCTCTTGGCAATCTGGCCGTCAGCGAAGTTGATGTGATTACAAAGGAGATAACGGTATGACAGAAGACGCGCACAGCCGTTTTATCGACGGGCAAAAAGTCACGTCCCTGCATCTACAGCATTTGCAGGATCGCCTGCGCGAGGGCATTGCCGATATTCGCAGCTGTATTGGTTTGGGCCGTGTCGCTTGGGGCCTGAAAGCCGAGTTGGCCGACGGTGACATTACTGTACAGCCCGGTGCGGCCTTTGCCCGCAGTGGCAGTAGGCTTTCTATCGACGAGGTTGCCCAGGTGAGCCTGCCTGCCGATGGTGCGCCTTGGCAGTTAGTGCTGCGAGGGGAAAACCAGGATATAGAAGCCCTGCGTCACAATGGTGCTTCGACGGTGATTAACCTCGTACCGCAATTGGCGGTAGAGCCTTCCGGCGATGCGGATGTGAATACGCTGATTCTGGCCACCATTGATCTTGTCGATGGTGCCGCGCAGCTGCAGCAGGACCCGGAAATATTCGCTACCACCGGCCACCATAATCACACCGGAACTTGGCGTCAGAATGCTCTGGGCCAATGGCTCTACGACGGGCCCACGGTAAGCAGCGACCAGCCCAGTCTGCCGGGGCCAAGGGGTGAGCAGGGGCCGGTTGGCCCGGCCGGGCCGCAGGGCCTGCGAGGCGAAGCGGGGACGACCGGTGCTCAAGGCCTGCAGGGCGAAACTGGTGCTCAGGGGCTGCAGGGTTTAAAGGGCGATAAAGGTGATCCTGGTGCTAAGGGTGATTCCGGCGCACAAGGTTTGCAGGGCGATCCTGGCTTACAAGGCACGCAGGGTGACGCCGGCTCCCCCGGGCCACAAGGCATACAAGGTTTGGTCGGCGCAACAGGTTCCCGCGGTCCTGCGGGTGCTCGTGGTGATAAGGGTGAAGCTGGGTTGCGCGGAGAGACGGGCCCCAAGGGTGATATTGGCGTTCAGGGGCTTCAAGGTGATAAGGGCGATACCGGTGCGCTAGGACCTGTTGGACCGCAAGGTGAAATAGGTGATGAAGGCCCGGTAGGCCCGCGTGGAGACCAAGGCGAACAAGGACTTCAGGGCGAGCGAGGCTTAGTGGGGCCGCAGGGTGAGGAAGGGGAGCCGGGACCGATAGGGCCGCAAGGTCTACAGGGTGAACAGGGTGAGCGGGGGAGCACGGGCCTACAAGGCATACAAGGTTTGCAGGGGCTTCAGGGTGAGCAGGGTGATACTGGGCTGCGTGGAGACAAAGGTGATCCGGGGGTGGCCGGGCCGCGAGGGTTGCCAGGTCCTGTCGGAAGCGTTGGTCCATCGGGGGAGAAGGGCGATACCGGTGCCGCTGGCCCAAAAGGTGATCGAGGCGAACAGGGGTTACAGGGGGTTCGCGGGCCTCAGGGATTGCCGGGCGTGGGGTTTGACGCCGATGTCCCTGTGATCAGGAGTATTAGCTGGCCACACGACCAAATTGTTGAGCTGGATAGAGCGTTGGATCTCTTGGTCGAGTTGAGGCTAGGTATGTCTTCGCCAGCATCGTCTGAAACAGACAAAGCGCAGCCCCAGGTTGTGCAGGTATTGTTCGAGCCCGGTGTGTTGGAGAATGAGCCCACCGCCGTTATCAGAGTGTTGAAGGGGCGCACACAAATTAAATCCATGGAGATTACCTGGGCTGGCCCCAGTAATCGTGACGATCTCTTCAAGATGATTAGTTCGGGTATTACCGGAAATGAAAACGGACGTGTGTGGGTAAGAGTCAGTTGCGGCGGTATATTGGATGAAAAAGACCGACCACTTTCGTCAAGCCCTGGTGTGCTATACGGCCGGGAAATGGTGGGTGTACCGGGGGGCATATTTGAAAGCTGGTTTTACATAGGACGCGGATAACATGCCGCTAGAGGATGGAAGCCGTCACGATAACCCATCGGCTCGAGTCGATTATTTACTCCGGCGATCGGGGTCGGTAAGCCCTTGGGATTTTAACCGCTTAACGGACGAAGCTGTGACCCACGCTGCAGATAACGGCCGCCGGGATAGTCTCGCTTCCTCTCGTGCTTGGCGCCCCCTTGGCCCAAGGAATTTGGGTGGACGAATTCGTTGTTTGGCTCAAGATGAGCGCGATCCGGATACCGTCTATGCAGGCAGTGGTCACGGCGGTTTGTGGCGCACACGCGATGCCGGTGATACTTGGGAGGTGCTAGATTACCTCGACCCGCCGGGCGTGCATCACGGTGTACCCATTGGCGCCGTGGCCATCAGTTACAGCAATCCGGAAATTCTTTACATAGGCACAGGTGAGCCGACGCGCTCGCCGCCCGCTGGCACGGTGCGGGATATTCCCGGCAACGGTCTCTATTGGTCTACAAACGGCGGCGAGAGCTTCCAGCAGATTGATGAACCCGATATTGGAGAGGGCGATATAGGCGCCAGCCAATACGAAACCATTGTGGTCGACCCTTGGGAACCGAAGCGCCTGTGGATAGCGAGCCCAGATCGAGGCTTGGCGCGCGGGATTCCTCCCGTATTCGGCGGTACCCCTAACTTCCATCGCGATAATATTGATCATGCGGCCGCTCCAGCCGCCGGCAGCCAGCAGGCGTCCGATATTTGGGTGGATTTCGGCGCGAGTCGAACCACCCCGCCCACCACGGTTACCGTTTACGCAGCACTTTGGGGTAATGGTGTTTATCGCGCGGTGTACAACCGCAATAACGATAGCTGGCAAGGTGCAACGGGTTCTGTTTGGACGCAAATCACACCGGCTTTTCCTGCGGGGTTTACACGCATAAAAATATCGGTGTGCCGCCAACAGTCTAACTGGATTGCCGCCGTTGCAGGTCTTGGTGCTGCTGACAATACAACCAACGTTTTCCTGTCGAACAATCAGGGTAACGCAGCCAGCTGGGTCGATACCGGTTCGCGAGCGGCGGCTGGCGACACGGGTACTCAGGCCTCTTACGATTTGGTACTGGGCGTTCACCCGTCCAACCCTGCGATTATTATTACCGGTTCTGTCGAGCTTTTTTTAGGACGGCACAATGCTGTCGCCAGCACCACCGTGTGGTCGCGAATTCTCAACTGGCAGCAACACGATCTGGGTGACAGGGCACAGCATGCAGATCAGCACGCATTACTTTTCGATGCTGCAGATCCGCGACGTATCTGGGTAGGAAACGATGGTGGTCTGTCGTCTTCTGTGAACCTGGGCACGACTTGGCGGGAGCGTGGCTTGGGGATTAATGCCGCGCAGTTTTACGATATTTCCAGTCATCCCACATACCCTTACATTTACGGCGGTGGCTTGCAGGATAATGGCACCTGGCTGAGTTATGGCGGGCAAACCTGGTACCACGTTAATGGGGCAGACGGTGGGGAGGTCGCATTCGACCCGACAAACCCGCGCAATTTTTTTGCCACCTGGCAGGGTGGGTTTGACCAAACGACTATTCAGAGCATTGTTGCAGCAATTGGTAGCAACAATTATATGAATCGCCTGCCTGATGTGCCTCAGGTGGGCGGCAACGATGTTAACCAGCAGGCTGCACTCACTGTGGCCGGAACAGGAATCGCCGGCGTTCACGGGGCGACCTTTGTCGGCATTATTGCCCAGCATCCAACCCTGGCCAATCATGTGCTTGTGGGGCGCAATGGAGCCGCTTATTTATCCACCAATGGGGTTAATTTTAATCAGGTCAACACGGGTGCCTTCACGGGGGCAAACGATCCGGTTTCAAAAATTGTTTACTCCCCGCAAACCCCCAATACCAACTGGTGGGTGGCTACAGAGCAGGGGCAGCTGTTTTTTACTAACGATGCCAATGCAACAGCCTGGACGGAACTGGCTGCGGCAGCTTCGGCCACCGTACACGACTCAGATCCTGCGGTTACAGTACAGTCCGCTGGTAACTACATTACCGGCGTTGCGGTCAACCGCAGCAATGACGCAATTATCGCTATTTCGGTTACCCTGAGAACGTCCGTAGGTGGCGCGCAGGGTTTTGTTTTTTTAAGTGGCGATAGGGGCGTGACCTGGTGCGAAATTTCCGGTCGTTGCGATCCTTGTAGTAGTGGCGGTAGTGATCAGCTAAACCCCTCGGCCGCCACGGCCCTGGTGTTCGATCCTGGCAGCTCCACCAATGTGGCCAATACCCAAACCCTATATTGCGGCACCATGGCGGGTGTTTACGTGATACGTAATGCCATTGCCCCCTCGGGTTCTATCACCAATTTTAACCCTGAGTGGCACACCTTTAACGGCGGACTACCGCTTACGCTGATTTTCGATCTCGAGTCTGTCACCTTTCAGGATGCCGGTGGCACAGCGCAAAATTTGTTGCGCTGTGCCACCCACGCTCGCGGTGCCTATGAGTGTGACTTGGGCGGGGCACCGCCTGTAAAGCTACTGATTCGCGATAATATTGTTGATGACGGGCGCCGCTACGCCGCTGCCCACCAGGTGCCAAATAATCACGATCCAAGGATGACTGCTGGTGCTACAGCGGTGATGCAGTTAAATCGCGCGCTGGATCTTCGTATCGATACTCCGCCTTACCGCTACTTCGGCAGCGCCATGGACGGGTTGGAATTTGACGAACATTTGCGCAGCCAGTCGCTGGCGGCGGGTAAAAAAAACATCGTTTACCTACAGTTGAATAATGTTGGCAGTGGCCGCTCTACGAATGCTCAGCTCAATATTTATTGGGCGCAGGCTTCCGGTGCGCCCCTACAAGCACCGGATCTGCAGGCGGATTTTTGGACGCAGTTTCCCAATGTGGAAGATGGCGGTGTCTGGCAGAAAGTGGGTGGTAAGCAAATCAACTCTCTGCCGTCGGGGCAGCCGTTGGTGGTGGGCTTTAAATGGAATGTACCCGGGCAATTGACCGGCGAAATAGCACTATTGGCGATTGCTAGCGACCCCGATCAGGATGCGCTAAATACCGCCGGGCTGGGGCTTGTGGTAGACCCGGCAAAAGCGGGCAGTTTTATCGGTACTGAGCGTCGAACCGCATTGCGACAAACCCCGGTTTTACCCGCGCCGCCAGACGCTTTGTTGCGCGACGGTTTTGACGACCTGGGCAACCTGGGTGAAACTGCCTGGGGTGCGCGCAGCCACGACATCATTGTGGTTCACGCCGCCGACCCAACCCCTGCCGCAACCTTCGCTGATGGTACTGACCTACGTAAAAGTGATGTGCTCGATGGCAGTGAGACTAACCATATCTATGTGCGGGTGAACAATGCTGGTAGTCGTCCGTTGAGTAACGTCGCGGTTGAGGTATTTGATATTCCTTTCGCCACCCTGGAAGACCCCAGTACCTGGGTAACTCGCGGCACGGTAAATCTCGCCAATATTGCTGCCAATACTTCGGCGATTATGCCCGCTATTCAATGGCCCACCCCTGCCGATCCTGCGCCAAACAATGGCTATCTACTGTTTGCGTTGGTTCAGGCCGATGGTGATCCGCGTCCGGATTTTTTGGCGCGTGTAGACAGTCTCGCGAGCGTATGGGAAATGGTGCTGGAAGCAGTTGATAGTGGTAATGCCGTTTTGCGCGGTATTAAGTGGCAGAGCTAGGAGAGTGAAGAGCAATGACCAGCTTTGAACCCATTCACGACCCCGAATTGCACGACGAACCCGATGCCCGAGAGGAAGCGAATGAAGGAATAGCGTCCATCCCGTCCACCAGCCTGCGTGAGAATTTAGATGAGGTCCTCGTCCATGCCGGTTCCGCCGCCCGGAGGGATCCCAATGCCGCCAACTTTCCCTGGCGCTCGTTGGGGCCGCGCAACGTGGGTGGTCGCGTTCGTTGTATTACTCAAGATCCAATCAATGCGCAAATTCTCTACGCTGGTACGCCACGCGGTTTGTGGAAAACCACTAATGCCGGTGACACCTGGTCTGTATTGGATGACTTTAGGCCGCCTAGCCCTCCCAACAATGTACCCCAGGCTTTGCCCGTGGGTGCGCTTGGGGTTGGGCGCAGTAATGCGCAGGTGCTCTATGTGGGAACAGGCGAGCCGGTGCTCAACAAGGCTGATTATGACTACAAACTCTCCGGCGCCGGACTGTATTGGTCGACCGATGGTGGTCAGATTTTGAGTCGTTTGGATCATCCCGATGTCGGCACCGGTACCATTGCCAGCCGTAACTTCGAGCGTATTATCGTCGACCCCTGGGAGCCGCGACGGTTGTGGCTTGCCTCTCCCTTGCGGGGTTTGTGGCGGGGAGTTCCCTCGGGCGCCTTCCCTAACCCCCCAACGTTTTCTCAAGACGTGGTCGATGGAGCTTCTGCTCCGGCGTCTGCAGCAAAGCAGGACGCCAGTGATGTGGTGGTCAACTTTGGCAATACGACAGGGCCGCCACCGGCTAAATACACGGTCTATGTTGCTCTGCGTGGGCGCGGAATCTTTGCTGCTACCTACGATCGAGCCACCAACACTTACGACACCGATGCTGCCGGTATTGCTTGGCGTTATCTCAGCAGCAACAAATTTCCAAAAGCCGATGCCGATATTAACAAACGAAAATTTCATCGACTGAAGATCGCACTTTGCGCAGCGCAGCCGCAACATCTTTACGCCATTTTTGCCTTGCAAGATAACAAGGCATCTAATGTTTTCCATAGCTCCGATGGCGGCGCGAACTGGGAAGAAACGGGCAGTAGGCCTGGTGATAAAGGGAAGCAGGCTTGGTATGACCTAGTCTTGGAGGTACACCGACAGGATCCTAAGGTTATTATTACCGGCAGTGTGGATATGTACCGCAGCTACGATGGTGGCAAGCACTGGGATAAAATTATCGATTGGCTGCAATACAATAAGGGCGACCGCGCCCAGCATGCCGATCAGCATGCCTGTGTTTTCGATCACTCAGACATTCGCAAAGTGTGGGTTGGGAACGATGGCGGCATCTCCATGACCGGCGATCTGGGCCATACTTGGCGCAAGCGCAGCCACGGTATTCTCGCGTCGCAACCCAATGACATTACCTCCCACCCGAATTTCCCGATGGTGTGCGGCGGCGGCTTGCAAGATAACGGCACCTGGGTGAGCTATGGCGGCCTTACTTGGCACTATATGTATGGTGGAGATGGCGGTGATATCGGTTTTGAACCCAACGATGTACGTGCCTTTCACGTTACGACCCAAAATGGTGTGAGCCAGGCCAAGGTGCAGCAGAGTACGGACTTCAATTGGCTCTATTCCAACCCTCTTCCTGATGTGGGCGCCGATGAGCAGATGCGAGTGGAAATTCTGGAGCGTGGTTCGGGCTTTAGCGGTTCCCACAAATCCACGTTCTATGCCGTACTGGAGCATCACCCCAGCAATGCCAACGAGGGGCTTATCGGTCGTTACAAAGCCTTGTACCGGACGACAGATGGCCACGATTGGAGCAACCAAAACCTGGGAGATCTGCGGGAATTCCGGCCAGCGGGGAGTACTTCGGCTTTCTACAATGCGCAAATTAGCGCCATTGCATACGGCCCTGGCGCGAATGCGAATAGTATCTGGTGGGCGGCAACATCGCGCGGCGAAGTCTTTCTGACCACAAATGGCGGTACCGATTGGAACGCCGTCGGTCCGGTGCCTGCCAACGGATGCTGGATTGCTCAAATTGCCGTGCACCCGTCCAGCGCTAATATTGTGGCATTTTGCTGTGCTGAACCCGACGGCACGGTTTATCTCAGTGGTGATCAAGGCAGTCATTGGCTGGAAATTTCCGGTGTCGACATCAATGCGACGGCCGCTGTCGCCAATCGACTGGGGCCTAGTCCCTCTCTCGCACTGGCTTTTGACCCTGGCTGCCCTAACGTTGCCGCTGGCCCACATACTCTTTATGTGGGAACCCTTACGGGCGTTTACGTTATTCGCAACGCTGTGGCTCCTGCCGCTGCAGTGGGTGGGTTAGTGTTCAATCCGGTATGGAGAACCTTGAATATCGGTCTGCCATTGGTGCAAATTTATGATATGGAAGCCATTCGCTATACGGTGAACGCCGTTAATAAGGACGTTTTGCGGGTCGCAACTTTTGGTCGCGGAGTTTATGAGTGTGATCTGAACGGCGCACCAGTGGTGCGTTTATTAGTGCGCAATCACGTCTGTGATACTGGCAGACAATACGATGTTGCTCAGCGGTTGATAGATGACCCTCGCGTGCCTGCGGGACGAACACTGGCCAGCCAGGAGCATGTGAGTATCGATATCCGTATTGATTCGGCGCCCTTTGTGGATTTCGGCCCCGTGATGGATGCCGTGGAGATGGATGAAGATTTTTCTGGCGAGTCTAGTTTACGCGCGGGCGAAATCAACCTCGTTTACGTACAGGTACAAAATACAGGAGGTGGTGATGCAGCGGCTACCCAGGTCCACCTGTTTTTTGCCGATACCGCTGGAACACCGGCGAGGGCGCCGGACTTTGCTGCTGGTGCCTGGGGCAGCTTTCCTGCGGCAGCGGCACCCTGGCGCCTTGCCGAAACCAAAAACCTGCCACATTTACAATCGTCAACACCACAGGTCTTGGGGTTTCGCTGGGACGTTCCTGTAGATGTCGGCAGTGAAGTGGCGCTGTTGGTCATTGCCAGCCACGCCAACGATAATATTGTCACGCACGACGCTGAGTTCCAGGTTCGTCCGGCCGCAAACCCGATACCGTCACTGGTAATCGATACTCGCAATGCGAACGCCCTAGTGCTGGCAGATCGTCGTGCGGCAATGCGTATAGTCTCCGTTGAAACCTATAACCCAGATCCTTTTGTTCGAGATGGGATGGATGATCAGGGGCTGGGAGCGGTTGCCTGGGGAGGGCGAGCTGCCGATATTGTTGTTCTGGAACAAACCGCTGCAGCAGCTATTGCCGATATCAATACCGAGTTTACCAACTTGGCCGATAAGCGTGCCGACGACCAGCTAAACATTAGCAATAATTACCGTATCTTCGTGCGTGTTCATAACCGTCGTCGAATCGCTTTTGCCAACCCCAGTGTTCAACTCTATGCGATTTCGCTGGCCAATCTTACCCTGCCGGGTAACTGGGTGGAT